>JAYQON010000038.1:20831-24464 GCA_038144835.1 Bdellovibrionales bacterium
GACCTATGTCGCGTATTTAGCGAAATTAGTAAGCTTGTCTAAAGTCGTATCTGGGCGAACCCGATGGCTAGACCATGATCAGAGTTTGGATGGGAATTTTGGGCCTAGTAATGGTGTACTCGAGCACAACCCATGGACAAAGGTCCTGTCTTTCAGAACATACGGCCTTGCAGACAGTCGAAGTCATTCAACCAGGGGTTTCGCACAAATTCCGTTATCCTCTCATAGCCCAGAGGGCTAACGAGTCCTTTGAGACAAAAGTTTACTTTGAAGGCACTGTGGATCAGCAGGATCCCACGATCTTGCGCTTCTCGGTTGCATTTGATCCTTCGTTTAGTGGTGTGAGCATTCCATATACGGTTCAAGCCTTGCTCATTTTGCGCGATGGCGATGTGATTGGCTGGTGGGACTTTACCCGTCTTTGCAAGGGTCCAGGAATAAGCTTTTTTCCTGGTCGGGTTATACAGATGCCTGTAGTAAAACTGATTGGCGGCAAATCTCAAACATTGCAAATTATGGTGTGGGGAAGATTGTAGCGCTTTTATTGTTGTCATGTCAGATTTTCGCTTCTGAGATTAATGAAGATCCAGAAGTTGAACTCGATATACCGTTTAAAAAGATCGAGCATCCATGGTTAGTGGAAGCTGTATTAGAATTACCATTGTATAGCTTTTATTTAGGTGCACCAGCGGTGGATGGAGTAGCTTATGTGCCTAATTTTGCACCTCGGTTGGGGCCGCGATTGGTGTACCGTGAATTTGGGGCAATGATCACTTTTTCACTTCCAATTCCTGAGCTTGAAAAATATCGTCGTGGTGATTCAGTTCAAGAAAATTTCATCTTTAATAGTTACTGGCGACAGTTTGCCTATGATATTTTTTATCAGCGCATTCAGGGATTTTATGTTAGTAGTCCGTTTACTGAATTGAGTGTTAGAAAACCAGATCGATATCCTCAGCTGCCAGATACGAGGGTTTTGAATACTGGATTGAATCTTTACTACGTGTTTAATCCGAAATCCTATTCTCTGCGAGCCGCTTTTGATCAACAAGAATTTCAATTGAAGAGCGGAGGAAGTTGGCTGGTAAATCCGTTTTTTACTCACTTTGAAATAGCTTTGGGACAAATTTTTATACTTGGATCTAGTTCCAATATGCTTTCGTCTTTACCAAATGTGGCCTCTGGGCGTTTTGATACCTCTGGAATTGCCGTTGGCTATGGCTACACCTACATTTACGGACATCGATTCCTGACCTTTCAAGGAGCTTGGGGACCAGGCTTTCAGTTGCAGAGATTGAGGCGTGGAGATGGTGGAGAATCAGAAGTTGGCAGCTTCGCAGCAAAGTTAAATGTAAACTTAGCCGGAGGTTGGAACTATACTGATTATGTCGCCGGAGTAAAAATTCTTGTGGACTCCCTATGGGCAAGGGTTCAAGACACCCAACTTTCTTCGAGCTTAGTCAGTGGGCAAGTATTTTTCGGTCGCCGCTTTTGAGTTGAACTCAATCGAGTGGAACTCGCCTGTAAACTGGTTGAGCTCCTGAAGTTCGCCTGATTCAAGATCGAAATAAGCTCCTACCAAGCGTAATTGACTTTCTTTCATAGCTTGTTGAACGAACGGAAAAGTTTGTAAATTGAGCAGAGAAACTTTAATCGCCTCGCGCTCACAGAGGGCACACAAGCTATCCTCGCTTTCTGAGGGAAAAAGCTTAAATATTTTTTGACGAGCAGGCATGGCAATTTTCACCCATTGAGTTACAAAACTTTTTGGAGTGCTTTCATTGAGTGTGACAAGAGCTCGAATGCCTCCGCATTGGCGGTGACCTAATACGACAATATTTTCTACTCGAAGGTTAACGACGGCAAACTCGATGGCCGCACTAATACCATGAAGACCTCCACCCGTCTCAAAAGGGGGAACTAAGTTGGCAACATTACGCACAACAAAGAGCTCTCCAGGAGATGCGGTAGTGATCAATGAAGGATCAACGCGAGAGTCGCTGCAACCAATGACTAAAGTTTTTGGGCGCTGTCCTTGAGATAGTTTGCGATACACACTGTTCTCAGGTGCGAAATATTTATCTCTAAACCGTCTAAAGCCGGCTAATAGTTTTAAAAGTTCTTTTGGCATGTCTTTTCTTTAATGAAAGATTGGCGTGGTGTCTATCGTTTGGCAATCTTGAGTGGGTTGGGTGATGGTTTTTCTGGTGGTGCCTTAATGCATTTAAATACAGGCGAAAAAATAGTGGTGTACGACTCCAGGAAGATTGAGCTTGGGGAAGGAACTTTTCTGAGGTGTGAAAAGATTCTGAGCCTGGGGATAACGGTTTATGAATGTCGAGAGCATGCGATTTTGGCCAAAGGGGTGCATTACGTTCGTAAAGATGACCAACTTTATAAAATCGATGACTCAACGTTATTCTGTTAACCGCAGACAGGCTTCTGAACAATCCCTGCAGGCTTCGGCGCAGTCTTGAAGGATTTTATCTTCAAATTGGTCACAGTATTTAGAACATTCTTGGCAGACCGCTGCTGATATGGCGCATAAATGAGATTGAAATGGAGACTGTAATAGCATTAGGCGCGCACTGGCCAGGGTGATTTCCGCTGTACTTTGAAGGAGTTTGAGTAGTTGGGGGTCTGAGTAATCTGGATCCCTCTTCTGTATGCAGTATTGTAGAGTATCAAGAGATGACTGGTAGGTCTCGAGGCACTCTTGAATGCTGTCTTGAATGTAAAGGTTATGACTGGCGCGCGTTTTATTTGTCTTAAGTAAGCTTTGTAGGTCCAAGGATTACCCTCCCAAATCACGTTTCTTAAAAATCTCCCTGCAAATTTGAAACCCTTGCGAAATTTTGGGGCGAATGACCCTCTGCGCTTTGGCAGACTTGCGGAGATTTCGTGCGTATAATTGGACTTTAAGTAAAGGTTGGAGACAGTATGCATTTTTTGATCCTAGCTTTAAGTTTTTGTGTTCATGCCACCATGCCCAAACCGATCAATGTGATTTTGAGGGATACCGAGGGCAAACAGGCGGGGACTGCGACTCTTACCCCGTTAATTAATGGGGTAAAAATTTTGATCGATGTTAAGGGTTTGACGCCCGGCGAGCACGCATTTCATTTTCATGAAAAAGGTATTTGTCAGGGGCCTAAATTTGAGTCCGCTGGTGGACATTTTTCCCCCGCAGAGAGTAAGCACGGTTTTGATCAGGTGGGGGGGCCTCATGCGGGCGATATGCCCAATATTTTAGTAGGTAATGATGGTCGTGCTCGTGTGGAGGTTATAAATACATCGGTTACGTTGGGGCGAGGAAAGAGTTCCCTTTTACAGGCCGGTGGAACAGCCATAGTGATTCATGAGAAGCATGATGATTACAAGTCTCAACCTGCTGGGAATGCCGGCGGTAGAGTTGTTTGTGGTGAAATAAGGGGCACTTAAAACTGGCTGGCCTTTGCGGGCATAGATTTTCACGCTAGATGGCTCGCGCGACCATAAATCGGCACTTTCGTCGAACTTGTTGCACAACCAAAACCTTGCGTGGGCTAAGCGAACCTCTGGCGCTTTACGCAAAAAATCACAACTTACGAATTCTATCGGCTTAAATTCTTAAACGTCCGGGCCGCCGGATGT
>JAYQON010000039.1:0-24327 GCA_038144835.1 Bdellovibrionales bacterium
ATCATCGGCCTTCAGCTCAAGCTGCTCGGCCCTGGGCTTTGGGACCACCATGGCTCGGTGCTTAAAGTGCGGCGCAAAGACGCCGGCGAATCGGGTGAGGTGGACTCGGGGCCTCGGTACGATGGCCGCCAATCGTTCGAGGAGCTCGAGATGGGTCATCACGATATGGGTGGTGCCGTCGGAGTATGGTTTTTTGAGTACGTAGACGACTTGACCCCGTTGGTTTAGGTGAAGTCGCTCGAGGGCGACTGCCGGCCTTGCGATGTAGCGGCAAAGTTTTTCGATTTTGTCGCGCTCTTGACCTGCCATTGCAACTCCGGCGTGGAGTGAGAAGCCGGAGTTGGCGGCGACCAGTCCTGTTTGAGAGTTGTGATCAAACTCCTGCACGGTCTTAAGCGTGAGAGCCTTTTTGCCCTTATTGGGCCCGATGGTAAACCTGTAAGTGGCGGCTCCCGCTTGGAGTCTGGCCAAGGCATCGTCTTCCTCGAGGTTGATTTGTAAGTGGTCCTCTTCATCGCATTTGATAATTCCCTTTTTTTCGAGAAGCTTGGTGATGTGCTGGATGATTTTATTTAGAACGGCATGCAGTTCAGGCTTTGTTGGCGCCTTGGTCATGTGCCATGCACTTGGCCTGCCTTCGTCATCGAGTTCATACACGCCGTCGAGATAGAGTTGGTGGAAGTGGATGTTGAGATTGATCGAGCCGCCAAAGCGCTGGATTAGCGTTACAACACCGGCCTTGGCTTGGGATTTTTTGAAGCCTGCTTTTTTGCACAGGTGTCCGGAGATGGTGCTCGTCACGATATTTAGCACTTCACTCATGATCTTGGGCCGGACTGCGAGGAGCAGCCTGATTTGGATGGGGAAGCTGATGACCCATTGGCGGATGGGCTTGATGGGCAGCACTTCATCGACCAGGTGGATGGCGCTCTCCGACATGCGCCGTCCGCCACAGCTGGGGCAAAATCCCCGGCGCTTACAGCTAAACGCGGCCAGGTGTTCGTTATTGCACGACTCGCATTTGGCCCTTAGAAACCCGTGGGCGAGGATCCCGCACTTGAGGTACTCCCTGAACTCCTTATCTACAAAGTCCGGCAGTGGGCGGCCGCACTCCTCTTGAGCGGCCTTCAAGAAGGTCTCGAGGTTCTCCTGCACGATTTTGTAAAGGACTGTGTGTTCAGGCTGGTGGCGTTGGTAGGTGTAGGCCCTAAGTGGCCGGGCTGGAGACATCGCCTGTAGGCTTGCAATCCCGGGGGCGGCCCAGAGCGCGCGGTTACTGGGACATGGAGTTCAGAATGCTCGCTTTACCGGACGACACGACCGGGAGTCGGACACGTGGCCTGTACGTTCCCGCTCGCGAAGCGGCCGTTTGAGTAGGGATTGTGGGACGCTGTCAGATCTTAACAAACGAATCATCGGTTGCTATCCGCCGCCCCCGTAGCGGCGCTGCCTTGAACGTGCGAAATGTGAAAATCCGTCCCTGTGTCGGACACGCAAAACTTAAGATCGTCCGGCCGCGCCTGGCGGCAGTTTTCGGCAGCGTTTCCAATCCCTGAGATGTTGGCGAGTTTGGAGCAATCTACATGGGCGCGCACTTGGGCGAAAGCTCCACGCTCGGCCGAAAGCCCGTCGCAGGTGACTTCACCACGGCATCCTTGTCCACTCGTCCATTTGCAATTCTGTATATCATCGACTGGCGGTTTGGTGAGACATTCGCGTGATTCATGATCGAGTCCGCTCCCGGGCTTGAATATTTTGGCGAAGAATCCCTGATCTTTCGGAATGCGGTACTCTGCATGAACTTTGGGTGAATCCGTGGCTGTGAACCTTTCGTTGAGCTTCTCCGTTTGCAGTCTCAACACCAACTCCCCTTTGGGATCGTAAGAGTACTCCATGGAGGTCAAACAATAAGACGCCGGCGGTCGCTTCTTGCCCCGGTTTTTACGGGCATCGTCGATGACGCGGTCGAAGGCCGCATCGCCGGCGAAACCTTTATCGCGGTAACGCTGAAGCCCCTTGTAGATCTGCGCCTTCATTCCGTTGCAAAAGCGCGTGCCCGCGTTCACTTTGGGATCGTTCATCTGCAGGCGCAGAAGATAGGAATTAAGGTTGATAACCTCGACCGTGCGTCTTTCCGCCTTTCCACAGTCTGTGCGAAAAAAAACAGGCAGTCACCAGTGGGGTCGCCTTTAATTTGACCCAACTCGGTATCGTCTCAGAATAGTATGCATAGCCTTTGGTCGTCTTTGGCACAGTCGACAGGTGACTTAATACTCCGTCGAAATGAACGGGTCCCTCGTTTGCATTGCATTGATAGCGAGGGAGGGCTTATGAAGTGTCTCACAATGATGCTGGCCGTTGCCATGCTGACGGGCTGTTCAGGTTTTGTGTCGAAACAGCGCGCAATCGGCGGTTCGTCTTCCGAGGGAAGTGTGGACGATTTGACTCTGGCAAGTAGCGCCGATTCCATTTCGCTCAACACGACAGTGCCTCCGCCTTTTCAATCCTCCTCTATTTTTTCCATGCAGACTTTGCTCGCTGGGCTTCTGAATGTCTATGCGCCCGAGCAATTGAACGACAAACTTTTTATGGGCGGATGGCTTGGCGAGGCCGATCATTCCAGACGGGATGATCGACTTTACGTGAGCCAACTCGTCAATGGAAGTTGGCAGGCGCCGACACCCGTGCAATGGACCAACGCAGATCACGTTGAGGGTTACGTTCCCGGCTATCACGCGAACGACCCAAGTATCGTGCATCGGTCCGACGTGAATTGGGAGTACATGTACTACACCGGCCTTCCAAACCAGTTCACGGCCAACCTCGCCCAAATCGTGTCTTACAATCAAGTCGGATTCGCGGCGAGCTCCGATGGTGGCAGAACTTGGACGGATGGAGGCATAGTTATCGGGCAAAACAATGGCATTGATCTCAGTGGAGCCTGGGCTCCTTCGGCGATTCTGAACAACGGCGAAGTTTGGGTCTACTATCATACTGGCGCAGGCTGCAACTTTATTGATTGTCACCTCAATGGCGATGGCGAGCCCACCACTCCGCTTGCCCCGCGCGTGTTACGTTCGAGGCTCGACATCAACGGTTGGAGAATGATTGGCACGAATGAGATCAAAAACGTCCATGGCGGTTCTCTGAATTTGACAAACGTGAACATCCAACACGCTTTTGGGCGATTCTGGCTAGCGGCCAACACTCCCGACTTACTCAAAATCGTGCTTTACGTATCGGATGACGGATTGAACTTCACCCCCTTCGACGGGGGCGATGGAGTACTCATCAACGGCGGTGATAACATGGTTTTGACACCTGGATTGCAAGTGTTGAGCGAGAGATCCGTCGCCATTCAATTCGGTTTTGCTCCGAAGGGCCAAATGAGTGGAAGCATACAGCAATGGACTTTCTCACTCAATTAGCGCACTAAAACCCAATCCCTCTGAAGCTAAAGAATCCCTTTAGAGGCCTGGGTTCGGGTCCATTGCGCTCAAAATGGTCAGAAAGGGCCGTTTTAAGGTTTTCGGGGCCCTCAGCCCTCCCTACCCCAGGCAATCGATGTTCATAAAACCTTGTCCGGCATCGATAGCGGGCGCTTCAAAAGGGTCCCGCTGGCCGTAACGGATGGAATTGTCGCCCAGACCGGAAGGCAGCTCAAAAATGGTAAGTCCAATTTAACCGGGCTCCTGATTGCTTTGGCAATCAGGAGCAGCTGCTGTTTTCTATACCGTCGGCAATAAGATCACGTTCGAGCTGAGAAATGGCCGCTAAAATCGAAAAGATGGCAACTCCCACGGCACTGTTGGTGTCGATTTTCTCAGTGATGCTGACGAAGTGAACATTCTTTTTCTTAAAAGTCTGAAGCGCCTGAAGCAGATGAGTTGTGCTCCTCGCAAAACGTGAGAATGAGTACACCACTACAGATGAAATTTCGTCGTTATCGACCGCCGCCATAAGACGGTCTAGTGCGGGCCTGCTGGCTTTGGTGCCACTAATACCTTCATCAGTGAAAAATTCCACCGACTCAATACCGTTGCTTTCGCAATATTGCTTAAGGACACGGACCTGAGATTCAAGTCCGGTCGACTGATCTGCCGTACTCACGCGCGCATAGCACGCCACTCGCTTATTCAACATAGAAAACTCCTCGTCTTTGAAGGAATTAACTGTGCCTAATTTTAAACTGAGTCTTACGATGCGTGAGGCTTCTGCTCGACGGTCAGCCGAAGGCCGAGAGCATCGAGTAGCTTCACAATTGTTTCAAAACGGGGCTTGGCGTCCTTGGTTTCCGACAGGATTTTGTAGAGGCTTTTCTGACTTAGATGCGCAGCCTCTGCCAATTCCTCAAAGCCACGGGCCTCAGCGATATCTCTCAACGCCATAAGAATCGCCTCTGGCATATCGGCATTCTCTTCGAGAGAAGACTTCAAATATTCAACCTGAAATTCAGGGTCGCTCTTCAATCGCTTGATAAGTCCGTCGTGATAGGAACTACTTTTTTTTGCCACGGCCTCTCCTCCTATAGTCATCAAGATATGTCTTCGCGGTACGGATATCCTTGTCCTGTGAACTCTTGTCGCCACCACACAAAAGCAAAACAATCGCGTCGCCCTCCAGAGAGAAATAAACGCGATAACCACTTCCGAAGTCGAGCCTAAGCTCACTGACTCCGTTGCCGACCGACTTGGCGTCGCCAAAATTGCCCAGCGCAACCCGGTTGAGCCGAGAGGCAACGCGGGCGACCGTTATCTTATCGCGAAGGCGGTCCAGCCATTCATCGAATGGCCGTTTACCATCGGCGGTCTCATAGATGCGAAGCTCTTTAGGTGCCACAGCCACTCCTTTGCATGGTATCCAAGTGGATACCAAAAGTCAATGATTTTATTATGACGAAACGCCGGGGTCTTAATGGCCATTGCCCACCAGCTTTCTATTCCACTTCCCCATTGAATAGGCCTCGGCCTGCTGACTTTTGGCAGCCATCCCGGCCATGACAAGCGTACATTCTTTGAGATTGCCAAAGACGGCGAGCCCAATGGCAAACCACCAAACCGTGAAGACAAAGCGAATCGGTCCAATCATTTGATACCTCCCTAAAAAACTGCGGTTCATGTCACACCTATGTCACACCTCATGCAGTAATACTCCGCATTAAGGCAAAAATGTCCGCTTGAAGTCGCGCTCACAAATGCTTGCCATGATTATGAAAAATGGTTCTATTGAAACCTATCGGGGACTGACACTTTTGCGAAACCCGGGCTCATAACCCGAAGGTCGTCGGTTCAAATCCGGCCCCCGCAACCAATTTTCTGAAATGAAAACGGAAAGTTGGATATTGAGATCCAAGCAAGACCAGGCGCTTGGACCACACGGTGGACCATACGATTCAGCCCACACCTTCCGGAAATGAGAAAAATCCCTAAGTTTTTCACACAAAAACTGGGGAAGACGCCTTTCGCTTTTCGGCCGAAGACTGGCGCGTATGGCGAGACTGATCAAACCGCAAAAACACGGAGACCGCTGGCGCATTCGCCCCATCGATGAGCATGGGTGTCGCCGCTACTACAGTTACGACACCCGCGAAGAAGCCATGCGTGCTTTGCGAGAATTTCAACACCAATTCGAGACGAACAAATCCAAGTTTTCAAGGCGCGGTGGCACCACAGCACCAAGAACTTTCGGCGACCTCTGCGACTACCAACTCACCTACAAAACGCCCCTCAAGCGCAACCGCGCGGACGACGTCAGCATTATTAACGCCCATCTAAGGCCCGCGCTGGGTAACCTTAAAATTCACGAAGTGGATTTGGCCGCCGTCGACCGCTACCGGATTGACCGGCCTAACCTGAAGCCGAAAACGCTAAGCAATCATCTTACGCTTCTAATCTCCATGCTTCGCATGGCGAGAGAGATGAATTGGGTACGCGAAATACCCGAAATCAAAAAACCGCGGATTCCCAAGAACGCATCGGACTACCAGTTCTTGAGAACAAACGACGAAATTAAACGGTTCTTGTACGCTGCCGTCACGGAAAACCGGTCGACATTTATGTTATTCCTGACTGCAATCAGCACCGGTATGCGCGCCGGAGAACTCGCCGGCCTAAAGCGCTTCGACGTCGACTTCGACAACCGGATCCTAACTGTTCAACGAAGTTTCACAAATCCGACGAAATCCGAAGAGATTAGGCGTGTCCCGATCCTCAACTCACTATTGCAACCGCTCAGAGAGTGGATGCTGGAGAACCCATTGGAAATTCTTTTCCCAAACGAACAGGGTCGCATGCACCAGCCGTCGTCGCGGGTGTTTCAAGAGGTTCTTCACCGCGTGCTTGACCGCGCCGGATTCCCGCGCGGCACGGGCAAATCCAAACACTACATACGCTTCCACGACTTGCGCCACAGTTTCGCGAGTCACTGGATGATGGGTGGCGGAGACATCTTCAAACTTCAAAGAATCTTAGGACATAAAAGCCAGGACATGACACAGAGATACAGCCATCTTAGCCCTACCGCGTTTCAGGCGGACTATGCCCGGCTCGAATTTACACCGCCTGATCAGACGGGAAAACTAATCGAGCTCCCGCTAACTCGATGAATCCGAATTAACGAGAAAATCAGTCTAAAATCTATCGAATATTTTTCGAGTAAGGCGTGTTGCTCTTTTCCTTCAAGTCCAAACAGATTGGAAAGGAGCAACCGTATGAAAGAACAGACGCAGATTCTCGACTACGACCAGACGGAATCGTTCACTGGCATCGTAAAGGGAACGCTTTATACGCTCGTGCACCGTCGGGCGATCCCGCACATTCGCCTCGGCGGGAGGTTGGTGAGGTTTAAGCGAGACGAATTGGAAAAGTGGCTCGGCCGCCACGAGGTACCCGAAGCAAAAGTTGGGACCGACAAGAAAGTGAGGAAAAAATGACTCACGAAGCTGAAAGCAACTTAGCTGTCGCAACCGAGATGGCCGTTGGCGCTGGCGGCGCAGAGATCGATCTCACGAGCATAAAGCTCTCACAAGATTTTATTGCGATGGCCGCAGTCAAAAAGTTGATCACCTCGGTGCCGGTCCGCAAGCCGCATCGACAGGAGTTCATTCGGGTAAAGCCGGGTGAAGAGAATCGACTTCTAACTTATGTAATGGAGGACAAGGATTTCAGGGATTCATATTTGGTCCAGCCGCAACTGTGGCAGACGCTCTTGGACAGGCTGCCAGGCGACATGGTCGCTAAGGTGCTTTTCGTTACCCTCAATCGGCAGAACATTCTGAGCGTTTGGCCAATCCGGCCGCCAGGTCCTGACGGAAGGATCGACGAATGGAACCGCACGGCGATGGAGGGCGCACTTATGGCCCAGGAGCGATGGATCAAAGTTTCGTCAAACATAGCTCTCGGCGCATACGAACTAACGCCGGCTCCAGGCAATATTGCTGATCCGCAATGGCCAGACATCACCTTTAAGGAGATCGTCAATATAGCCTTCAAGGGGAAGGTGATCGACACAATGGAACATCCGGTAATCCGGCGCCTGTTGGGTGAGGTGTAACATGCGGGAACGATTTAAAACGGTTTGGTTTGTAGATTTTGAGTTTCGCGGTGGACCTGGGGATGCGCCAAAAGTGGTGTGCATGGTCGCTCGAGAACTACACACTGGGAAAACTATTAAACTTTGGGAGGACGAACTGCTTGGGGCGGTTCGTCCCCCCTTCGAAATCGGTATGGATTCTTTGATAGTAGCCTATTACGCCAGCGCGGAAATGTCCTGCCATTTGAGCCTCGGTTGGGAGATGCCACAAAACGTGTTGGACCTTTTCACTGAGTTTCGCGTTCTCACCAACGGACTAAGTCTTCCGTGCGGCAGTGGCCTCCTCGGTGCACTGGCTTACTTCGGACTCGATGCGATGGCCGGCGCCGAAAAGGATCGGATGCGAGACCTGATTCTCCGCGGACGGCCGTGGAGCAATGAAGAGAAGAAAGAAATTTTAGATTATTGCGAAAGCGACGTTCTCGCACTTGAAAGACTCCTATCGAAGATAGAGCCAGTGTTGGACGGTGATCGCTCACTCTTACGGGGCAGATACATGAAGGCAGTTGCGTCCATGGAGGTTTCGGGCATCCCGGTGGACGTGCAATCGCTCGAAAAGCTGAGGCGCTACTGGGAACCGATTCGGCAGAAATTGATTTTGAAAATTGACGCGAGGTATGGCGTCTACGAAGGCGTGACGTTTAAGGCCAGAAAATTTGCGGATTATTTGGCAAATAACAATGTACCTTGGCCGGTTTTAAGCTCTGGAAGCCTGGCATTGGATGACGACACCTTTCGCGAAATGGCCAAAGCCCATCCGATGATCGCCCCATTACACGAGCTACGCGCATCCATCTCCAAAATGAGGCTTTCGGATTTGAGCGTAGGTTTTGACGGACGAAACAGGTGCATGCTCTCTGCATTCCGGAGTCGCACTGGCCGAAACCAACCCAGCAATGCCCAATTTTGCTTTGGCCCGGCAGTTTGGGTAAGAAGCGTAATTCAACCCCGACCCGGTTATGGCCTGGCATACATAGATTGGTCACAGCAGGAATTTGGAATTGCGGCAGCACTATCAAAAGACGAAAAGATGATGGACGCATATCTGTCGGGCGATCCCTACCTTGCCTTTGCCAAGCAGGCTGGCGCAGTTCCGGAGTCGGGCACCAAGAAATCCCATAAGGCTGCACGGGAGCAATTCAAACAATGCGTTCTCGCCGTGCAGTATGGGATGGGGGAAATCTCGCTGGCAGCCCGCATTGGTAAGTCGCCGGCAAGGGCCCGCGAACTCCTCCACCTTCACCGCTCTACATATCCCACCTTCTGGAAATGGTCGGATGCCGTTGTCGATTGCGCAAATCTCAAAAACTCCATCTTCACCGTGTTTGGGTGGCGTCTTACCATTCAGGATCGGCCCAATGAACGATCTTTGCGAAATTTTCCTATGCAAGCTAACGGGGCCGAGATGTTGAGGTTGGCGTGCATTTTCGCAACCGAGGCCGGCGTGAGGGTTTGCGCGCCTGTTCACGACGCCATTCTTATCGAAGCGCCACTTTTAACGCTCGACCGTGAGATTGCGAGGACTCAGGAGCTAATGTCCAGGGCCAGCGCCATTGTCTTGGGTGGCTTTGCTCTGAGGTCCGACGCAAACGTAATCCGATGGCCAGACCGATATGCCGACGAACGCGGAACAGACATGTGGAAGGCCGTTTGGGAAATAATAGGGGAACTTGAAGCCAGTGACGTCGCAGGGTCGGTTGTACCGACATGACCCACCACCTGCACCCCGCCGCCACACCCGTACCTTCTAATATTCTATTTGGTTGAAAATGTCTCAGTTGATCGATCCAGCTTTACTGGGAATTGAGTCCCCCATAATCAGGCCAACCAAAGGCACCAAACTTCCTAGGCATGGGCCGGGAGAGAAGTTTATCGCTGGTCCCATTCCATGGAGATGGCTGTCGCAAGCGGCCAAGTTACCCGGCAAAACCCTACACGTCGGATTGGCCATCTGGCACTTGGCTTTTATTTACAAAACTTCCGAATTCAAACTGTCTAATGTTCCTATCAGGGAGCTCGGCATAACGAGGAAGGCGCGCTACGTTGCACTTCGACGTTTGGAAAATGCTGGTTTGATTCAATGCACCAGTTCAACCGGCCAACTTCCGACAGTGAAGATCCTCAGTCCCGATTTATGATGTCTCTGTCGAGAGCAAGTGAGCGCCTACGACGCTCACTTGCTCTCGATGTAACGTAAAAAAACCAATTACCGGGCCACGCGATTTTTTGAGTAGAAAAAGAAGAAGTTCTTCTCCTTCTCCACAAAACATCACTAGATGACTGGAGCTTGGGATCAGTAAAGCAGCCATCCTTGGCTCCTCACTCTTAGATCACCCGGCGATTAAGCTGTACCACGCCACTTTCAGCGTCATGGCTTCCGCGGCGACCAGAGTTCGCCACCATGTTGACGGTGCGTGCGCCGGCCGCTGACGCGGCCCCCGCAAGAAATGCGGATGCAATAATGCCCAAAGCTTTGATCGCCGTCGCACGGGCTTCGGACCAATCTCGCCCCTTCCTGTGGCTAGACTTTTTCTGAGTTTCCTCAGATTGGCTTGATTCGGTTTTCATAGATACTCCTTTGCCCATAGGGGCTGTTGTTCCGTGAACATTCACGGCTGTTTCTTCTTCAGTTTTTTGCCTTTCTCAGAGCGGCGTGACCAGCGAAGGTCTGCCAAATCTTTTGCTGCCTTCACCTTCCAGTCCGGAGGTGGGCTGGCATACGCATCGATCGCATACATCAAGACGTCGACAATTTTCGAAACCTCGCAGTCTTGATCTATCAGCTGATCAGCGACTTGATCTGGCAGATCGATATGAAGTCGCAAATCCAAGTTCACATACAACTCGAGTAAGTCGAAATCGTTGAACCAATAATCGCGTTTAAATCGAGTATACTCATGGAGCTCAACACCGCGTAATTCGAGGTCCGATTCAATAACGTATTTGATTGCATCGAGTACCGATTGCCTATTTCGCATCTTCGCCGCCCATCTTGCGTTCACGAATAGCGCGATATAGCGTCGAACGTCCGACGTTCAACATCTCGCAGACCTTGCTTGCGGGTAAGTTTTGGTGATTGAGAAGCGAAAGGGCTGCATCTAGTTTACATTCGGACAATTTCGTCGGTCGTCCACCAATGCGGCCCCGAGCGCGAGCGGCTTCCAATCCGGCCCTAGTCCGACTCCTTATGATATCGACTTCAAATGCAGCCAACGCGGCAAAAAGGGTGAAGACTAAACGTCCACCGGGCGTTGAGCTGTCGATTGATTCGGTCAAACTACGAAAGTCGATCTCACGGCTGCGTAGGTCCGAAATCAGCGAAATTAAGTGCGGAACGGATCGGCCAAGGCGGTCTAGGCGCCACACCACCAAAGTGTCGCCTGGCTTGAGTGCATGAAGTGCAGCGGAAAGTCCTGGCCGGTCGTCTTTAGTGCCGCTTTCTTGATCCTGAAAGATGTTAATGCACCCGGCTCGTTGAAGCGCGTCCATTTGCAAATTCATAGATTGCTCCAATGTCGAGACCCTTGCGTATCCGACAGAAGACATAGGGTTCCTCCTAAGTTTTGAGATTTTGTTTTGGGGACCGGTTTCGAGACGGCCTAGGCCGCCTATTGGAAAAAATGGCACACGTTCTTAGTTATGCCGAAAACGAAGGTTTTCGAGACCAGACCTTTGGCCGAATAGCACTGCAGGCACTTTTGACTGATTCCGATAAAACCAAGGTGAAGCAGAAGACCAAACAAATAAAACAGATTGTTGATCACCATACGAGTCCCGAGCCTGACATCGTGGGTGTCTTCGCAGCCATCATCTTTGGCTTTATTCTGCTGATCCGCTGGCTCGGCTTTGGAAGGCGGCGCTTTTTCCGAAGACCGCGGCGGTATTGGCGTGGAAGTCCGGGCGTCTTTCGAAAGATGCGGCCGCTGTGGAAGAGCTACAATCCCGATGGCTATGTCCTTACTGCCAACGGTCAGCTAGAGCACAGAGAGATTGCCGAAAGAATTTTGGGACGAAGGCTCGAAGGGCGCGAGGACGTTCACCACATGAACGGCGTGCGCCACGATAACAGGCCGGAAAATTTGTGCGTTATGGATCATCGCGATCACATGCGCTATCACGAGTGGTACGATTGGGTGCGAGAAAAAGGAAAATTTCCTCGGCGCGTAACCCAGTTGCGAAAACTAAGGGAAGACTTCAACGGCACAATCCTTTCCGATTTCATGAACAAGAAAAGTGGGTAAGTTCACGCCAACGTGAACCCGCGGTAGTCAGGTGAACCGACCGCGTAAACTGTCCACGGCTTTGGCCGGGTCGAAAACAGAATGATCCGTCGGAAAATGGCTCGGCGGCCAAGCCGAAAGTTCGCCCGTTTCCAGCAAGCGAATAGTGGATCCCACCATTATAAACAAAACCCCTATTGATGCGGTAACATGACCAGCCAGAAAGAAACGCTGAGACAAAGACAATGATGCTAGTTCGACTTTTGAATTCATAGTTGCCCCCTTTTGAAACACTTCTAATAACTTATACCGGAATTTTCGACGCCGCGATTTGCTCACCGTATGGCCAGTTAATTTGGAGAGGCAAATGGCCGAAAGTGACGACATGAGTGAAAATGCAAATCTACAAGTAGTCAACGGCAACGGCAACGGCGCTCCGCCGGCAGCCCCCGAAACACAACCCCAACCGTCGCAACCCTTTGGCCTAGGCGACGAGGAAGCCGTCCTCTTCGGAAAAATTCCCGGCGACGGAGACTCCATTGGCAACAAAGCACTTCGCCAGTCACTCGGATGGGATGAAGAAAAATACTGGAAAGTGCGCGATGGTCTCATAACAAAAGGATTTATTTCTACTGGCATGGGCAGAGGCGGGAGCGTTTATCGCCTCATGCACATCGTTCAGTCGGCTACCCCAAGTCCGGCACAACCGCAGCCGGCAAGACCTGAATATTCCCTTGAGCGCGATCTATATCAGCCATTCGCGGATGCGTTGGTAAAATGGGCGAAAGAAGTGCCGTTCACGAATTATTTCATCGAAGATATTTCCGCACAGGGTTCGCGAAGAACCGGAGGCGTTTGGACGCGTCCCGATCTGGTACTGGTGAACGTCGAAACTTACCAATACGTACCGAACAAATTTCTCGATGTAATAACTTTTGAAGTAAAGCCGGACGACGCTTGGGAAATCGAAGCGGTGTTTGAAGCGGCTGCGCACTCCAGATTCGCGTCACGAAGCTATCTTGCAATACATCGCAACCCCGCCGCACCCCCTTCGCAGGATCTCGAAGACAGGATTGAAGAAGAGTGCAAAAGATTTGGCGTGGGCTTGATCGTTTTTGAAAATCCCGCGGACTACGACACCTACGATTTTATAGTCGAACCGCTGAGGAAGACTTACGACCCGCGCGAGGTTGAGAAATTCATAGAAACGCAAATTTCGTCGACCAACAAAACCTGTCTTTCTCGCTGGCTTAGATAACCGTCAAATCGTAGGCGGCTTTTCCTGTCCGACCACCGAAAGGCGTGCGCCGGGCGCAGACGAGGCCGCATCTTTAGCCTTCAGCTTTTTCAAATCTCTTCGCTCGCGGATCGCACGTATCCACTTATCCAGGGCCATGACGTCGGCCAAAGCGTCGTCGGGGCTCGGGTAAGGCTCGTTGATCTCTCCAGGTTCGTCATGGCCGTCGCGCCATTTGGAGCAAGTTCCGACTCCCAATAAGACTGCATCGTAATCCGTCTCCACAACGTCCACCGGTTTCAGCAGCAGTGTGTGGATCGGTCTCTCGACCCGGTTCACCACATTGTTAAACAAGACTCCTTCAATCGCCCGCTCCCACGCCTCTTGGAGACTTCCGTAAAATTGGCCGATATGCGCCGCATACTCGGCGTCGGTGCACGTCTTCTGCAAGGATTTCAGCGTCTGCGCATCGTTCTTAAGCGCGCGGACCCGCTGCTCCGCCGTCATCCCGCCCCACGGAAGACCTTCAATGCAAAATCCGGGGATCTGTCCCTTACGGACGATGTGAGAGTCGGATCGCGAAATTCGCGGGCTCTTGGAAAACGCTTCGTTAATCAGCATCACGAACGCAATGTCGTGCGTGAAAATAACGACCTGCCTCACGGCGGCCTCGCGAACAAGGCGCTCCGCAACCTTGCGTCTTCTCGTGTGATCCAGCGACGATACTGGATCGTCAAACACCAGCGCCGACCCCGACTGATCAGTCGCCAATTCTGCCAAAAATGCGGCAAGTGCAATGGTTCTGTATTCACCTTCGCTCGCGATCTCATCTAGCGGCAGCGTCGCCTTTGAGGAAAGATTGATCCGATGTTGAAGGGCGCCACGGGCACCGCCAACGGGCGCAAGCTGAATCGGAAGCGCAGTCATACCGAGCGCGCGCAACTCCGCCTCGAACTTATCGCAAAGCGCTTTCGTAACAACGGATTTGGTCAGCTCCGTGCTCTTGGTGGTGATACCAGCCGTGGCCGTGTCCTTAAGTGCCAACTCAAACAACTTGCGGCGCTTAAGCCTCTTCACTTCCTCTATGATTTCGGCCTTGTGCTGCAACACCAGCTGGCCCGCTTCCAGCTCCGCCAACGTTTTCCGTCGCGAAGCCAATTCTTTTCCGAGGTCGAGCGCGTCCAGCTCCTTCGCTTTCGCCTGCAACTCAGCCACCGTGCCGCGAATTCGCTCCACGCCACTCACTACCAACTCGGGAACTGGCTGAGTCCAGTCTTCGAAATCGTAACACTTGAGCACGGCGATCCGGCGATCGTTTGCCGATTTCAGATGCGACGAGACCTTGGCGCCGAGGCCCTCTTCGATGGAATCCAGCTCCGCGATTACCGCACTGAGATCCGGAATGGAGCACCTTTTGAACACGCCGACCGTCGCAAATAAAGTGGGTTCTAGGTCTTTGGCCGCTTTGTGTGCGGCTTCGCTTATGAACCTGTCGAATTTTGAAAGTCGGGCCGACGCACCTTCGGACAACGGTTGCTGGCAGAGGACGCAGTGGGCGTCATCCTCCAGATTCGGAAACGATTTGCCGGGATAGGCTTGCAGTTCGGAGTATTTCCGAGCCGCATCCCACAGTACGTTCCAAACCTCCGACCCAATGCCGTTCAAGGGCTCGCCCTTGAACAACTCCTCAGATGCAACCTTAGCGGCCTGTTTCTTAATGATGTATTCATCCTGCCTTGCTTTAAGAGTCGCAATAGCGGCGTCGCCCAGGACATTCGAAATCGCGTCCGTGGCATCCACCACCGTTTGAAGGCGGGAGGCTTTCAGGCGAGCTTCTCGAGCAAGTTTTTTAGGATCGTTGGCTTCCAGCTGCGCGAGCTCGGCTTTCAGTCCGGGAATTTCGGCAGTCTTCACCTGAGCGCCAATCGCAAACGCTTCAATATCCTCAATTTTCGTATCGCACGAAAGCCCCGCAACAGCCTTGCCAGCCTTCGTGTCGGCTGAAAACCCCACAAACGTTTTCTTCTTCGCATCCAGCAGTTTAATGTCGTTCTGCAAGACGGCCGCGACTTGCTCACTGGCTTTCGCCAGTTTTGCGAATAGATCGAGCCCCGCGGGCACAAAGGCTAGGTCGGTTTGAGACTCGACATAAATTGAGGCGCATGAAGAGTCGAACACGCTGACTGACGACAAGCTGCCGGGGCCAGGCGCGCCCTCCGACCAACGAAACGACTCTTGCGTCCCACCAACATCGAACTTGATGGTGGCCGCAGGAGCTTGAACCGGCGCCGTGGAAAAGGCGTCCGGCTTCACAGGCGAGCCACCGCCTCTGGCGCGACAAAGTCGTTTCAACACGCGGGCATATCCGGATTTGCCGGCGGCATTGTCGCCATAAATCACCGTCAGCCCGGCCAACGACAATTTCAGTGTTTGCCCAGGTGTGAGTCCATTTATACCCAAAGTTTCTTCGATCCCCGTGATCGAAACCCGCTTCGCGGATCCCAGTGGTGTTTGAATGTGTTGGGCAGTGATTGGTTGAGCGGCGACTTGCGGGCCGTCAGCTAATCCGTGGGGCAGTTTGCATAGAAGGGCAAGATCGGCGACATCGGCTGCAGAAAGGCGGTCTTGGATCACCAAGCGACGGAGACAATCGCGCAGCCAAAGTGGCCGCTTTTCAACCCACTCCAAAATCGACTGGTATACGTTCACCAAACCCTCCCCTGGATTGCAGTGGTCAATAAGCGTATTGGGTGCCCCCGTGGAGTCAAGAAAGCTGTGCAAGGATGGGCAGAAATTTGCCCGATTTTCGGGCACCATTTCCGGCTTTCGGACCTTCTAATCGTTGCGCGCGGCAAAAATGAAACTGGGGCCGCGTATTCTTATTGCAGCACGTCTCGCTGGGGTACAATAATTTTGAATTTGAATTAAGCGAAATGCAGAAGGAATCGGAATGAGCGGGGAAAGTCGTCCTGTTGGAATTGATCTATTTTGTGGCGCTGGCGGCATGAGCCTTGGTTTCGAACAGGCGGGCTTCGACATCGTCGCCGCCGTCGATGTGGACCCAATCCATTGTGCGGTCCACGAATACAAATTCCCGACTTGCACTTCGATATGCGCAAGCGTGGTTGACCTCTCCGCTGCGGAAATCAGGAACAAAGCCAAGCTGAGCAAGAAGGAAATCGACGTCGTCTTTGGCGGCGCTCCTTGCCAGGGCTTTTCCATGATCGGCAAGCGCGCCCTCGACGATCCTCGCAACCAACTGGTGTTCCACTTTGTCAGGATCATTAAAGAACTGCGCCCAAAGTTTTTCGTGTTTGAAAACGTAAAGGGCCTAACGGTCGGTAATCATAAAAAACTTTTAGAAGAAATGATGGAAGATTTGGAGACGGCCGGTTATCGCGTTGAGCACGACTACAAGGTGTTGAACGCAGCGGATTTTGGCGTCCCCCAAGATCGGCAGCGTCTCTTTTTGATAGGTGCGCGCAAAGGCGCCAAGCTGCCAAAGTATCCGGCGCCGACGTTTAACTACAAAGGGCGCGGACGCAAACCCTCCGAACTCCGATCAGAATTGCCGCCAACACCAACCGTGTGGGACGCGATCGGAGACCTACCCGACGTCGAGAAATTTGAAACTCTACTGGATACCGACGAAGTCAAAACACGGCTTAATAAGCCGTCCGACTACGCAGCAAAAATGCGCGGCGAGAAGCCCGACCCGGACGACTTTTCCTTTCCGAGAACTTTCGATCCTGCGTTTCTGACATCCAGCATGAGAACGGTTCACACCCAGGAATCGATCAACCGCTTTACCGATACCACTCCGGGAACTATGGAATCCATAAGTCGCTTTCTCCGGCTGGACGCTAAAGGAGTATCGAACACTCTCCGCGCGGGCACCGACAGCCAGCGTGGCGCCCATACCTCGCCTCGCCCCATCCATCCGAGATTTCCGCGAGTAATAACCGTGAGAGAAGCCGCAAGATTGCACAGCTATCCGGATTGGTTTCGCATGCACAGAACAAAGTGGCACGGGTTCAGGCAAGTGGGCAACTCCGTGCCACCATTGTTGGCGCGAGCGGTGGCTTCCTCGTTGATCGAAGCAATGGACTACTCTCCCAAGAAGCCGAAAAAGAGATTACCTCCAGGGGATCTTCAATTACTTGGAATGAATATGTCGGAAGCGGCAGAACGTTTCGGGGTGCCGTCAAACGTGATTCCCCAACGCACAAGAAAGCCGGATAATCGCCGGCGGCGACAGGCAGAGGCGGATCTCTAATGGCCATGAAAAAAAAGAAGTCAAAACACAACCGCTACCAAGCGATCATCGCGAAGATTTTCAAGGCCAACTACAAGAAGGGCGCGAAGGAAGTTTTTTTCGAACGGGACGAAATTGAAGATGCTGCCAAAACGCTCGGGATCAAACTTCCAAAAAATCTTGGCGACCTCATCTATACTTTTCGCTTTCGGACCGAATTCCCCGTGGAGATAAAAAAATTCGCACCAAAGGGAAAGACTTGGACCATTGAGCTGGCGGGCCGCGCGAAATACAAATTTTCGCTGACGAGCGCTTCTACTGCAAGACTGCTCCCGCGCACCGACCTGGCATTCGTAAAGATACCCGATGCAACCCCGGAGATAATCTCAAGGTACGCTTTGACAGACGAGCAGGCGCTGCTTGCTAAACTGCGCTACAACCGCCTTATAGACATTTTCCTGGGTATAGCGGCATATTCGCTCCAAAGCCATATGCGGACTACGGCAAAGTCGCTCGGCGGGAGCCAAATCGAAATCGACGAAGTGTACGTTGGCGTGAATAAAATCGGCCAACAGTTTATCGTGCCGGTTCAGGCCAAGGGCGGCTCCGACCAACTTGGTGGCCCCCAGATGCGCCAGGACATCGCTTGGAGTCGCGAAAGATTTCCAAATCTGATATGTAGAGTGGTATGCGCGCAGTTTATCAACAACGGCGAAACCATAGCGCTTTTCGAGTTGACCGAGCAAAATGGCGATCTAAAAGTCGTCGAGGAAAAACACTACAGGTTGGTGCCGGCGAACTCGATCACCGACAAAGAGCTGCAGGCCCTTATTTCACGGAGTTGACCTGATGGCGGACTTCTTGACCCGCGCGGAAAGAAGTTCGCTAATGTCTCGCATTCGATCCAAGAACACGACCATTGAACGGACGATTTTTCGCGAGCTGAGGGCCGCCGAAGTATACTTTAGACGCAACGACCGTTCGATTCCGGGCTGCCCTGATATCGTTTTTCGATCCCGAAAAATTGCTGTGTTTTTAGACGGCGGATTTTGGCACGGATACGGGTTCGACCGCTGGGGGAAAAAGTTAAAACCTTTTTGGCGAAACAAAATTGTTGCAAACATGAAGCGGGATCGTCGGAATCGATCACGCCTTAAAGCCGCCGGGTGGACCGTCGTTAAATTTTGGCAGCACGAAGTTCAAGACGATCCATATCTTGTCGTACTTAAGATCCTCTCGGTGTATTCGGCTACGGAACCGTCAGGTCGCCCTTTGCAGTCTTAATTTTTTGAGCTCGGCTCAAGAGATACTTACGCAAATCGTGCTTGCACAGACGGTCCATCGAAGGAATTGGAACCACGGCCGGAAAGGGGCCGCGCCCTTGTAGAGCATTTTTATTTCCAACAACTTTTTCAATCTCGAAAATCCCCTCGATCAACACTTCTTTAAGCACGGCCAGCTCCGCGGGAGTTGAGTCGCTTAGTCCGCATAAATTCCAAAGCACCTGCCTAGCCCTCTGTTTTCGAAGTGCCGGAGACCATACCTTTCGATCCGACTTCCACTTAACTTTTGCATGTTTCTTAATCTGTGAAACTGTCGCCGGCTTAATGAGTCCGCAAATCTTCTGAGCCGCCAGCACTTGCTTACCGCGTTTTTGGGTATCGATCTCCGAGCGGATGTCGGAAGCACTATCCAAGAAGTTCTTCACGTCCACGTCCGAGAACCATTCACCGGTGCCGGTCGGCGGGGAGGACACCGAGGCCCGGAGGCTTTTGTCCAACTCTCCACGGATCTTTGAGCGCGCCGAGGGTTCGTTCCTTAATTTCCAGTGGCGGCCGTATATGGCCTCAAGAGCTTCAAAAATCTTGACGGCGAATTCCTGCTTTGCGCGGTACATTCTGATCTCGCAACTCAGCTCGACGACCTTTTCCATGATTGCCCGATACTTTCGCGCGAACGTTTTGGCCTGATCACCATACTCACGCTGGACGGAGGGCAGATCCGCACAATCCGAAGCCACCACGCAATCCACCAGGTAACCGAGGGCCTGCCATGCATCGGCGCTGTCTATGTTCAAACTTCTTTTCTTATGCCGGGCCATAGAACCTTTCCTCGTGGACCATTGTTGGGCCATTGCCTATCAATTTTGCGGCTGTCGCACAAGGTCAGGAAGGTTGACAAGGTATGGAAGCAAATCTATCGATATCTGAAAGGAGAAAAAGGCCCAAAAGCAAGATAGGCCCTTCTCATAACCCGAAGGTCGTCGGTTCAAATCCGGCCCCCGCAACCAATTTTTTAGGTAAATCCAGGCACTTAAGGTTCTACGGTTCTACTCACTCGGTGGTGGAACTTCGTCTAAATCCCAAAAACTTCATAAACTTAGCAGTCGAAGCCTGTAGTTTTTGAAGCTTCTAAAGCCGAAGGCGCGCTTCTGCAAGAGCTTTGCGAGGTTGTTAAAGCCTTCGGTTCGCCCGTTTGTAATACCCGTTACGAAGTAGTTTAGGATCTCGTCTTTCCATCTCATCAGTGTCCGCCTGAGGGTTTTTATTTCGGGCTGAGTGGAGATTGCCATGGCATCCATGAGCTTAGCGAAGGTGCGTTTGGCCCACTTGTACCCGCGGCACCTGTAAAGCGCGTGAAGCTTTTCTTTGAAGTAGTAGAGCTCCCGCAAGCGCGGGTGATGATCTAACCATTCGTGAAGGGCTCGACACTCGAAGTACTCCAGACGTTTTCCATTCATGAGCAGAAGTTTCCTTACGGGGTTACTGCGTTTATCGCCAGTGATCTCGGTGCGGGCTTTGTTGATGACGGGATTGAGCAAACGGATGACGTGGAAGTGATCGGCGATAAGTTTGGCTTGTGGAAAAAGCTCTTTGGCGAACTTTTTAAAAGGATCGCTCATATCGAGAACCACGTTTCGAACGAGCTCTCGACCGGGTACGTGATGGAAGTCTTGCATCAGGCCTGCGGCGGTTTTTCCCTGGCCTACTTCGAAGATCTTTTTCTTTGAGTAGTCGACGAAGATCGTTGCGAACTCTCGAGTTCTAAACCCGCGCCGGAACGAGTGTTCATCGATTCCGATGGTTTGCGGCCAAGGGTTGTTCTTCCGCTCTCTAAGTTTTTTCTCAAGTTGTTCGTAAAACACCTTGTAAACGAGGCCTGCCGAACAGCCGTAGGCCTTTTGCACGCGTCTGAGATCGATGAAGTTTTCGCAAGCCCACTTTAAACTTCTACGGTAGCGATGGGTGGTTTTAAAACCCTTCTGGATACCAGCGATGGGTTCGGTAAAAACCTTTTTGCATTTTGGGCATCTAAAGCGGCGCTTGAGGATTTCAAGATAAACTCCAGATCCTCTGATCGGAGCATCTTGCACCTTGATCCATCTACGATCGTGAACCGAGTACGATTTAACTGCGCATTTGGGACAGACCTCGAACGCTGATTCCATGGCGCACCGATAGCGGGTTTTAAATCGATCACTTTGCCAATGGGCAATAATCTTCAGTTCTGGCAAAAGAATGAATTTAGACGTAGATTTCCATTTGGGATCCATCACACCTTTCCTTCCTAAAATTTAGCTTTGAACACTAAAATTCTAAGAAGTTCTTAGGGCGGGGTGGACCCCTTTATTTGACACTCAGCATTCCACTATGAACTGAGAAGAGCCGTTTTTCGCGAGCGAAGTAGTTTCTTGCGGATCTTGAGCTCTTGTCTGTGCCCATGGATCTGTTTTCCCTCTCGCATGATCGCAGGACTGGGAAGCTTTACGACGTGAAACTTATCGGCGACGATCACTGCATTTGGAAACATCTTCTTTACGAACGAGCGATAGCCGCTCGACAAGTCGATCACCACCACTTTTACATTTTCTCTTCCAGGAATTTTTTTAAGTTGTTCGGTTAAATCCTTGCCTCGTTTACTAAAACCAACCTCAAACAGCCCTCGCTTTTTCAGATCCGTAAAGACCGTCACAAACTCCGTAAAGCCGCGCATGCGGCGGAAGAAGTGCTCATCTATGCCGACGACCGTGGGCCAGCTTCTGCCTTGCCTTTCACGCAGCTTAATCTCGATTTGCTCGTAGTAAACTTTGTAGATCAGACCTGAAGAAATGCCGTAATCTTGGCGAACCCGGGTTAAGTCAACGAAGTCCCCACAGGACTTAGCAATGGCTTTTCTTAGGCGTTGGGTCGTGCGCCGCTTAGGCCAAACAGCACTCACTGATTCAGTAAAAGTTTTTCGGCACCGCTTGCAATAATATCGATGCTTATGAATTTTCAGCCATAGACCTTCATTGCGTAGCGGTTCGTCTTTGGCCACCGCCGAGCACCTTCCTGACCTCGTATTCGAAGGCGTCGCACATTTGGGGCACACCTCGAATTGTTGGCGGACTTTCTCAACCTCCCACATGTATCCGTTATTATACCGCCTAATATCGATAAGCTTCAGGTCACTTGGCAGAACAAAACGTGTTAGATTGGCTTCAAGCATGGGTCGCGTTCTCCTTGTAGAATTTGTTTGTCGTTACTCAAATCCTACCGCTTGTGAGGCGTGACCCGTGCCTCTTTTTTGACTCAACGCTTCATGTAGTGAAGCGTGGAGATCCTCTGGTTCTGCATTAAAGGGGATCGGTCTCCGTTTGGGTCAGAGTGGTTTGCAAGTGAAACTGCAGGCCCTTCGTTTTTTTCAGTTGAAGCCTTGGGACTCTTTAGTAGTGGGTCTAATAACTACAGTGATGCGCAATTGACGGACAAGGGTTATCAACTTTCCTTAGGTTTCCCGATTCGTCTTTATCAACGCGGAGATGACTGGTTTCAGTGGCGGGTCTCAGTTTCCCCAAATCTCAACTGGACTCAAGCTTCCTATGTCGCCGCCGACCACTCGCCGGGTTCATGGTCCCAGGCGGTAAATTATTCTCAAATAGGTTATGGAGCTTCGGCCGTTTTCACAATTTTTAATCGAACCGATTACGGCAATTTGGGCTACTTTGCCGACGTCCGCATGGGCGTAAGCCAATACCAGGACACGAGAGGTTTGCGTGGCGAAGTGGTCATGCCCCTTGGTCTATCCGGAGGCCTCACATGGTAAATCTATTGTATTTGCTTTTGTCCTTAATAATTTGTGCATGCAGCCCAATCAATAATAAAACAGATCAATTATTTAGCTTTCCGAGCAATGCGATTCAGCCTTCTCCGCCGACAAGTGGCGAACCCAATAGTTCGGCGAAGATTACATTGCATTCTACGACGTCTTTTTTGATGAATTCTTCGACGGTCTCGCCGAGTAATTTGGCATATGATGGCACTCGACTCTTATGGATGAATACGGTGGGGACGGCAAATTGTTATCCAAGCGACATTGCGACCTTCCAATATTTGGGATTAGATTTTATTCCGCAAATTAATTCGACATCCGTTTACCCTGGAATATCGGGAACAGGGACGTGTGGTGGATGGATGATATTTGGCATGAATGCCGGCTTTGCGGGAATGTATTGGCAAAGCCGGGTGAATGGGTCAAACGTAGGGAAAGTTTCCGTCAGAGAAAATGCCACAGGGCATATTACATCTACCATCGATTTCAATTTCGAGGCATATGGATGTACCGAAGAAGGCTTAGTGACTGTGACGACGACCATGAATGAGCTCGTTTATGGTAAATTGAACGCCCTCACGTGCTATAACGATCAAGCTCTCTTACTGGTTACAAGCATAAGCACAACGAATGCATATAATGGATTCTACAAATAGGATTTGTCTTTTTCCAAGGTGGCCATCGATGGTGCTAATAGCTATGAATTTCCCGCAGGTCTTAAAAGCATTAAGGGAATTGCTACGGATGGAGTGAATCTTTATTTGCAAAGGGCGATCAATAATCTGAATTACCCTTATTCAGTTGTCTTTGGAATAGCCTCCCTTGGAGCATTAAAATGACGACTAATTTTCTGAATTCTTTGTGGAGGCCGATGAAATCTGTGATTAATATTCTGATTTTCGCGGACTATTTTGCGCGAACTGAATTAAGGTATGGGGTTCCTTTTCGACCATAGTTAAGGGTAAATTTCAGTTTGGGAGGAATGTGTTGACCGGCTCCCCATGACTTAGACAGTCACGAACTTAGCAACTCCGCCATTTGGTACTTCGATTCAAATTCCAATTCAAACTCTTTCGGTGTTTTTCCATTCAACGATCTGTGTGGCCTGAAAGTGTTGTAAATCTCGCGCCACTCGTCGATCAGTTCACGTGCGTGATTAATCGAGAAGAAGAGATTTTCGTTCAAACATTGCTCACGGAACTTTCCGTTGAATGACTCCACAAACGCATTCTGCTGAGGCTTACCTGGTTGGATGAAGTCGATCTTCACCTTGTCCTGCGCCCAAGCTTGAAACGCTCTTGACCAGAACTCCGGACCGTTGTCGCAACGAAGAGCTAAGGGAACGCGGTCAATACTTTCGAAAAACTCAACCAGATGCTTGCCCGTAATCGAGTCTGCTACGATCTGCCCAACACATAGCCTTGAGAAATCATCGACAACGTTCAACACTTTAAGCTTTCTTCCGTTCTCGAGGCGATCATGAATGAAGTCCATGGACCAAACTTCATTGGGTCGCGTGGGCTTTGCAATCGGTACACAAACGATGCTTGCCTTTCGGCGCCGCGGTCGGAAGCGGATCTGAAGCTTCAGCGATCGGTAGAGACGCAGGCTTCGCTTGCGGTTCACGACCAGGCCTTCACGCTTGCAAACGTCGTGGATTGAGATCACGCCCCATCTGCGATGCTGGCTTGCGAGCTCCTGCATTTGATTTGTGAGAGCTTGATGGTTCTTCGGTCGATTGCGGTAAGTAAACGTTGAGCGATTTAGACCCAAGACGCGGCAAGCACGAGTCTTCGAGATCTTTCGCTCTTCGATGACTGCAAGTGCCGCCGCTCGCTTTGCCTTAGGGCCTGCCAATTTCGGCTGTTCACATCCTTGAGGATCTCGTTGTCGAGCATAAGATTGGCAACAAGCTTTTTAAGTCGCGAGTTCTC
>JAYQON010000040.1:0-23643 GCA_038144835.1 Bdellovibrionales bacterium
GGACGGCGCGGGTGTGTGGTGGGCCAAGGTGAGCTTAAAGAAGGTGGATTTGATCCACTATTCTCCCTTAATCACACTTGCGCCATGGCTCGAGCCAACATGAATCGGCTCTTTCGCCGAACCTGGTGTACAACCAAAACCTTGCGCGGATTAAGTGAACATCTGGCGCTTTACGCAAAAAATCACAACTTGCGGATTCTATCAGCTTAAATTTTTAAACGTCCGGGCTGCCGGATGTATCTTGGGGACCGGTAGCACCAGGCAGGTGGGCCAGTTTGTAACATTCAAGGATTTTCAGTCGTCGGCGCACTCGCTGGAACGCGCTTTTCTTCTTCGCGAACTTCTTCAACTTTGCCGCGCAACAAAAAGGACCGCTGCATAGCTTTTAAAAGAACCACCGTTTCATCCAAAGCTTCGATTGCGCGTCGACCGGTACGGGGCAATTCTGGGGCCATAGCATTGAGCGCAGGGGTGAGCTTTTGGAACTCAGTGGTTAATATATTCAGATTTTTAACGATTTGACCTAGCTGCGCACCCAAATCGGGCACCTCTTTGGAAAAAGCTGGCAGCATTTTCTCCAGCTCAACACTGAGCTTGGCGAGATTTGCAATGATATTTTCGGCGCGACCTTGTTTATTAGCGACACCCGTGAGTTTGACGATTTCAACAGACATCGTGTTGAGATTTTTGACTAACGGATTGAGCCGATCCATCATTTGCACTAACGCTTGAGTACGCTCTGGATCAGAAAAGGCTTGACCAAAAACCCGCATAGAATCAGCTAGTTTATCAAAGCCAGCAAAAACCTGAGTCATCTTCTTACCACTTAAAAAATCCATGATATCGTATGATGACACGACGGGAATCGCAGATCCCGAAGGCAAAATCTCTTGGCTCTCAGAACCCGAGGAAATTTCAATCACCTTTTCAGCCAGCACAAATGGACGATACATTTGCACCACACTATCTTTACGAATTTTATCACGAAATCGTTCTAAAACTTCAAAATGCACTAGCACTCGGTCATTCGACTCAAGTTCAACCGCTGTCACCGCACCTACTCGTAGGCCGGCTATTTGAACGACAGTCCCCGAATGAACGCCATCGGCGCTTTCTAACTCAACCTGGTAGCTTATCTTGCTCGATAGCCAACCGTTTTTAATGGCAATCGCGGCAACAGCCAGGACGCAAGAAATGACCGCTACGCCAACAAATATTCCAGCCACTTTTTCAAATTTGCTAAATCGTATTTTCATCTTAAGCCGCCGATCGTAGGGTAAACCAATCTGGTGAAATTAATAATTCGTCCGCACCTAGTCGTTGCGCCAAATCGGGATTTTCTCCGGTAAAAATCACCTGGCGCAACCCTCTCATAGAAAAACCTTCTGTGACAAAATGTAAAAGATCATCGAGGTTGTCATCCTTTAGGCCGGTGATTGGATCATCTAAGAAAACCACCTGAGGCCAGTGAATAAAGGATCGTATCACACACGCCAGTTTGCGCTGCGATCCACTCACTGACGACGGTCGAGATTCTGCCGCTTGTAAAAGTCCGAAAAAGGCAAATACCTCTTGCACTCGATCGAGAGCTTCATCGGGATGCAACAATTTGTGGTAAAGCAGAGGCAAGATCAAATTTTCAGCCAAAGACCGATTGCTTAAGAGTCCACCTGAATCGAACGCGTACCCCAAAGATAATCGATAAGGTAAAAACTGCTCAAAAGACATTTCCAACACGTTTTGACCATTAATATAGTAATCACCTGATTGAGGGCTCAACAAACCCGCCAGCAACTTTAAAAGGCTTGTTTTGCCACGTCCACCGATAGCCCGCACCCACAACGCTCGCGTCTTGGGAAGAACCAATGACACGCTCTCAAAGATATTAGGGCCACCCTCGTAAGCGAAGTGGATATTTTTCAGTTCCATGCTTTCTATAGGCTTGCGCTTTGTCATCAAAACACCACCAAACCCATAGACATCAAACGACCAAGATAAAAAAGAATCGTGACCGTCATATTAAAGAAAACGACGTAAATCACTGAATTCACGACTGCTCTTGTTGTAACCTGAGGTACCTCATGCGGACTCTGTTTGACCAATAGCCCTTGGTAGCAACAAATCATAAAAATGATCACGCCACTAAAAGCGTTTTTAAGAAAAAACAACCCAGCATCCACACTCGTAAAAGCCTGCGCTAAAGAATCAATAAAATAACTAAATGAAATTTGTTGAAGTAAAGAGGAAACAAAAAAACCACCTAAACAAGCAATCAAAACGAAATAAACGGCCAAACAAATGACACTCACCACTCCACCCACGAGACGCGGGAAAACAATATAGCTTAGCGGGTGAATGCCCATGCTTTCTAGGGCCTCTACCTCTCGATTGACGCGCATGTTGCCAATTTCAGAAGCCACTGCGGTCCCACTCCGAGCAATGACAATCAGAGCTGTAAGTAAAGGGGCTAACTCCCGCACAATAATAGCCACCATCAAATTTCCGAGCATGGCACCGCCGCCGAGCACACTCAAGTTGGTCGAGGATTGCAAAATCACAACACTGCCGCTCGCCAATGCCAATACGGAAATCAGAGGCAAAGCTTGAAAGCCCGTAAAGTAAATCTGCGCAGAAACAACCGAAAAAACTGTGCGCAATCCCTGCGATTGATCAAAAAAGGCGGCCCGCAAAGAAAGATAAATCATCAAGAAGACTTCTGCAGTATACTCAAGTGGGCTTAAAAATTTGCGCCCCAAGTAAGTCACCGAAGAATTCATTATCTGCATCATTTGGCTCACCGACATAACTTAAGTTAAATATCGGTTTTCCTATGAATTCGATTAAGTCTGGACTGGGTAAAATTGCAAAATCAATAAGCCCAAAGCGAATAGAAAAGGGATTTAAAGGCTTCTATCATCAGGTCAGAAGTCCGAGGTGGGACTGCCCCCGAAGAAACCGAACGAGTAAGGATTAAAATCTCCTCGGGAAAAACCCCTCTAAAGGTCTTGAACGCCCGCCGCATATGCACTTGCGATGTGATCAAGACCAAACTTCGACAACGCATAGCTTCAACCAAAGGTAAACTCTGAGCTGCATTACCATAAGTTGTGGCACTGCGCCGTTCGAGAACGACATCCTCGGCTCGCAGTGTTCCGTAAAACGGCCATTGCGGAAAAATCTCACGCATCGTTGCGCGCGGATGAACGCCGGAAATAATCAGTTTATGGACTTGCCCCTGAGAAAGTAGATCAAACCCCTCTCGAACCCTACCCGGTCCCCCCGTCACGACCACGGCGCAATCCGCACGATGGTCTTCACTCCAGGCGCTAATCGGCTCACTTGCGATCAACTTCAGTTCTTTATGAAACAAGGCTACAAGAACTAGAAAGATTAAGCCCGCAAGGCTAATGGCAACCCAACGTTTCATCCCAGCTTTGCTATGACTTCAATTTCAACATTTACCCCTTTAGGCAAAGCTGCTACCGCGATGGTAGAACGAGCGGGGGGTTGTTCGAGAAAATATTGTGAATAAACTTCGTTTACTGCTCCAAAATCGTTCATGTCAGTTAAAAAAATTGTGCTTTTGATCACATGGCTAAAATTGAGCCCTGCTGTCTCCAGAACCGCTCGGATATTTTCAAGCACCAAACGGGCTTGATCAGCAACGGGGCCAAGTTTTACCTCATTGGTTCTTGGATCAATCGAAATTTGGCCTGAGCAAAACAAAAAGCCGCCAGCTTCAACGGCCTGAGAATATGGGCCAACGGGAGCCGGAGCTTTATCTGTGCGATGAATAGTCTTCATAAAAAATTCTCCTCTAGAAAATTTTGTAACTGCTTTAATCAGTTAGTATTTTTAAAAGTAAAAGAAGAAGCCCGCCCGCAAAGGGTGATCGCCAATTGTGCGAAAGCGAACCTCACTAGAGACCGAGGTTACCCCAGCTCCGGCTTCAAAGTTAAGCCCTAGATTTTCTAGACCGGCAAAGAAAAACTCAGCACCCAAAAATCCAGAAAGATCGAAGCCTGAATCAGTTCTTCCATTAACCTCTCGACTCACTATGCCAGCGCCTGCGCCCGTGTAAAAGTTAAGATTATCCTCTTTAAAAACTAACTTGAGAATTTTTGCCTGCAGACCAAAGCGAGCGTTGTCTTTTTCACTATCAATCCCCAAGACTCCCATTAAACCATAATCCTGATTTGGGTAATAACGCATGGCCAGGCTAGGTAGATCCTCAGTGAGCCCGAATTGATTGGCAAATCCCACCCCTAAACGCGATGCTAGGTCTTTTGCGTGGGCTACCCCAGAAAGACTGAAAAACACGGCAAATAACCCGATTTTTAAATAGCGCATATTTTTGCTCCCCATTTGAGCCTTCGATAATCCCCTAAGTAGTTCTATTTTCAAGAAAATTATTAAAGGCCTCTGGACAATTCCCAGAGCTACGATTACAAGTAGTCGCTCATAAGTCATTGTGGGCGTGTAGCTCAGTTGGGAGAGCACGAGCATGGCATGTTCGGGGTCGCAGGTTCGATTCCTGTCACGTCCACCAACTTCAGATGACGATGAATCTCTCGGTCATCTACGCAACATGCGACACTCCAAATAATCCTTCCTATAAGGCAATGTAGAAATTCGGGATGAAAAAAGTGGGCTTCATTAAAGGTACTAAAGTTCATATGGACTCAGTTCAAGCGCCGGAAGGCATAGAAAGAAGATTCAGACCTATATCAGCGAGTCATTAACTCGATGATTTCCGAAGGGCCTAGCCGCGACTTCAGCATCCTACGGGCGATCGCCCTTCGGGCTCACAAGAATGGCTGCTACAAAATTCTCCGCCTCGAATTTGAAGTCCATGTGGGCGGCGTGTGGGATTGGAGATCATCTAGACGGATTGGCATAGTTCCCGCATATGAGCGCCCCCATGTCGCCAAATCGAATTAAATCGGGCCTGCGCGCCTGCATGGCTGGTATTTTTTCATACTTGGTGTCAATTCAGGCCTGGGCCGGCTTACCGTATCTTGAATGCGAAAGATATCTCCGTTCGGGATGGTTCCGATTTGACAGCAATCTCGTCATGCCTGGAGGGCCTTTCAGCGGGAAGCAATTGGCAGATGCCACGCCATCTCCGGCCCTTCATATTCTAACACCCGAGGAACAAAGCATTTTTGTGAAGTACGTACCAGATAATGTCTGGGCAGTTTCAAATTTTATAACTACAGCGGGCCCCTCTTTGGCTTGGATCCCCAAAATCTCTCCCCAAAAAGTGACTTTAGTGCGCGAGGATGAGGCAGGCGGGTCTTGGCATCTTATGCTGCGCCTTCAATTTCCAAAAGATCAACCCATCCTTTACTGGGCGCAAAATATGGACGGACTTCTTGGCCAACCCGGTGAGATAACCGATGTTCTGATCGATTTTGGCGCGCACCGACTGAAAGGCGAAGAGAGGAAGCCCTACGGATATATTCGCGGACTGGTCGGCCATTATGCTTTGCAAGCGCGAATGGGCAGTACGGCCTTCAAAGTCCGAATGGTGCGTAAGGATCAGCGGAATATGTATGAATATCCGATGGCGATGCCGTCCGCGATCAGGCTTCGCCTGTTGGAGTTATTCGTTGAACGTACCAGCCAAATCAATCGTGGTGAAATGTATCATACGATAACCAACAATTGCGCCACCGCCTTTCAGATCCTGCTCGAGTCGTCCGGATTTATGCAATGCCCGACCTCCCTCAAGGATAGAGTACTGCAAGGGGCCGCTGCATGGATTCCAAGTGGTCTCTTATGGTCTTTACGTTCCCGAGGTGTGGCTATGGAGTCGGATCCCCATGATCTGAAATTGGAATGAGAGTCGTCCTATCGTCGGTATTGTATCTTTATCTTTCCGCAGGGGCGGTTGCCCCAGTCGCGGCCAATACCTATGATGTCATTGTCGTCGGTGCGGGAGCCGCGGGCTTACGCACGGCTGGACTTTTAAAGGCGCGCGGCTTGAAGGTTCTCTGCCTGGAAGGCCGCGATCGCGTGGGCGGGAGGGTTCTCAGCCAGCCAATCGGAGACGGACAGTTTGTTGAGCTGGGCGCCCAGTGGATGGCGCTCGAGGGACAGCATCGCCTGGAAGAATTGGTGGCCAAATCCGGTATTCAGGCGCGGACCCACCGTAAAGGAGGCAAGGATCTAGTGCTTTCTCGCGGGGTAACGCGAACACTCAAGGCGGGAGCGCTGGATCTTTCCGTCTTGGCTCAGCTGGATACCTTGCAAGTCTATTTGCGGTTGAAGTGGATTCTAAAGCGCATTTCGGTTTCGGAACCGTGGCGCTCCGCCGATCTAGATCGAATTTCCGCGGCCGATTGGATTCAGGGTGCGGCATGGACTAAAGAGAGCAAGGACTTCTGGACCCACGTTAGCGATCAGGAAATGTGTTGCGATTCGAAGGCATTCTCCGTGCTGGAGATGGCGCAAAATATGGCGACAGCCGGTGAAGTGGAGCGTCTCGACCGGGCCGAGCATTTTTATTTTCCGCAGGGCCTCGGATCCCTTTTTAAAAAAATGGCGGATGACCTTGGCGACAGTTTAAAGACTGGAGAGCGAGTCCGGACCGTCTCCGAAAATGGCGATGGAAAAGCGGTCACCGTGACCACAGACAAAAATTCGTACGTCGCGAAATATGCGGTCTTGGCCATTCCCACCCAACTGATGGGAAAGCTGGGCCTTCCGCAACCTTTAGCGGACGTGGCCGATCGCACATTGGAGGGCCGAGCGGTGAAGATGATCGCCGTTTATGATTCCCCATGGTGGCGCGCCAAGGGTTTTAGCGGAAGAGTGACTTCGCGCGACGGCCGGTTAGACTTGATTGTCGACTCTTCCCATGAGGAAAATGGCAAGGGAATCCTGGTGGGGTTGATTTCCGGACCGCGATCCCGAGACATCGCCGGGCGCCCACTCGAGGAGCAGCGAGAAATCTTTAAACAACATATCCACGCGGCGTTTGGCGAATGGCGTGATCCCTTGCAGTTCTATTCTCACGATTGGAACAACGACGAGTTCACACGCGGAGGCTATGCCTCGCATAGGCGGATCGGCGAATGGGTGGAGTCGAAAGGCGCTCTGATCGAGCCGAACGGCCGCCTGCTTTTTGCGGGCACCGAGACGGCCAGGGAATGGCGGGGCTTTATTGAAGGCGCCCTCGAGTCGGCCGAGCGGGCCGCGTCTGAATGCGAGAGCCTTCTCGATCGCGAAATGTAAAATATCGTCATTTAAATTTATCTTCTCTATACCTGGACCCAACAACTGAATGTGCAAAAGCTCACAGCCGTTCGTGAAAGGCTCAGCCGGTCAGGACGAAACGTGGAATTGCACCAGCGAAATTTGCTACTGGGCTATCCCTTTTAAAAGCTCTTATGCCGATGGCCTGCCCGAGCTGGCACGAAAATTTCACTTCTCCGGTAATATAATGATTCGAGCAGTTCTTTCGGCCGTCGGCGCACACTTTTCATGCCTGTCCAGAGTTTCAACAATTCTGTTCAGCCTAGTCTTGCTCTCACCCTCCCTAGTTAGCGCCAAAAGCCAATCAGATTGCGAGCGTTTTCAAAGCCTTTTTCCGAGGGTCGCCATATTGGCCGCCTCACCTCGTGGCGGAGTCGGAGAATCGTTCGCGGCCTACTCCACAGCCCTAGACTTTATTCGTAATTGCATGCCTCACCAAGCCCTCACCATGATTTCGCCCGATCAGAAAACGGATAAACATTTTGGTACCCTCGCAGCTTTTGCACGGGAAATTGAAGGCCGCGTCCAATACGCAACGGTCGAGGAGCTTTACGCGGGGGAAGTGCCTTTTGATATCCTGATCGCCCCGGCTCGCGGGGGAATCGAGGATGCCCATTTCACAGAGCTTTCGCGCCGTCAGAATGCACTCATCGCTGAACTCCCCGTCTTTTCAAATTCCGAAGACCTGCTCGCCAGCTCACAGTCGCGCTGGCATTATCAAGGCAATCTGTTTAAGCGCACCGCTCCCGGTGTGGGTATTCATGAGCTGGGCTATTACTACAATCCGGCCATCGCCTCCGTTGTGAACTGGGACCGCGATCAGCTGATCGCGCGACTGATCGAGTGGTCCGAACGCTCTGGTATCCCAGAGTTAGCCAATATGCTGCTCAGGCAGGCCGCGCGTGCGTCCACGCGCCTGGGATTCGCCTACGGCATCACTAAGCCAGTAACGCGCATGCAGTGGAATCGCTACTTACAAGACCTGTACGAAGAGGCCCGGGCCAAGGGCGGCCGGACCGTGATCTTCACGCCATCCAGCGTGGATTTTGAAAATCTATACAACCTGCAACTGAACGATATCTTCGTCGGTTACGAGCACGTCTCAAAACCCCGCGCGATTCTTCCGTCTGATGTATTGAGCGTGGTCGAACTCCCGCCGGTTCCGCTGGAAATATTCACCGGACTCATGCGTCTTTCGCATCTTGATGGCATCGTCCCCCTTGGGGCGGGAGACGGATTCGTCTCCACAGCCGTGGGTCTTGGCATTCCCTTCGCCATGACGTTCACACTTTTTAACAAGCCCGTGGCCAAGGAACTTGCGCAGACGTTGCAGGTATTGGTCGGCGAACGTGCGTCGGGGCGAACGTCCGATCAAGCGCGCAAAATCGTGCGCCAGGCTTTTATTCCGGGCGCAAAGACTCCGGGTATGCCCTCTTCCAAAGCGAACGTGCAGGAACTTAAAAACTTGGGAGAAATTTTCCGAGAGCTTCCCTTACGCCTGCCTAAACTAAGCGACTCCATTCTACGTGAGGCGGTCGCGCTCAGAACCGGCACGGTGAGTAAGAAAAAATCCTGCGCCAGGCTTTTAGTTTCAGATAATTAACGCCCATCATTCGCCTGAAAATCGTGCGCGAAAGAACTTTTTTGGTCCGTGCTGCTACTACTGCCCATCTTTGGAAGACAGTTACCAATGTAAGTTGACGTTCAAATTGATATCTCTGACGCAGGTATTTCCAGGCAGAGATAAACAAAGCCGCATCAATGACACCAAAGACTCAAGCGAGTGACCATTGCCAGTCCAATTTTTTTTGCTACGCGATTTCTCAGTATCTAGCCTTCCTGGTCTCAGTAGGGTTGTTCGAAACAATACCTCATTTTTTAAAAAAGCGTCTGTAGCTCGGTAACTCGCATGATCCAAAGCCATCTTCGATGCGCGATAAAATTCGAACTCTAAGTAGTGTTCAACTTGAGTTTGCGTAGCATAAGATCCGACATTAAAAACGTAGCCCTTTTTATTTTGAGCTCTCCATAACTCAAAAACTTGATACATGAGTTTCGTTTGACCAAAATCCGCCCATGGTTTGTGAGGGGGGCCGTCAAACGCATTGTTTACAAAGACATCAAAGTCTAAGCTCATTTCCGCGATTGACTTGCGGGAAGCATGGTCTTTGATATCGTACCCTTGTGATCGACTCACAGACTCGACTTCACCATGTTGAGAAATTTCACGAATGATCTGCTCACCTAAGCCCTGATTACCACCCGTCACCAACCATCTCATCAGATAGCCCCAATATCAATTTCGATGTTGCGTTGACTTAGCACTGGCTTAAAAAGCTCAATCGTTTTTTGAATAACATACTTTGCACAATCCCTCTCATCGAGTAGATCGAAAGCCACTTCGCCACGAACGAAACAAACCTCCAGCTTAATATTGGAATCCTCTGAGTTTAAAATGTGCTCCAACCATATCAGGAATTTTTTTATGCCATCGAGATTATCAGTGACCTCCACTGATCGATCACTCAGCAGATCATTCATCATGAGCCTTGATCCCAGCACTTGTTAAACTCGGCACCACAAGTCAATGCACATTCGAATAACCTTCCCTCTTTGAAACTCAATTTAGTCCATGACGAAATTATTTTATCGTAAAACCGTTCAGATAAAATCTCCTCAAGGGGACGATTATTTATATTTAATTTTTCCTTGCCGTAAACAGTCAGCATTTTTAAGAAAGTTTGATCGGGCTCACCAGCCCCATCGAAACTAGGCGCTCCCGGATCATGACTTTGATCATAAAAACGTGCATCATAAAGATTTTCATTCAAAAAACCACAGGGCAAAACTAGACCTTCTACAGTAATAATAATTTTGTCTCCTTTTAAGGAATCACAGGAAATAGGAGTCTGCTCAAGATAATTAACAAAATTTTTGTATCTCACTTTAAGTTTGTCAACGCGTTCAATACTCGGGTTACGGAACTCAGCTGTCTCTGGCATTTCTAAAAAATACTCAACCTCTTTGTTTTTGTTAAATACAGGCCACTTATCCATTCGTGAAAAGGATCTTTGATCAAAAAATCGCCCCGAACGCCTCACCAAAAACTTAGAAAATCCCAAATCCCGCGCCAATGTTCTGGCGGCATCGACTTGGTGTTCATTGTGTTTAAATACCAAAAAGCTCCATTGCGCATCTCCCCCTGCTGAAATAAACGCCTTGGCATTTTCAATAATTTTTTTGAAATTCGTATTTCTTCTGTGTAAGTGATGAGTATCTTCAAGACCATCAATCCCAAAATTCACCCTACCTGAACCCTGAGGTATGACTTTTGCCAGCCGTCTCCACCATAATTCGTCATGTGCGCTTGCATTGGAGTGCACAAGAATATAGAGGCGAGGATTTAAATCGCGAACATACTCACAAATTTGTAGAAATCTTGAATGGAGAATTGGCTCTCCATAACCACCGCAAAAGAATATTTGCCGTAACTGGTTCGCAAGACTAGCTGTCACTGTCTTGACAAAACTATCGAAGGATAACTCTGTTAAGGGAAAGTAGGGGTTTAGGGGACCGCCATTGATATTGCGGGTGCATTGCGGGCACCTAGCATTACAATAACTGGTCAACTCAAATTGAATTTCTCTAATTTTCTCAACCAAAAATCGTTTCATAGAAAAATCTGCCCTCAAAATTAATTTAAGAGGAAGCGTGATTAACAGCGCTCATTGCCATCCAAAAGTTGATCAGCAATATTTTGCTGTTAAAATTGGGCTAATGGCAAGGCTTGATGAGAGGGAGTCTTTCTCTTAAAATCTAACTGATTGGGCACTCTGCGAGTTGTAGTAAAAGCATCGTGGGGCTGACCCCATAAAAACAGACAGAACTGCTGCCCGGCCGTCCGAAGTTTGTCCACGATGGTCGCATTGACCGGACCTCCGATTGCAAGCCTGTCAACCTCTTCAAATGCGGTATCTGCGGAAATCGGTTTTCTAGCACCATCTTTGGCAAACGTTACCGACAGACGAGGAGGTTGATAATATCTCCCTCCAAGAGATTGCAATAAACTCCGGTGACGCCCGCCCAATCCTTTGACATCTGTTGTTCGAGAAGGCGCTCGGTCCTCCTAAAATCGAATAGGATTGTTGAGGACAGGTCCCACAGCTTGCATTGGTTAATTCTGGCTCATTTTAAGGAGGCCCCATGATCCGCGCTGTGATCGCTCTGATGACCCTTATGTCATTTAATCTGAACGCCCAATCGCGCACCGAATCTTACGACACTTTTGAGGCCTTCAACTGTCTGGCCGATCTGAGAATGCGCACCAATACGGGCAACATCGATGAGATACGTCAGGGCTATATTCCAGTCGGCGGCTCACAGGGACTCATGATCTACAACGGCGGAATTCAGCGGCTATCGGGCGTCCCCAGCGATTTGATTTTGACCGGCGGGAAAGTGAGCTGCCGCATCGAAACGGCTCGGGAAGCTGCAAGGGCGGGCGGACCGAGCGAAGTCAATGTGACCTACAACGTCGGTATCAATGGTCAAACTTCGACCTCCAATGACAATCCGTCAAGGACGAGTTGCAAAGGTACCCTATTGCCTGATCGCTTATCAGGAGCGAATTTGAAGTTAGTTCGTGCAGCACTATTGGCCGAAGTTCAACGCAGCTTGAAGCCAGGCAGGAAATTTCAAGCCGACGCTTGGGCAAAGCGCCAGCTCCTCTACACCTGCTCGAAAATTCTGGACGGCGAGCGCAATTACCCCGCTGATTGGAAAAAGCTGGTGGCTGAAGAAGAAGACGATCGTTCCAAACCCAGCGACGTCGAATCTATATTCCTCGGTCCGAGACAGATCCGGAAGGGTGGCGCCCGCTAGGCGCAGGACCCCTATATAAGGCGCAACACCACTGAGCACATCCCCCGATTCTTAGAGGAGTTATTTAGACTCAACCCAAATCACGCCACTTTTTACTGGGAACCTCTCAAGTCGAAGCCTTTGGAGTAACTGCTCATCTTTGACAACAACAAATTATCTTTTTTTGCCACAAGGATTCTTTTGCACCTGATAGGTGGCCCGAGCAAAAAGATTCGCCCAGTTAGTCAAAACTAAGGCTGGTCTAGAAATTTAACTTGCCAGTCTGCTTTAAAGTTACGTTACGTAAGAAAATCAGCGGATGCTTTTCGAGCGTATCGACTCCATCGGGACCAACTCTCCCCGCCTCAACTTCTGAATGTCCTGGGCACATTCATGCAGAAGCCTTTGTACGATAGGTATGGCGTGGGTAGCTCCGACAAAGAGAATACCGCTTTGGCCGCTGCGGTTGATTCGCCAACCCGTAAAACCGTCTCTTCGTGAAAGGGATATCATATATTCGACTGCCGCATCGGCAAGTTCTTCCACCTTGGTGTGGTATTGGGCTTTTGTTTGTTTCTTCCACAGCTCTTTCAAAGGACCGCGCACTTCCTCGGGATCGCGTCCTTCCAGCTCAGGGTAGACTTCAAAGACAATCCGCAAGTTCACATCTGCAAGCCAATCTTTCAGCTCGGGGTCATTGTTTCCGCTCTCTTCCAGCGATGAAAAGATTTTTCCCAGAGCCTCTACCTTTGCGCCATCAGGTCGCGTGAAATCCTCGCTTTCAAAACCGCGGATTTCAACGTTCTTCATTAAGCCCGGCTCGTTAATAGCGAGATAACCAAAAGCCTGAGTCGCGCGTAAAATAACATCTGGGATAATTCTAGAAACCGGAATCTTGTAACGAATCCCATGATCCAGAAGACGCTCCTGAAGCTGTCTTCCTAGGCCAACGCCCACGCCCGCATTCTCTGCAAAGGTCTCTTCCCCGATAAACTGGTACTTTCCCGTTTTCAACTCGCGTCTGAGAAACTCGACATCTTCTCGCGCATGGCGCATGGTTTGTTTCGAGTCTTCTTCGCGGAGCAATTCGCTCAGCTCATTGAGCATATCCGGACCCGGTTCGAGAGCCAAGAGTTTAGCTTGAATCGACCGATTACCATGGTTATGCCCCACCACCTTCACGACCCGTCCATCAGGGAAATTCACCGATAAAAAGCGTGCTTCGCCGGCGGGAGAAACCTCGCGAGTGACCTCACAATTTTCCCGACCACTTGCAACCTGATAAAAGAAAGTAAGAAAAAGTAGAGTAAACATAATCGTATTTGACTGCAAGGCCCGTGCCTCGGCCCACCGGCGTAAACCATGCAGCCAAGAAGACGATCTATCTCTCCGGTGCGACTGTTCTCGCATCTAGGTTTACAGGCCTGGGAAAGACGGTCCAGACTCAGCTGACAGGACTTACAAAGACTCAAAATCCGCTAACGGCTACCGGCCAAAACCTCTACACTTGAGTGCACAAAACGTCATAGACCTCACAAGCGACTGCTCGTGGGATTCCAATTCGGCCTACTGCCCTCGTCTTGTTCGGCGCACGGATAGCTTAATTGAGACAGACAAAAGATATGCCGATTGACCTAAATTGAAACATTACTCTGGCTCTTTTTTGGCCTGTACAATTGGCGGTGTTATTCTCAAGAAGTCTTAAATAATCTGAACTGGATTGAACACTTCATAAAGGGCGGAGGAAATAAGTAAATGCGGTTTGCCGCTCGACTTTTTACCATCGGTATTACTACCGGAGCACTTTTATTTTCATTTCAGAATTGCAGTTCCTATGACGTTGCTAAGAATGCATCTAGCAATAACATTAGTACCGACGCCGAACCGGCTCCAGAGGAGACCATTGCCAAACTCACGATGCCAGCTCAGGCCTACCCGAGCGTCACTGAATTGAAAGCCAGATTCACATCTGAATTCAATAAAGGCGGCGTGAATATGTCGCCTTGGACCTTGAGCAGCCTCTTTGAGGATATCCTGATTTCGGCCCGTGGAACTGGAAATCACGAATACACGGAGCTGTTAATTGAGAGCGGCTACGCCCTCACCGCAAGAACCTCGGTCGCTCTCGGCATCTCCGACCCGTACACCGGTCTCACCGCCCATGTCTTATTACATGGGATTTATACATGCGGAGTACCTGCGGCCAACTTGGCCCATCACGCGAACATCTGGGCTCCCATCGTTGAAGGGATTGTCGACTATTTGAAGAAGGCCGGTTCAACTCCGGAGCCGGGCCTTGCACCGAAGGCCGCAAAGATCATCAGCGTCAGCCTGCTTGGCCTCAACTACTTCGACCACTCTCGAAAGATTATCGACGGGCGAGTTCAATACGTGGGCGCATTTTATCCACTCAATTGTCCCGCAGCTCAAGCTGACAATAAATACGCCGGCCTTCCGGTTCCCGTTAACTTCAGCGCGATCGCGGGCGAGCTTGCCTTAACTCTCACCGATTTCTTCAGGCTTCCTGTCGCGACTCTCAGTGCCGTGGCCTCAGGTTATGCCACCAATAAAAATGCCTATCTCATGCGCCAGGAAAGCAATGTCACGCAAGCTTTCAACGGAGTTATGCCCTATTTGAACGTTATTTCAAACGGCAACGTGATTTGGAAGTACATGCCTGGCGGACGCCCCGAAGATACCAGCCATGGTGCATCCGTTGTACGTTTTCTGGTCAAGGCCCAAAAAAACGGTCGACTCTCGAACGACGTCACTGTTGGCGTAATTAAGACGATGAAATCCGTTTACTCGACGGGACCAAGCGCGAGCTTTTCGCACATCGAACCTTATATGAGTGGTGGTGTCGACGTACGTCGGCGCGGAAACCTGAAGTATGCGCAAGGCTTGTCGCGATGGATTCATCTATCCATATATGACTGTAGCGCCTACCACATGGCCATGGCGATTCAGAACTTCAAACGGAGCGACAACACCTCTCCTTACCGGAACTCAAAGACCGCCCTCTTGCTTGAGTTTTACAAACCTCACTGCTCGTAAATCTGGAGGTGCCAGTGGTATGGAGTTGACCCCATCAAATCGGACAGAACCGCTGCCATACAAATTTTTGCTAACACTTTTAAAATTCATATAGATCGGATAAACCCTTACCTATGGGTGCGTCTCAAATTTTGAAGTCAAAAATTGCTGCTCTTAATGAAGATGAGAGAGATCGTTTGGTAAGAATGGGCTGGGAGGATCGCACAACCTTTGATGCGATCAAACAGCAGTTCGGTCTAGGGCCAAACGAGTTCGTTCGTTTCATGAGAACTCAGCTGGATCGAAGAACATTTGAACGCTGGAGAAAAAGAGCGATTGAGCGTGGGCACTTAAAGCATGAAAAAACCCGCGGGGTTAAAGTCACCAGATTCAAATGCTCCAGACAATCGGTCGATGGAATCACCAAAGGCTGGAAGTGAGAATTTGAGGACGGTCGGCAACCCAAGCCCCGGCCTCCGCTCACGAAGTACTGCCAATTTTAGCTGGTTGCTAGCTCCACTTTTCCGGGCTTGGAGTCGAAGTCCGGACTAAGCGCACGAAGTAGGTTTTCTTAATATCCAACAGGGTCCGTGGAAGCCCAAAAGGTAACAGTTCGTTATTTCGCGCTTTCATTTTTGGAATTTCAAGTGATTAAAAAAATCTGGGAACGGGAACCTCTAGAGATAATTCCAGGTTCCCATCCACAGAGTTTTTCGTATAGTACTTAAAAAGAATGCCAAGCCTTGATAGAACTCAACGTTCGCGTCTCCCACCAAAAATGTGTATGCCGATAGTATATTGGGGCTTCGACCTTGCTTTGTTCAAATTCCGGCGTTCTCAGATTTTGGATGGTTTCTTCTAGAGAGTATCTCAAAGATTATCAACAATATCTAACATTCCTCATTAAAGAGGTGATATGCAAACCTGGCAAACACCCTGAACTCATAATAACCTTAATCAATTATTTTCCAGACGCCTTAGTGAAGCTAAGTCAAAAAATGGCAATTGGTCATTTTTTAGAGCTCAAAGATATTCAGAATCTACCTAATGATGTTTTACTCTTTCAATTAAAGTGGCTATTCATCTCCCAAAACGCTAATCGCGCCCGTCAGGTCGTGAATGAGCTCTTCAGTCGATTTTCAAGACACCTTGATCTGGAAGACCAAATTGTCAAATCGGTGATCGCTGGGGTTAATCACAACATAGACTTTATAATCGATTTTTTGCCCCATTTCCCCAACCCTCTGATTAAAGGAATTCGCCTCTCAATCGTGGCAACTTTTTTAGCTGGATTTACGATTGAAAGAGCAAAACAGTTCAGAACTGAGATAGTTCAACTCATGCGCCAATCAGTTCGACTGTTTAACGACTGCTTAATAAACATTGTATATTTAGAAAACGACGAGGTCTTTTTTTACCTGGTCGAGCTTTCTGAGGAACAGCTTCGCTTTGATACTAAACGGATAGTTTACATGTTTGAGCAGACAGCTAATCTGTATATGATGCAGGAAAATCTACTAGAAGTCATTGCAAGAGACGGAACTTCAAAGATGAAGCTTTGGGCTAAAACCCAAAATACCAATTAACTCAAAGACTAAATGGAATGAGATCGTCCCTTTATTTAACCGGCAAAACGTTAATATACGGCATCTGTCTACCAAAATGGTTAGCAACCTTTAATAAAAAGAGGGTTGATTCCATTGGTTTTTGCGAATTACCACTGACAATATATGTATTCAAAAATGTTGCAACCAACAACCTCACAGTGATTTTTAGAAACTATACATTCTGAAACTGAGTTCACGTCACTATTGCCACTTGTGCTGATAAAAAAGCAAGGTTCATTGCCATAGTTAAAGATCTTCCATGTTTTGGCAGAGTATACAGTCGCACCAGCACCATGCTTCCATTCGCAAAAGTTAGTCTCTGCAGGCGCCGCTAAATTGCGTCCTTGCAGGTTCTTCGGAAAACCATAATATTGGCAAGTGTCTGCACAACTCTGATTGTTGTAGCTACCAGAAAGCGTGCCGCTATTGCATGTCCTGTCCTCAGAATTTGATGAACATGAAGAAGCGCAACCTGATGTCGTGCTCGAATAGGCTGTCACCATTTGACCGTGAGCAATAGATCCTCCCCACGGCAGCGTGCAGCCGTTAGAGCAGGTTTGATACGTGTTGGAGCCAGAAAGAACTCCGTTTGAGCACGTTCGCGTCTCCGAGTAAGAAGAACAGCTGCCGGCGGGCGCACTACTCGAATAGGCAGTCACCGACGCGCCATGAGCGATTGTGCCTCCCCACGGCAGCGTGCAACTGCCAGTGCTAGAACAGGTTTGATACGTGTTGGAGCCAGAAAGAACTCCGTTCGAACATGTTCGCGTCTCCGAGTAAGAAGAACAGCTATCGGCGGGAGAACTGCTGGAATAGGCAGTCACCGAAGCGCCATGAGCGATTGTGCCTCCCCACGGCAGCGCACAGCTGCCAGTGCCAGTGCTAGAGCAGGTTTGATAGGCGTTTGAGCCAGAGAGAACTCCGTTCGAACATATTCGCGTCTCCGAGTAAGAAGAACAGCTATCGGCGGGAGAACTGCTGGAATAGGCAGTCACCGAAGCGCCATTAGCGATCGCGCCTCCCCACGGCAGCGCACAGCCGTTAGAGCAGGCTTGATTGGTATACGAGCCAGAAAGAACTCCGTTCGAGCATGTTCGCGTCTCTGAGGTAGAAGAACAGCTATCGGCGGGCGCACTGCTCGAATAGGCAGTCACCGAAGCGCCATTAGTGATCGCGCCTCCCCACGGCAGCGCACAGCTCTCTGTGCCAGTGCTAGTGCCAGTCTCAGTGCCAGGGTCAGTGCTAGTGTCAGTTCTAGTGCCAGAGCTAGCTGGCTGAAAGCTGGAGGACTGACAATTCTGAAATGAAAATAAAAGTAATGCCGTAGCAAGTGCGATAGGAAAAAGCTTTGAGGTAAATCGCATGTGTATCCCCCGCTCCCCAGTGAGTCTTCAATCCCCGATCAGATTCTTTGAGACTTCCTCAGAATAACACCGCGAATGGTCTAGGACAAAAAGAGAAAAAGGATGTCTCAACTCAAAACAAAAGTATCAGCTTTTGCCAGTGCCAAGTTTACGGTCTCTTTTAAAGACTCTGAGCTTCTAAAATTGGCTTTTTCAAGAGCGGCAACACAGAGATCCGCGAAAGCACGGGGTCAAACTCAAAGTGAAACTGGCCCAATGCGAACAATGCAGCCTCCGCTACAATGGTGCCGCGAATAGTGCCCAAATAGCGACTATGCACGATCGGCGCGTTGAGCAGCAAACCATGATAATCGATAGAAGCACGGATACCCCCGTAATCATCCTGTGCATCACGCATAACTCCAACGGCGTTGGCATCGGTCATTACAGCATTTGCAAGCTCGAGGTAATTGTGAGCGCTGAGCTCAAGACCGCGATAATCAACCAACATGCGATTGTTCAGGCGCGATTTATTAATCCCCATAATAATAGCTCGTGAGCTACTAATTTGCAGCGACTGATCTGCCACTAAACCATATGCTATTGCATCTTCGATAAAAACAGTTCCAGTGGTATAGATCCGACAGCCTTTGGCGGCCTCGACATTCAAGCCCCTCAAGAATAAGGGCCCTTTAACGATGATATCAGCATCCTCGCAATCAAGTGGCTGCGAGGGGTCATTGGTCACATAAGCACCTCCGGGAGTTTTAAGCACAAGAAGCTGAACCGCCTTACTTGAACCAATTCTAACAAATCCTGGATTTTCTGATTTGAACAATTCCGGAGCTAAGGCCTTAACTTCAGCTTCTAAAGGCGCTCGTATAGTGATCCTGTCGTGAGAAACAACCGGTTCCTGATGCACCGGTGGAATCACTTTGATAGTCATTGCCTGAGCTGTATTTACGCCATCAGCATTCCAATTGGGTAAATACGGTTTATTCATGAAGTCTTTAAGTTTGAGTGGAGACGCTCCCACCAATTGAGGGTCAAGCATTGCCATGGCGCTTGGCGTGACTGTGACATCCGGTACATGAATCTGTCCAACAATGCTCTGACTTACCTGCCAAGCGCTGGCTAGATTATTCTACAAACTCGCAACTTTATCGAAATGAGATCTACCGCCAAGGAAGTAATTCTGTCCAAATCCGAAATCGGTGACAACATTGGCCCTGATATCCGCATGACACATTAAACAAGAAATTCCACGCACAGCAAGTGCTGGCTCAATACTGCGGATTGTAGCAGCAGTAACGGCATTAGAGCTATTAGTGATCTCCCGATTAAATTCGACCTGGGTGCAGCAGATCAGCGAAAACCCCAAGTACGCGAATGTGCCATAACGATACAAAACCATAGAACCGACCCCCACCACTACAAAGTGCAAATTCTGGTCGTACCCATTGACAATTAATGATTAGCTCGTTGCCTATGATTTGATCAGTGTCGCAATGTTATCAGGGATACAGATGCTGGTAAGGTGCCGTTTACCACTGGCAATTTATGTATTCAAAAATGTTGCAACCAACATTCTGACAGTAATCAGCCCCCACAATACATTCTGAGTTCACATCACTATTGCCACTTGTGCTGATAGCCCAGCAAGGTTCATTGCCATAGTTAAAGATCTTCCATATTTTGGTAGAGTATACAGTCGAACCAGCACCGTGTTTCCACTTACAGAAGTTAGTCTCCGCAGGCGCAGCTAAATAGCGACCTTGAAGATTCTGCGGCCAACCATAATATTGGCAAGTGGCCGCACAACTCTGATTGCTATAACTACCAGAAAGCGTGCCGCTATTACATGTCCTGGTCTGTGAGATTGATGAACACGTACTGCAACCTGATGTCGCGCTTGAATAAGCTGTCACACTTTGGCCGTGGGCAATATTTCCTCCCCAAGGCAGCGTGCACCCGCTGGAACAGGTTTGATTGGTGTACGATCCAGAAAGAGTTCCGTTTGAACATGTTCGCGTCTGTGAGTAAGAAGAACAGCTGCCAGCAGGAGTGCTGCTCGAATAGGCCGTGACCGAAGCGCCATTAGCGATTGTGCCTCCCCAAGGCAGCGTGCAGGAGCACGAGAAAGTATTGCAAGCCTGGGTGCTTGAGCCACTACAGGTCAATCCGGGCGGATTTGTGCTGGGTGTGGGGTTGGTGCAAGTGCGGCTTTGGGTTCCGCCGCCACATGCAAGCGAGCATGATCCCCAAGCCGAGAAATCTCCATTGGTCCAACTGACTGCTGTAGCCCCTCCAGTTAAACCAGCATTATTAATCGCACGCACGCGAAAATAATAGGTTTGCCCGGCAAGCAGATTTGCATTGGTGTAGGTCTTCGTGCTCGTGCACGACGCGTAAGACGCTGAGCCGGTGTCGTAGCTGCATTGATAACTATCGATGCCACTTTGCGAATCGGTTGCAGAAAAAGTAAAACTTGGCGAAGCCGTATCCGTATTGGCCGTTGTGACCGATGGAGCGGAAGGGGCACTTGTATCGATAGAGAATGTACGCGAGGACAGCGCACCAACATTGCCCGCAGCATCTGTGGCACTAAATGCGACAGTGTGGCTGCCGACAGCCAACGAGGATAAGTTGAGTGTTGTTGAACTTGTGCAACTGATTGGCGATCCGTCTAAACTACAATTAACACTTGCAACACTGCGATTATCCGTGCAGCTAAATACAAAATTTGCACTGGTAGTACTGATCCAACCGCTGGGCCCGCTGGTGATAGAACAACTGGGAGGGGTTAAGTCATAGTATCTCGAGAATGTATTAGAGGCGGTGTTTAGATTGCCACCATCATCTTGCGCTCGGCCTGCGGCAACTCGAACGCTGACCAAGCCTTCGGACGTCGGTAAAATGGTTGCAGTGTACGCAGCTCCGCTGCCGCTAAGTGAACCAACAGTACCATTGGTGACTGTGATATCAGAAACGCTAAAGCCTGTGACTGGCTCACTAAAGGTTATACTCGTGGAAAAATTTTCTGAACTAAAATCGCCGCTGGCTGCACTGGACAAAACAACCGACGGTGAGGTCGAATCGTAGGTTCGGGTGAGTGAAACGACCGAAGAATTGGCATTGCCAGCCAAATCATGAACTTGCCCCAGTGGCAAAGTAACAATCACTGATCCATCTACGGTTGGCTGCACATTCAACTCAAAGGACGTTTGAGTAAGACTGATAAAGCCCAAAGCGGTGCCATTTGAAATGCTAAAATCATTAATATCGATATCCGCCAAACTCTCACTGGCGGTGACAGTCACAGTAAAGGTGGAATTCACAGTCGATGTCGCGCTTGAACTTAAGGCCACCGTGGGTGCTGTGCCATCAAGCGTTCGCGTGAACGTCGCAGACATCAAATTATCATTGCCGCCCAGATCCTGCACACTATCTGCTGGCAGAAAAATAGCTAGCGCAGAAGCCTGAGAGTCAGGAGTCACGGTCAGTGAGTAATTTCTAGGGCCACCAGAGAGAGCTCCCAGGGCCGCACCGGTCACATTCAAGTCTGTCGCGCTAAAGCCAGTGACATCTTCGTTAAAATTGATATTGAGCGTGAAGGCTGTCATCATTGATGGTTCTGAACGCGTTGAACTCAAGATTGCGGTGGGCTGTCCTGTATCGTAGGTGAACTCCAGAAACTGACTCGCAGTAGAAGTGGTGTTTCCCGCCAAATCCGTCCATCCAGTTCCAGGGATAGTGATCCGTGACACGCCATCTGTATTTGCGGTGAACGTAATGTCGTAAGATTGAGAACTGACCTTGGTGACTGAAACAAGAGTGGCATTACTTAAAGAAATATCACTAGCCTCAAACCCTTGAACATCTTCGCTCGCACTAAAGCGAACTGTCCAATTTGCTACATTAGAAATGGCCGGCAGACTTCCTGATAAAGTGAACGTCGGCTTAACGGTGTCTATCACCAGAGGCGTTGACGAGCTGGGGGAAGAGGACGATTGCTCATAATTGGCGACATTGCGCCCAAGAGCACAAACTCGGTAATCACCATCTGAAGCGATTGAAAAAGTAAACGCAGTGGCAACGGGCGTGAATGCCAAGGATGCCCAATCAATTCCCGCAGCCGTGCACGACAGATCTTTGGCCACTGTGGCCTTGTAATCAACAAGCCCCACCCCCGAAATCGCAACGGTTCTTGCAACCGTGGAGTTCGAAGGATTGCCTGACGGCGAATAGGGACCAATGATAGCCATGACAATCGTGATATCTTTGCGCCAATTGGCCGAAATGGCGTCCACCACATCAGTCTGGTTACCGGCGGCATCAATTGCGAGCACGCATAAGCGCACATTTCCATCGGGCAAAGCAGAGATGTCGTCGGTTATGTGCGTGGCTAAAGCAATTGGCTCCGAATAGCCTGTGACACTAGAGCAGTCTGTACTTTCCGCAGAGCCAACCTTATAGCGGTAAAACTCGGCATCGCTACCATTGACCGAAATATCCAAGTAAATAATGGCCGACGGATCATCGGGAACCCCACTTAGAGTGATGCCAGTGGCAGAAATAGTGTCGACGATAGTTGTATATGAAATTTGATAAGTGTTTTGTGCTGCATCGTAAAACGTGATGCTCACTGAAGTTGAACCCTGTGGCAATGAAGACAAATCAAACGTGGTCGTGAAGGCATTATAACTGCAGACAAGTTCTTGCTCGATGGCACCCACCTGAATACGGATTTTGCCGCCTGAATCCGTACAAGTGCCACTGATCGGAAAGGCGCGAACATTTTCTTGGTTCACATAACTAGGAACCGAAGCCGATCCTGAAGGCGGAGTGCGGTCAACTTGAACCGTTGTCGAGGTGATCGTAGTCCCGCTTGAAGAATCGACAATTGAAATCTCAGCCAAGCCATCGGGCCAAGTGTGCAAATCGATGGTTCCGCTATACTCAGCGGATTCACAATTGATCCGACCTACCTCGACATCATCCACGACAATCGTAACTTCTGCTAGGCCCGCAGGGCACACACCAGAAATAGGCACATTGGGGGAAATAAGATCATTAATCACCGCAGGGATAGTGATTTTTTTTGAAGAATCTAATCCAAGCTTATTTATAAGATCTGAACTGAGATTGCAGGCCATCAAGCCACTCAAGGCCAAAAGAGCAACCAGAGTCTTAAAATGAAAATAAGCTCTTAAGCAGCTAACTGCTTTCATACAGTCTTAACGGAAGATATAGAGCAATTATTGAATAATTTGGTTAGTCATAAACCTAAGCCCTCACAGAAAAGGGGATTGACCCTTATCGCGCAAGGACTATGCGTTTAGTTTCGTTTTGATACATCATTGTGTTCACGGATGAGTTCCTTGAGGCGATCGAGCTCCTTCCAGATTACCGCTAAAGCCATTCTCTCAGCGCTCAAAAAAGCGCTCAAGATGAAAGCTGGACTGACAATATCTGCACATTACACTGCGTTGCCACTAAACGTGAGTTTCAATCACAGGCAATCTTAGAAAAATTGCTAA
>JAYQON010000040.1:23653-24222 GCA_038144835.1 Bdellovibrionales bacterium
AGTCCATCATTGTGTTCACGGATGAGTTCCTTGAGGCGATCGAGCTCCTTCCAGATTACCGCTAAAGCCTCACTTTTATCTAATTTTTCGTTATCTGTTAAAACCAACTTTAACCGATCTTGGCCAAAAAATTTTTTTGGATCGATAACTTTTGTCGTCTGATGCTGCCTAAACCCACCCACCTTCTTATTATACAAGAGTAACTGCTTTGTTCCATTAGCATATATTAAAACTAAACCTTGCGCCGACCCGCTGTAAAAACCTCGCGAGTAATCAGGAACCGTGGGTCCAAAAGTTCCTGGGTCCATGCTATTCAGGTAAATTCCAGGTCGATGCGAATGTCCAGTTACCCCACCACCAGCCGGCATCCCTTTTGCGTGATCTTTCAGAGAGGGATTGCGTTTTCCGAAGGCTGCACGATCACCATGCCCTCCAACTGAATTTTTGCGATGCTCCGGTCCAACGAAAAAAGATACGCGGTCCAAAATATCTATACGATCGGGATCATGAACAGGAAGAAATCTACCGATGATTTCAGCCCGCTTATCCGGAAATGCACGTAGTAAAGG
>JAYQON010000041.1:0-9515 GCA_038144835.1 Bdellovibrionales bacterium
AGGCTTGGCTTACGCGGATGCACTGGCGGGAAAGTCGCGCGTGACCATTACAGCAATCACTGATGGGGCCTGTATGGAAGGTGAAGCCCGTGAAGCCATGGCTGCGATTCCCGGCTTGGCGGCGCAAGGCAAAATGGCGCCCTATGTCTTGCTGATCAGTAATAACAACACGGGACTGACTGGGCGCATTGATCAAGCCGCCTTTTCTATGACCCCTACGTTTGATTCTTTGGCGACTTTAGGGTGGGAGGTCATTGATCTGTTTGAAGCCCATGATTTACAGGCTTGTACAACAGTGATCGAGAAAGCCATTAAGATGGCGCGCGAAAATCCGCGCAAACCCGTGGCCATCAATGCACGCACGGTTAAAGGTTTTGGCGTTAAAAAGACGGCTGATTCAGCCTCGGGTGGACATGGTTTTCCGCTTAAACACCCTGCTGAATTGCGAGCTTTTCTACAAGAGATTTACGCGGGAGAGACAGTTCCTTCCGTTTTTGTGGATTGGGCCGTTGAGTTAGAGCACCTAGCTCAAGCTCAATCTGCAGCAGAGAAAAAACCCTCGCTTCCCGAAAGCAAAGTGCAAGTGGGGGTGGCCAAAGCCTTGATAAAAAAGAGACAGCAGGGACTACCCATAGTTTCAATTTCGGCTGATTTGCCAGGATCTACTGGACTCGCTGAATTTCAGAAAGCCTTTCCGCAAAACACGCAAGATATAGGTGTTGCCGAGAGCAATATGGTGTCAATGGCGGCTGGACTTTCAAAGAATGGTTACATTCCCGTGGTCGATACTTTTGCGCAATTTGGCGTAACTAAAGGAGCATTGCCATTGACGATGGCGGCCTTATCGCAGTCGCCAGTCATTGCGATCTTTTCGCATGTTGGTTTTCAAGATGCCGCCGATGGTGCTTCTCACCAGGCGCTCTCTTATTTCGCCATGGTTAGCAGTATTCCGCACACGCGTGTGATTGCGTTGACTTCAGCTGATGAAGCCGAAGCATTGGTTGCACAAGCCATTGATGAATTTGCCCAAGCCGTAAGTGCGGGCGAGACTCCGCAGTCCTCTGTATTTTTCTTGGGTAGAGAAAACTTTCCTCAACATTATGGAGTCAAAGAGTACCACTTGGGCCGAGCACAACTCCTGAGTGAAACCGCTAAACCTCAGCTTGTCATTGCTGCCGCCGGCGCCCTACTTGGGCAAGCTTTGAGAGCCGCTCAATGCTTAAGTGAGGAAGGTATTGAAGCCACTGTGATCAACCCGTCGATAATCAACCAACCAGATGTTGAAACTTTTGCGGCTCAACTTGAGAAATGTGGAGGTCGCTTGTTGACGGTTGAGGACCATCAGCTCATTGGTGGAATGGGTGCGATGTTGATTCAAGCACTCGTGAATGCGGGAGTGACGCTGAAAGCCCGATCTTTGGGTGTGCGTGGTGAATTTGGTCAGTCGGCCTACACGGCTCTTGAGCTCTATCGTAAGCATGGTCTGGATGCACAAGCGATCGTTGATGAAGCAAAAAAACTCTTATGAGAAAAGTCAATGCGGTGCGTTCGCAGGTCCATACGCTGACCCTCACCTTCTTCTATTTTATCAGGGCGTGAAACCATAAATTGGGTCAAGAGTGGGTCGATTTGCCCCGAACCTCACCCAAAATGCCGTTTTAATCACAGCACGGTATTTGCTGATCGCTCCGGTGGAGTGAGGAGTATTTATGACTAAATTAATTCAAGGTCTATTGGTTGTAGCCTTAACTTTGGTGGGTGCCGCGTGCGCTCAAAGTGGTGTGAAAAAGGAAGTCGATCATGATGTGGCGGAACAACCTGTACGTCCGATGGATGGGGGAGTTGCTTACAAGGGGTTTGAATCTATTAATCAATCCACTTTATCTGAAGTACAAAAAGAAAAATTTCGCGATCTGCATACGCGTATGATGATGCAAACAACTCAAAATCGAGAGCAGACGTCTAAGCTCAAGGGCGTTCTTTTTGAAACCTTGGCACAACCCAATTTTGACGAGAATAAAGTGAATGAAATCAAAAAGCGACTCGTAAAATTAAATAAACAGCGTATGGATTTGATGTTTAATGCCCTTGATGAAGTAAAAGAAATCGTCGGCTATTTGCCACCTGGCGAGCGAACGGAATTTTTTCGCACGATCATTCATGATAGCGCCCAGGATCGTTTTCATCACTAATTCACCCTGGACGTGGCGGGATTAGCGGACGTCATCACCATCTTTAAGATGTTTAACCGATTCGGTGACATCGATGTCGTCCTCGCCATGTAGGCTTTTTTTGAAATTGCGAAAACCCTCACCTAAGCTGCGTCCGAGTTGAGGAAGGCGAGTGGGGCCAAAAAGTAGCAATATGACCACCACCAGTAACAAGAGTTGAGCCAATGACAGCATAGTTTTAGGACCTCGCTTGAGAATTGTCGCTAGTTCTTGGTTCACCACCACTGCCGCTGTTACCGCCGCGACCACCACCACGACGGGATCGACGCGGCCGACGTCGCTTGTGGCGCACATTGGCCAGAGGGTTTTGCTCACGTAATTTCCCGTATTGTTCTGTCCAGTAATGAAGATCTTCCGAGGATAAACAATAATCGCGTTCAGCAAATTTAAGCGCCAAAGGAAAAGCATCATTGGTCAGCAGAGCTTTTTGGCGGCGTTCGCCTTTGCGTTGAAATTCTTTGCGTTTGGCAAGCAGTGGCTCCACCTGTAGAGCTTTTGTCGCTAAGGCTTGTTCGAACTTAAACATACCCAGCTCGTCGCGCATCCATATGAGTAACTTTTCACTTTCGGTCACCTCACGCGAACGCGAGCTTGCGGCGGGATCTTCTTGCATAAAGGCGCGCACAAAAGCGTGTATCAAAAGTCCAAAAAGCTCTGCTGGGGTGCTTTCGGTACGCAGGCTTTGGCTTATTCCAGCAAAGAAGAGCTCGGCCTGTTCACCCTCAAGCAGATGCGCAAGAGTGGGTGAAAGGTATTTCATGAGTCCAAGATCGCAGGCTTCTCTGAAAGCCAAGTCGGGCGCAGGTAGACGTAGAAGTTTTAAAAACTCTTCCCGTCGGCGCGGTAAAACTGTCGACGGCAAGGCTGGTGCCGTTTCTTGCATCGCGCGACGCAGATCCGTATCTAAACAAAAGCCGATCATGTGTTTAAGGCGCAAAGCCCTTAAGATGCGGATAGGATCTTCTTGCAAACGGCGAACAGGCTCTCCAATCATGCGCACAACTCGGGCTTGTAAGTCGGGTAAGCCCTCCGCAAAGTCGATCAATTGGTCGGCGATGGGGTCATAAAACAATCCATTGATGGTGAAATCACGGCGTTGGGCATCTTCTTCTGGTGTCCCGAAAATATTATCACCAGGAGGTAGGTCGTCGCGATCTTCATCCTCGCGCAAGTCACGCCGAAATGTGGCCACCTCGAATTGCGCTTCTTCGCGGCGCACGAGGACAAGACGAAAACGTTTGCCAATGATGTAGGCCCGGTGAATGGTGTTTCTCACTTGATCGGGTTTGGCATCGGTTGCGATATCGTAATCTTTCGGGTGAATCCCCAAGAGAAGATCGCGCACACAGCCCCCCACCAAATAAGTTGTAAAGCCTCGTTTTTGTAAGGCTCGTACGATGCCAATGGCATGAGGATCAATCCAATCTTGATGCAAGCGGGGCTTTTGGGTAACGTTCATGGGGCCTTCATTATGAGCTATTTAGACAATTTCCACCATCAGATAACAGGTAATCCCGATGGACACAAACTTGTGTTTCTTCACGGTTTGATGGGATCCTTGGCCAATTGGCGTCGGATCGTACCCGCTTTTGAGGCTGATCACGAAGTGCTTGTTTTTGATCAGCGGGGCCATGGTCGCAGCTTTAAGCCAACAAAAGGGTATCATCCGCGTGATTATGCCCAAGATTTGCAGAAAATTTTGGACGATTTGGGTTGGCAGCGCGTGGTTCTGGTGGGGCACTCCATGGGGGGACGCAACGCTTTGGAGTTTTCTAGCTATTTTGCGCAACGAGTCATGGCTTTGGTTTTGGAAGATATAGCTCCTGAGGCGAGTTCTCAATCGGTGGCCAATATTGAGCGACTTTTGGATCTGGTTCCAACGCCGTTTTCAACCCGCGAACAGGTTAGGGATTTTTTTGCGCAAGAATACCCTGATAGAATTGCGTTTTATCCCCGGGCTCAAGTTGTTGCTCGATTTCTTGCCTCAAATATTGAACTTAAGGATAACGGCTTTTACGACTGGCGTTTTGCGAAGACCGCTATTTTACAAAGTCTGAGAGAGGGCCGTAAGGAGGACCGCTGGGACAACCTGCGAAATCTCAAAATGCCGGTACTTATCGTTCGGGGCGCACAATCCTCGGACCTCACCCACGAAACTTATAAAAAAATGCTGACGGTGTTACCCACGGCGTGCGGGGTGGAAATCCCTGACAGCGGGCATTGGGTTCACTTTGATCAGCCCGAAGTCTTTATTCAGACACTCAAAGATTTTTTGACTTGCCTGCCTTCGTCCGTATACTAGGGTTTAAATAGAGTTATTTGACATTGCGAGTCGTAAGTTGTGAAGTTTTCTGACCTTAATCTCCATCCGTTACTCTTAGCCAATCTCGAAAAAGTTGGTTTTGTTGAGTGTACTAAAATTCAAGAACAAGCAATCCCGTGGATTCGTAAGGGTAAAGATCTTGCGGGTTTGGCGCAAACCGGTACCGGCAAGACGGCGGCCTTTATGCTACCTCTGGTGGATCGGCTGCTCAAAAATTCTAAACCGGAGAGCGCTGTTGCCGATTCTCAAACAGAGCCTTTTGCAGAATGGAAAAAGCGGCAATACATTCTTGTGTTAGTACCCACCCGAGAATTAGCTGAACAGGTTCAGGAAAATGCCAAAAAGATCCTGGCCGACACGGGTCTAAGTAGTGTGGCGGTATACGGTGGCACTTCTTATGACAAGCAAGTGGCCGCATTTAAAAATGGCGTCGAGTTTGTGATCGCAACTCCTGGTCGGTTTATCGATTTGTTTAAAGAGCACATTGCCGATTTGGGTTTGGTTCGCGGCATCGTCTTTGATGAAGCGGATCGAATGTTTGATATGGGCTTCAAAGATGACATGAAGTTCATTTTACGGCGAGTGCCCCGAGATCGTCAGTTTATGGTTTTTAGTGCCACATTAAACTTTGATGTTTTGAACGTCGCTTATGAATTTGGCGCTGATCCGGTCGAGGTGAATATAAGTCGTGATCAAGCCAAAGCTGAAAACGTGAAGGACTATATTTTTCACCTTGGTCAAAATGACAAGCCTCAGTACTTGCTGTCTTTGCTCAAAAAGCATGAGCCGAAGCAGGCCATTATTTTTAGCAATTTCAAACACAATGTTGAAAGAATCGCTCGCTTTCTTAGTAAAAATAAAGTGCCGGCAGTGGGCATTTCGTCTTTGTTGACTCAGGGACAGCGCAATCGTGTGATGGCCCAATTCAAAGCCGAAAACGACCGCAATATTTTAGTGGCTACAGATGTGGCCGCGCGTGGTCTCGACATCTTGGGCGTTGACTTGGTGGTGAATTACGAACTTCCCGATGATCCCGAAAATTACGTGCATCGGATTGGCCGAACCGGACGAGCGGGAGCAACGGGTCAGGCGTTCAGCCTGGTCAGCGATCGAGACGTAGATGCTCTTCAGCGCATAGAGGAATACCTCAAGCACAAGGTTGAGGCACTGTGGATGGATGATGCCGATCTGTTAAAAGAATTTGAATCTTTTCCGCGTGAAGAAGATCGTTTTCGCAAGCCGAGCCGGCCCAGTGAAGTGCGTGGTGGTGAAGGGCGAGGGGGTGGACGTGGACCTCGTCGTGAACGACCAGCACGTGAAGGCAGCGGTGAGCAAAGGCATCGGGACCGCCATACCGGTCGTCACCGCGATCATCAGAAGAATGAAGCACGAGGAGTTCAGCAGGAATCGCAACAGCGACGACCACAAGCGGGTCGCGATGGGGCTGGAGCACGTGGTGGACGTGATCATCAACATCGCGGACGTGGAGATCAAAGCGGTCGAGGACGAGATCGCGACCAACAGCAACGCGCAGGTGGTGGAGCGCAGCCTACAGGCAATGGGCGTCGTCACGAACAACGTCGTGACCAGAATCGCTCTCGCGGTGGGGTTCACGCCGGCAATAATAAACGGACTGTTACGTCGACTCCCGTTGCAGTTAAGGGTGGTTTAGGTGAAAAAGTTTCTGGCTTTTTCAAAAAGCTCTTTGGCACCAAAAGTTAATTTGTGGCCGACTCAGTTTTGACCCAATTGAAAGTCTTAATAATCTGATTGCAATCTTGAACGGTTTTGTTGAATGAGTCCTGGTGGTCACGACAGGTGAGGATGACCGCCGTTTTTTCTTTAATAAAGACGACTTGTCTTAATTGCTTCTTGGTTTCTCGACTAATGATATCAAGTAAGAAGGCCGAGTTTTGGTTAATCTTGATCGATTTTGCCGTAAGAACATCAAAGCCGAAGCGCGTATAATCTTGCATCCAGCGCTTGATGTAATTTTTTAAACCTTGTTTGTGGCGCAAATCATCCACCCGTACGGTGAGAGCTGGCTGTTGACCATTAATTGCAACTGGAGAATTGTAAACAGCTACGAGCGAAGGAATTTGTTTAGGGGGTGTTGACTGGACCCAGGCCGTGTTGGCTGCATCCAGTTTAAAGCCTCTGCTGGAAAAAAATAAGCCAGGCTTTTCCGGGGCTAAAGTCGGGTTACCCGTGCCTGGAAAGGGTGCGGCGAATGCTTGCAATGTCAGTGCAAAAAGCAAAGAAAACATACCTTAAAGATAAGGCTCAATGCTCTTGTGGACAAGTTGCGGGCGTGGGTTCGAAGGTTCTCCACGCAATTCTGGACCCTCCACCGTCAACGCGTGAGTAAGCCAGTGTCTTCATGTTAGGCGCGATAGTGGGGTGCCGCAAACTTGCATTGGCTGACGAAACTAAACGGCGCGGGCAAAATCTTCCAGTTTCTGTTACCCAAATTGCGAAGAGGCCATCATTGTTGGCTTGTGCCCAAACAAGCCACTGTCCGTCGGGGGAGAAAGTCAAATCGGCTTTCAATGAAGATGGGTCTGCAGGAACTTCTACGGGTTTTGCTTTACCTAGGCGCAGATGGATTATGGAATTCTTGAAATCTGTGCTCCATTGAAGCCAAGCGGTCAATTCAGGATTTGTTCGGCTGGTAAAGCTTGAGACGTTTTTGGTTCTCAAATCCTGAATGACATGGCTGGTTTGTGAGCGTGGATTCCACCGAATGATTTCACTTTTTCCTGCTGACGCTCTTGTATAAGTGAGATTGCCATCTGGATTAAAGCGAGCCTCACCGTCATATCCCGGTCGATAAGAAATTCTTTGAATATCTAGGGTGTTCAGGTCATGGGTGTAAACTTCAAAAAAATTTTGAAACTCCACGGGTAAATTTAAGTTTTCGTTTGTAGGTGTTTGTCGAGGTGCTCGCTCTTTGATTTCGTCTGTCGTACTGGCGTAGACGATCAAATCATTCTTTGGGTGATATGTGGGTCGATCCGTTTGACCGCTTTGATAAGTAATTCGTCGCTCCTCTCCAGAATCCAATTGTTTTTCATAGACCTGAGCGAGATTGTGTGAGCGACGGTTGGCGCTTATAAATAAAATACGTTTTCCGTCAGAAGAAAACTGCGGTTGAGAACTGTCACCTTCCGCGACGAGGAGATGCTCGACTTCGGCGGGGGGATGGTTTTGCGCGCCGACGGGCGGAGGAAGAGTGACCATCATTGTTTTGCGAGCTGTCGAACAACTCAAAGCCAAGAGCGCCAGGCCGATGAGCCAAAGCTTTCTGCACCAAAGATGCCGGTACATATTGCTTGATCTCCTTGAGGGGAATCCATTTGCCTTCGGAAGAGGATAGTTTAGGCAAATGTGGCTTCACCGTCACGAAAATATCGTGGTGAGTAATTGTGTGCTTGAAGTCATACTTTCGTGGTTTGGCCTTTGCCTTGCGAGCTGTTCCCGGTAGGAGCCACTGATTGCGCATAAATGGGAGATGTGAGTTGAATTGAATACGAATTTTCCCCCGCTGCACTTCGATAAAGGGCTGCCATAACCAAATTTCTCGTTCACGTCGCGGCTTGGGTAGAGGATAATTCGCGGTTGACCCACTTTTAAACGCGAGACAAAAATTACGTACTGGACAAAGGAGGCACGCGGGAGATTTGGGTGTGCATATGGTGCGGCCGAGTTCCATGAGCGCTTGATTCATTTTATAAGAAGAAAGATCTTTGACCCACTCATCGGCTAGCGTTTGTATTTCATGTCGGGCTTGGCTTTTCCACCAAGACCAGTCCTTTTTATAGAGACGAGAAAAAAAGCGAATCACGTTGCCGTCGACGACTCCGCAAGAGCAGTCAAACGCAAGGCTGGCCACGGAGCGAGAAGTGTAGGGGCCGAATCCTGGGAAATCTTGGAGCTCCTCATAGGTCTCGGGAAATCCGCCACGTGAGTGCAAAGCAAGGGCACTTTTGCGCAAATTGCGGGCGCGTGAGTAATACCCAAGTCCAGCCCAGGCTTCGAGCACTTCTTTTTCAGAAGCCTCAGCCAGGCTTTTGAGGGTCGGGAAACGAGTCATAAAGCGTTTAAAATAGGGTATTACGGCCGTGGTGGTGGTTTGCTGTAACATCGTTTCGGATATCCAGATGCTGTAGGGGTCGCGATTCGCGCGCCATGGCAATGGACGTTGATTGGTTTCGTACCAGAGGAGTAGATTTTGTTTGGCAGCCAATAGATTCATCACGAGCTAAGGGTTAGCATTTCTTGTTCAACGGCTCAATCGGGTTTAAGCTGTAATCCAAATGAGATTTTTGCTTTTGCTTTTTATGGCCGCTTTTCCGCTTTCAAGTTGGGCAAAAAATTTTAAACACACATGTGGCGCAAAAGAAATCGAGCGCAAAGATTGTGTGCTTTCCGCCGGCTCTTACAAATTGCGTTTGCTGGCGGAGACAGTGGCTTTGAACGACGGCACTTGGCGAAGCGTGGATCCAATGCCTTTGCATGGTGAAGGTACAATCTGGCACAAGGTTCGATTTGAGCTTATGAATGGTTGGCCTGTGTTGCAATTGTGGATATGGGACAAACCCATCGGTGAAGCCCAAGTTCAATCTCTGCGCTGGTTTGTGGCCAGTGCAGAGAATCGAAAGCTTTCGATCTTAGCTTCAGGCGTGGTTCGAAAGCGTCGCCAAAAAGAAAGCCAGGTCGATAAAGCCGAATTTATTTACGATGGATGGGAGTCCTACGGCCTCAAAGTTCTCGGTCCTCATCGGATCGAGTTCACTCTGGCTCGTGAAAAAAAGATTTTGGAGAGAAAATAAAATGGAATTTAAGCCTTTGAGTGGACGCGAATTTCCGCGATTTTCAGCCGTGAAGACATTTTTTCGCCTGCCACAAGCAGGTCTGGACGATGATTTTGATGTGGCCATTGTTGGAGTCCCCTTTGATGG
>JAYQON010000041.1:9525-23922 GCA_038144835.1 Bdellovibrionales bacterium
TTTGATGGTGGAGTTTCGTACAGGCCAGGCGCTCGCTTTGGTCCTGCAAAGGTGCGAGAAGTGAGCTCCCTTGGTCGAGGGTACAATTGGGCTCGCGGTGAAGACGTGTTTCAACGTTTACGTGTTGCGGACGGTGGCGACTGTTCCACAGTGCCTATTGATTTGCTGCAAACTTACCAAAAAATCGAACAGCATTTTGCAACATGGCTTGCTCGGGGGAAGCGGTTTGTGGCTGTGGGTGGCGACCACTCGGTCACCTTGCCATTGTTAAGAGCTGTGCATAAACATATTGGACAACCCATTTCAATGATTCATTTTGATGCCCATCTGGATACCTATCCGGCGGCTTGGAATTGCGAATATCATCATGGCGCTTTTGCCCGGCATGCGATTGAAGAGGGGTTAGTGGACCCTAAAACAAGCCTTCAAATTGGGCTGCGTGGACCATTGGCGGGAGGCGCGGATCTCGATTTTGTGCACCGACATGGTTTGCGCGCTACCACAGTCGACGATGTGCGCATGCAAGGGTTAGAAGCCTTTCTTAAAACCTTGCCCGAGTTCACGGGACCCACCTACATCACTTTCGATGTGGATTGCTTGGATCCTGCGTTTGCTCCAGGCACAGGAACGCCGGTTGTGGGTGGTTTGACGACCTATGAGGTTCAACGCATTTTTCGCGCTTTAAAAGTCCCTCACCTGGTTGCGGCCGACGTGGTGGAGCTTTCGCCGCCTTTCGATCCGACAGAGATCACGGCCTTGGCGGCGTTGGATGCTGTTTTTGAAATGCTATGCCTATTTCGCTGATCTTTTTTGGTCCGAAGAGGGCATGGTTTTAATTTCCAAATAGCGCAAAAACTTTCTTGCGCGCCTCGGGCAAGTTTTCCCGCGAAGGTGCGGAGCCCTGAGCAAAGTCGGGACGACCGCCACCCTTACCTCCTAAGACTGCAGCGACTTCACTTAAAATCTTTCCGGCGCTGACTTGGGGATTCAAAGCTTTGTTGACGCTGGCGATGATGGGATGACCGCTTTCACCCTGTCCTACCATCACCACTACGCCGTTTTTTAAGCGATTCTGCAAACGATCAGAGAGATCGCTGAGAACTTTACGATCATCCATGGGTATGTCGGCAAAAACCACGTTTGCGTTCAAGCCATTGATCGAGACATTCTTTGCTGATTCAACCAGTGTTTCAAGATCAATATTTTTTCCTTTAAGGCTTTGCACTTCACGCTGCAGTTGGCGAATCTGCTCTTGGTGACCTTGAATCCAAGAGGGCAGTCGAGTGACATTTTCCTCTAGATACTTTTGCCATGACACCTGAAGCCCGGCGAGGGCGCGTGCCTGCAAAGCCTCTCGAGCCAGGCTGTCCAAATATTCGGCGGCCTTTTCTCCCGTGATCGCTTCGATGCGCCGAACGCCAGCACTCACACCGCTTTCGCTGACAATTTTAAAAAAACGAATCTGCGCTGTATTTGAAACGTGAGTGCCTCCGCAAAGCTCCATCGAAAATTCACCCATTTGCACGACGCGCACGTCATCTCCGTATTTTTCGCCAAATAAAGCCAAGGCGCCTTTGTCGATGGCTTGTTTGTGAGTCATGACTGCGGATTTCACGGGTAAGCCTTTAGAAATTTCAGCGTTGACCAAGGCCTCGATTTGCTCGGTCTCGGTTTGGTGCAGAGGGGAATTGTGGGTAAAGTCAAAGCGTAGACGGTCGGGCTCCACAAGTGAGCCAGCCTGCTGATCATGAGAACCCAGGACCGAACGTAGGGCTGAGTGCAGAAGGTGCGTGGCTGAGTGATTGTTAGCCGTAGAGCGGCGTTCTGATGCGTTGACTATCAGTTGAACCACATCCCCAGACGTGATCGATCCGTCCGTGACTTTCACGTGATGTAAAAAAATTCCTGCTTGCTTCGTGCAATCAAGAATTTCAGCTTCACCTGAGGGCGAACGAAGTCTACCTTTGTCACCGACCTGACCGCCGCTTTCTGCATAAAAACAAGTTTTGTCTACTGCAACGATTCCTGTTTGTTCCGCAGTCAATTCTGTGACGGCTTTGGATCCATCGCTGAGACCAATAATTCGTGAGGCGTCTTCTTGTGTTGTTTCATAGCCTGTAAACTGCGTGTCTCCGCCTTGTTTGTGCAATCCTTGAGCGAAGCTCACTAAAAAGGCAGCATCACCGGAAATGGTTTTACCCTTCCACGAGGCTCTGGCCTTTTGCTTTGCTTGCAGCAAGTTGCTTTCAAAACCCAATTCGTCGATATGAAAACCCTTTTCTTGAGCCATGAGTCGTGTCAGATCGACTGGAAACCCGAAGGTGTCATACAGACGGAATACGGCTTCGCCAGCCAACGTGCCTCCGTCTTTGAGTTTCTGTAATTCTTGGCTCAAGACATGGGTGCCTTGGTCCAAAGTCACCAAGAAGCGCTTTTCTTCATCCAGCAAGGTGCGCTCGATCAAAACTCTTTGCTGTTCAAGTTCGCGGTAGTGCGAACCCATTTTGCGTACAACTTCCAGAGCCACAGCCGGCAGGATTGAATGGTCTTGTGAGAGTTGTCGTCCGTAGCGAATCGCACGGCGCATGATGCGACGAAGAACATAGCCGCGCCCCTCGTTCGAAGGCAAGACACCATCGGCGATCAAAAAGCTGGCGGCGCGGGCATGATCAGCAAGCACACGTAAAGCGACATTGATGGCTTCTTGAGTTGGATCAGTTAAGCCTTTTTCACGCGCATATTCACGCCCTGAAATGTTTGCGGCGACGGCGATCAGATCTTGAAAAAGATCCGTATCGTAGTTACTGAGCTTGCCCTGTAAAACGCTGGTCATGCGTTCTAAACCGGCTCCCGTGTCTACCGAGGGCTTGGGCAAGTTTTTGCGACCGCCTTTTCCATCCTCTTCAAACTGCATGAACACCAAGTTCCAAATTTCCATGTAACGGTCGCCGCTACCACCCATGACGTTTTCCTTAGGGTCACCAGGAACTTCGGCGCCAAGATCATAAAATATTTCTGAGCAAGGACCACACGGGCCAGAGTCACCCATCCGCCAGAAGTTATCTTTTTCTCCGAATCGGTAAATGCGCTCTTTGGGGATGCCTTCTTGTTTATGCCAGATGTCGGCGGCATCATCATCGTCTTGAAAAACAGTGACATACAGGCGTTTCTTGTCCATGCCGAAAACATTCGTCACGAGATCCCAGGCAAAGTGAATGGCCTCCTTTTTGAAATAATCGCCAAAAGAAAAATTGCCTAACATTTCAAAAAATGTGTGGTGGCGAGCCGTGTGGCCGACATTTTCCAAGTCGTTGTGCTTGCCTCCCGCGCGGACGCATTTTTGCGCTGTTACGGCGCGATTGTATTCACGCTGTTCAAGTCCCAAAAATAAGTTTTTGAATTGGTTCATCCCCGCGTTTGTGAACAAGAGCGTGGGGTCGCCCTCTGGAATTAACCTTGAGCTGGGTTCCGCCTTGTGCCCCTGTTTGGCGAAGTAATCGATAAAAGTTTGACGAACTTCATGACTTTTCATTCAACACCTGTCTAATGCAACGGTCTTCAAAACCGCGGTATTTTAAAAAACGTACTGCTTTGCCTTTTTGCTCAAAGGTGAGCTCCGCCACGGATCCAAATTTTTTTTCCACTAAGTCGCGAACTTTGCGGACTTCAGCCGCATCGTCACGTGGGGGAAGCGGCAAGCGCTTTTGGCGCAAGGCTCCTTCTATGTAACGTCGGCTTTTGCCTTTTCGTTCGAGCATCCTCACGGCTTGCTCAGCGACCGCCTCATCCGAGGCCAACCACCCGCAATTTGAGGCTTCGTCCAAAACCCGATCTACGACTGTAGTGGAAAAACGGCGCAGAAGCTTTTGCCGGAGTTCGAAACGGGAATGATCACGCAAAGCTAGATACCGAGTGAGTCGGTCACGTGCTCGCGCATATTCCTCTTTAGTCTTCGTCTCCATTCCCTCGTTTCCGGATTTTTTTGATTTCTGTAGGCAAAATGATTTCGACTTCTGTCATGTTTGCCCACTTGTCTTGAACCTTATTATCAAAAATTCCGGTTTGCGACCATTTTTTGCCATCCATGGCAGTAATTCCCTCGACGCGTATACGGAAGTCTTCGGGACGCGCGCAATGCAGCAGGGCTTCTTCAAAAGTAATCAGATCCGCATTCAAAAGTTCCATCAAACTTTGATCGAAAGATCGTGTCCCGTAGGCGGAGGCTCCTTCTTCGATAACCTGAGGCAGATTATTAGTAAGTTCAGGGTCTTCGATAAGCTCCTTGATACGAAGAGAGTTGATGAGGACTTCGCAAGCAGCCACCATACCTGAGCCGTCTTTGCGGCGGCAAAGACGTTGGGAAATGATCGCCGTCAGAACCGAAGCAAGCTGTTTGCGAACTTGGGAGTGCTCCGAGGCTTCGTAAGAGGCCAGTATGCGGTTGATCGTTTCGCTGGCATCTATTGTGTGCAGTGTGGACAAAACCAGGTGTCCTGTTTCTGCGGCGAGTAGTGCATTCTCAATGGTTTCACGGTCGCGCATTTCGCCGATCAAAATCACATCTGGATCCTGACGAAGGCCGGCGCGCAGGGCGCTGGCGAAAGACTCAGAATCAACACCGATTTCACGTTGGGTCACCAGACTTTTTTTATCGCGAATAAGGAATTCAATAGGGTCCTCTATGGTCAGTATATGTACATTTTCCCTTCTGTTGATGTCGTCGATGATGGCCGCGAGAGTTGAGGACTTTCCTGATCCGGCCACTCCCGTAACAAGAATAAGACCGCGTTCAGCTTGCGCGATTTTTTTTAGAATTTCGGGCAGATGCAGATCCTCAAAAGTAGGTACTTTGAAGGGAATGTTGCGAATCACCATCCGTGTGGTACCACGTTGTTTAAACACATTGATCCTGAAGCGTCCAAGGCCGGAGACGCCAAAGCTCATATCAAGCTCTTTTTTGTCTGCATAAATTTTGCGCTGTTCTGGGGCCATGATTTCTTGGGCCATAGCTTCGATGAGCTCGGCAGACAGAGATGGAACGCTTGATTGCAAAGGTCTTAAGGTTCCATGTCGACGAATCACAGGGACGATACCAGCTTTTAAATGCACATCGGTGGCGCCCTTTTCGAGGGCTATTCGCAAAATGTCTTCCAATTTCATGGTTTCATTTTAGTCGCTGTGAACTCAGGCGTCTCTCAAGTTGTGCTTGAACTCGACTCTTGTCGGCGTGAAGTGGTTTTGAATCTGAATTTTGTTATGATAGCTGTGCTGCAGAGATGGCTTTCTACCTAGGACTTGCGTAGTGATGAATTCGTCAATATGGCGCTTAGCATTAAGAATTTTAGGGACATGGTTTGGATGCGGTCGGGCGCCATTGGCTCCAGGAACCGTGGGCACGTTGGGCGCATTGCCCTTGGTCTGGCTACTTGCTCAGTGGGGACACGAGGCCTATTTGGCGTCGACTCTCGTGTTTGTTATTTTTTCTATTTTTGTAGCTCATTTCTACGAACAGCTTATTGCCACTCGGCACGACCCGCCTGAGTTTGTTATTGATGAAGTGGCCGGATTTTTAGTGACCATGGCGTGGGTCCCGTTAACTTTAACCAATCTGTGTGTGGGTTTTGTGCTTTTTCGAATATTGGACGCGCTTAAGCCTTTTCCAATTTCAGTCGTCGATCGGAAGGTTCCGGGCGGGCTAGGAGCGATTTCAGATGACCTGCTAGCCGGAGTGGTAAGTAGCTTGATCTTGCAGTGGATTTTGCGACAGGGAGTATTGGGGTGAATGCAGAAATCGAAGCCCGGGTGCGGCGACTTGAAAGTCTTTGCCGACTGCGCGGTGTTTATGTGGGCTTGGCGGAGAGTTGCACAGGTGGTCTATTGTCGAGCTGGATTTGCGCTTACCCAGGGGCATCAAATTTTTTTAAAGGTGCTGTGGTGAGTTATGCGCGCTCCGTCAAAGATGCTGCTTTGGGCGTTCCACAAGCTTTAATGCGTACGCATGGTGAGGTAAGTGTTCCTGTGGCCAAAGCTATGGCAGTAGGAGCCAAAAAACATTTGGGCTGCGAATGGGCAGTAAGTATTACCGGCATTGCTGGTCCGGGTGGCGGCAGCGCCGACAAGCCAGTTGGCACAGTATGCTTCGCGGTGAGTGGCCCAGGCCTTGAAAAGGCCGTCATTAAACAGTTTCCGGCCAATGGTGGTCGGCAAGACATCCAGCGACAAGCCGCGTTTTTTGCTTTCGATTTATTACTAAATGCGCTGTGATAGCGAAGGCCGGGATAGGCTGGGTTTTCAGGCAATAAGGAGAAATAAAGATGGCGATCAACATCGGCTCTAGTAATACATCTGCGGGTAAAACCGTGGCCGATAAATCAGGCAATACGTCAGGTGGCGATAAAGGCAAAGCTCTAGAACTTGCCATTGCTTCGATTGAAAAGCAGTTTGGCAAAGGCTCCATCATGAAGTTGGGTGGTGAAAAAAGCCTTTATGAGAACGTTCCAGTTTTTTCGACAGGCGCTCTCAGTTTGGATATCGCTCTTGGGATTGGCGGTTTACCCAAGGGTCGTATCGTCGAAGTTTATGGCCCAGAGAGCTCTGGTAAAACCACTCTTGCTTTGAGCACAATCGCTCAAGCGCAAAAGGCGGGAGCAAGTGTTGCTTATGTAGATGCTGAGCATGCACTGGATGTTAGTTACGCCAGTAAACTGGGAGTGAATGTTCCCGAAATGCTAATTTCACAACCCGACACGGGCGAACAGGCTTTAGAGATCGTTGAGACTCTCGTGCGTTCAGGTGCCATTGACGTGTTGGTGGTAGACTCAGTGGCCGCACTGACTCCGCGAGCGGAAATCGAAGGCGAAATGGGCGATAGCCATATGGGTCTTCAAGCGCGGTTGATGTCACAAGCCTTACGCAAATTGACGGCGGCGATTTCTCGTTCAAACACATTGGTGATTTTTATTAATCAAATTCGCATGAAAATTGGTGTCATGTTCGGTAATCCTGAGACCACCACAGGTGGGAACGCACTGAAGTTTTATGCCTCCGTGCGTTTGGATGTGCGCCGTATTGGTGCAATTCAAAATGGCGATGAAGTGATTGGTAACCGCACCGCTGTGAAAGTCGTGAAAAATAAAATGGCGCCACCTTTTGCTAAAGTCGAATTTGATCTTTTGTATGGTGAAGGAATCTCATTGCAAGGAGATATTCTTGATCTGGGAGTAAAAAAAGAACTCATCGATAAATCAGGAGCTTGGTATTCATACAAAGGTGAGCGTATGGGCCAAGGTCGTGAGCAGTCTAAGCAGTTTCTGCACGATAATCCCGAATTGGTGGTTCAACTGCGAGCGCAGATTTTAGAGGCTTATGGTATTGGCCCTAAAAATCAAGCGCTGAAAACTGAAGCTGTAAGTCAACTGGTTGAAAAAGCTAAAGATACTAAAGAAGCTGCGAGCGAACGCCCAATAGAAAAAGCAGTTAAGACTGAGGCTAAGACCACAGCGCCTGTCAATAAAGCGGGTAAGAAGTAAAAACGTAAGAATTAAAATCAAATTCAACAAGTTGAAAAGCCGACCAGTGGTCGGCTTTTTTCTTAGCAGCAATCTATCCATTACAATTCCTTCAGGCTTGTTTGTGTGCACTTAATCTTTATATAATAAAGCTTTAGAGCGGGTATTGTGGACATTAAGCATGTTATTCACACTCAAGTAATAGCCATGCCGATTTTGCGTAACGCGCGAGGCTCTTTGCTTGTGCACACTCTCGTGGTCACCGTTTTGATTGCTTTAAGTGCATTGGTCATTTCTCAACTGGCGACTCAGTTGTCAGATCGTGTTTCTCGCTCCGGCCGTTTGAGCGCTGTTCGTTTGCTGGAACTCAAAATCAAACATGTGATGGAGCACCGCGATTTTTGCCCTACAGCACTGAGGTCTGGGAATGGATCTAGTACTGTCTCCTATGATGGCAGCGCAGATGTGCCGGTGACTAAAATCGTTATGAAAAACCAGACTTCAGGTTTGGAAACAACGATTGCCAGCAGCTTGAAAGTCAAAAATGAAAATTTGGTCACTCCGACTGTCAAAATTGGATCAATGTATCTGGCTAAGAACGGACAGCGTGGACTTGATATGAAATATCAGGGTGTGACTTATGCGACTTTTCAGACCGAACTGCGTATTCAATTTAAGAGTTCAAATGATAAGCCCATGTTTGGCGGAGATTTGGCTGAGCGTCGTGTACCCGTGACAATTTTAGCTCAGGCTAATGCTCCGTTCAAGGTGGCCGGTTGCCCTGCAGTTTATGAATTGGCGCGATCAACAATGTGTGATGCCGCCAACATCTTGTCTAGCAATGATTGCCCTTCGTCCCCACCTTCAGGCTTAAGGCGGTGTGTACGCTTTTACCATCTATTTGGTTTCGATAGCAAAGGTGCGCCGATCTGCAAATGCGCTTGGACTTGTCGCTGAAGCATTACTTTTTTAGCGAATTTCCGATTTGGCCGGTCGCGGTCGCTCGTATTGGTTTAGGATTCATTTACTTTTTTTACCTTGTTTTTCTGGGTTCCGACTTTACTGAGATTTTTGGATCCTCGGGTTTGGGCGCACATCACTTGTTTGTTTTCCGTGATCCGTGGATTGGTGGTCTGTATGTGTGTGGACTTGTCTGTTCTGTAGCGGTGATCTTAGGCATTTACTCACGTCTGGCAGTGGCTTTGTTGGCACTTTTTGCCTCGTTGTTGCTCTGGCAAAGTCCAAATGCCTTTTGGGGTTGGGGATTGATGGGTCGCCAGTTTCTCTTACTTTTATTTTTTTGTCATCCGGGTGAGGTTTTGTCGTTGGATGTTTGGCTGAGGGGTGTCCGCGCGCGCCAAAGTCTCACCGCTTGGCGAGTTCGTCTTTTTCAATGCCAAATTATGATGATCTACTTCATCGCAGTTCCCGGGCGACTAAACGCTTGGGAATGGTTAGATGGATCTGCCTTGGCGATAGCTTTAAAAGATCCACTGTTTTCGCGCTTTCCTGATGTTGATTGGCTCAATCGTGCCGAAGCACTGCGTCCGCTCACCTATGGAGCTCTCATCTTAGAAGGTTTGGGAGTTGTCATGGGGTTTATTCCCATGGTTGGACGTTGGATTGCCGTTCTTTTAGTAACTATGCACACAACGATGGAAGCAACGCTGCTGGTTCAGTATTGGCAACCAGTCATGATTCTAGGTTTGCTTTTTTTTATTCCCCTCTCCTGCGGCAAATCCGCACAGGGACCATGCACGAAACACCAACGTTGGATCATACTTGGTTTCACATTTTATCATTTGTCGGTTCTCGCCCAAGCTGTAGGGCCGACTCCTGGCCCAGTCTTCGCAGAGCAAGCTCGTGCGAGTCTCGCTTGGCCCCTAGAAAAATTGGGACTTATCGCTAGCGGTCGGATGCGCATGTTTCAAACAACTCGCAGAACGAGTCTACAGTGTCTGGTCGCATGGCCTGATCGTCCAGAGGGCTCACACATTCCTGTTTATACATCGCCACTTGAATGTTTGGGAGAATCCAAGCAATGGCGGCAGGATGAAGTTTACGCCAGTTTAATTCGCTTACTGATGTACGAACGCCAATCGAAAATTGCCCGATTTTTGTGCGCACGAGCTCCTTCGGGAACTCCATCAATTGTCTTGACCGAGTTAGTGGGCCCGATTGTTCGTCTTGAGTCCAGTGCTTTGGTAACTGTGCGTACAAATCGATCCGGCTTAAGACTCAACTGCGCCACGTTTGAAAGCCATCGTTTGACAGACACAGACTCGGCATTGTGGAGCTTGCGCTCATGGGATTTTTTAAGAGCTCTGCGTTAACTACTGAGTTTTGAAGTTTGGCGATGGGCGATCAAATATGCGATTCTTAGGCAAATGTTCAGTAAGTTTTTTTATGGGCAATGGACAGATATAGATCCGCGGTCATTGCGTTTTTTTCGTGTGCTCCTCGGTTTGTGCGTGATCGCCTACGCCGGTGAAATGTTTTTGAATTTAGATTTTTTTTTCACTGACGCCGGTGTTTTTTCTCGTTGGTATTTTATTTTTTCTAAAGCAAGGGCATGGACAACCTTTGGACCGTATTTTTGGTTGGGCGAGTGGTGGTGGGCTGCATTTTTGATACTCACGCTGGCGGCGAGCGGTGGCTTGCTGATCTTGGGTCCATTTCCCCGATTCACATCAGCATTTATCTTTTTACAATTGGTCTTTATACGCCACCGAGCACCTCATATTGAATACGGCGCCGACAATCTTCTTGTAGTCGTAACTCTCTGGTCGTCCCTGATTTCCACATCAATGGCTAGACACGCCGTCTGGATTAGAAGTTTGTTTGTCTTGCAGGTGGCGTGGATTTATCTAGTTGCAGGTTGGACCAAATCAACTGACAGTTGGCTCTGGAGCCCTGTTGCTGTGGATCTTGCCCTGAGAGGGGATCGGCTTGTTAGTCCTCTTGGGCGAGCATTGCTGGAATGGCCTTGGTTAACGAGCACAGGTTCTGTTGCCACCTTGCTCTGGGAAAGATTTGCGCCGTTAGCCTTTCTTTTGCCTAAAAGAATGGTCTGGGGGCGTAGCTTACTTGTAGTCGGTTTTATATTTATGCATTTTGCTTTTGATTTGTCTCTTCACCTAGGCCTATTTTCTTGGATTGCGGTTGCTCTTTGGTCGGTTTTTATTCCCAGCTTTTGGTGGGATCGTCTCGGCATCTATTGGTCCAACGGTGCTGACCCCGCCCACGCAGATTGTGTTCAGAGCACCGCTATGGGTTTGTCTTTAATCGGTCTAGCGATTTTGATTTTGAGCCTCGGGCTATATTCGCAATATTGTGATTTGGGGGGTAAAAAGTCGTTGTGCGATCAACATCGTGTTTCATTTTTGAAAACTATAGGTCTTCGTCAAAGTTGGCGTTTTTTCGCGCCCACACCGTTTCGCAACGATGGTTGGTTTTATGTTGAAGCTGTCGATGTGGCCGTACGGAGAGTTGGACCGATCGACTTTCATGCTCGGCCGATGCCTGAGGGAAAGCCTCAGGCATTTCTTGAACTCTATCCAACCTATCGGTGGACTAATCTTTTGCAGTACGTGACTCCCATTCAAAGGATCCCTGACCTCAATATCGCTAGGCAAGTGGCTCGATTTTTATGTGGCCATTTAGGGCAATCTTTGGGAATCTCTTTAAACAAGCTAAGTCTTTTTTTTGTTTTGGAGTACAGTCAGGTTTCTTACAACGAAACGGTGGCCGCACCCGCAAAAATAGTTGAGGAGCCATGTCCGCGCAGCGAATGAATTTTCAAATAAACCAAAAAGGTTTGACTCTGATCGAAATTATGATCAGTGTTTCGATTTTAGGAATAGTTTCATTAGTCCTTATGACAATATTCAACTTATTCAATTCGACTCACAATCGGGCCAACCTAGTGGGCGATGCCGATGAGCTGGCGCGTATGATTCAGGCGGTCATGGACCGGCCTGAATTATGTAAACACGCATTACGTAGCAGCGGTAATAATTTGATTCGTTTTGACGGATCGCAAGAGGTCAATGTTACAACTATTGTTGCTGTTGACCCTTCGGATCCATCAAATATGGCCAAAACAATTCGGATCGCCTCAATGGTGGCCGATGGCTCGCATCGTGTGAATCCGCAACTTTATATTAAACGCATTTTTGTTCGTCCCGGTGGGACGCCATCCTCTAATATCATGATTCGAAAAGGGGGAAGTAACAAACCTTACCGAGCCCATATTGCTCAGTTGGTTGTCGAATTCTTTAAGCCCGGCGAAGTTCCCGGTTCGGGACTGCCTAAAATCGGAAGTCCTGGCAGTGGTGGTTCAATTAAGGATTTAGTTTTGCCGGTGAGGATTGCCTCTGCCGCATCGGGCCCACCAACGGTGGATGAATGTTCCGTGGTTCAAGTCAGCTTAAAAGACGTTAAGTGCGATCAGGATATTGTACAGGATTGTGCAGGAGCGCCTCCAGCCACAGGATGCACAAAGATTTATTTTGTTGCTGGTTTTGACGTCAATGGCACCCCCGATTGCCGATGTCAGTGGTCTTGCGGAGCGGGGAGCGGGTCATCAAGTAACGCAGGCGGCATTGGTGGTGTGGACCCCACGAGAGGCTTTGGCCAAGGTGGGTCTGGTTCAGGACCAGGGAGTTAATTGTGAAGGGGTTTAGCGTTTTTATACTTTTTGGGCTTTTTTTGGGTGGCTGTTCAAAATTTGCTAATGACTCTGCGATTGTGGCTGGGGTGGGGGCGAAAGTATGTCCCGAAGAGTTAAAGCTGTCTGCGGAAGTGAAAGCTTATGTGGATACGCGAATGGGCAGTCGCTGTCCTGAATGTCCGTCGCAGGCAGAACTTATGCGTGAGATAGCAACTTTGCGCGCCCGCTTAGAACAGGCGTTGCAGGAGCCAAAACATCAGGCTGAAATTTGGCAAGAGCAGTTGAAGCGTACTCGATCTCTAACGTCACAAAAAGTTACTGAAACCTCCGAAGTCTTCGCAACGGTCAGACGGACCGAGGCTAAAAAAATCTACGAGCAAGTTGTGTCTCAATGCGCGATCTCAAATACGCAAAAGCGAAATGGCAGACAATTCAAGTGATCTCTTGGTTTGGTCTTGCAGTGAGCTTGATCTTTAATTCTTTGGCGTCGGCGGAAATCTCTGTGTCGGCCAAGCGGGCGCTGAATCAATATATGGACCAGTCGGTATCACAATTCAATCAATCAGATGTTAATCCGAATCAGATTGTCACTGAGATCGAGTCGTTAAAGCAGAGTATGGGCAAGGTCGAATTTAAAATGTCCGCTTTAAATTTGGCGTTAAAAGCTGACATCAAGCGTCTCCAAAAGCTTTCTAAAAAATCTGTGAAGTTTGATCAGAACCCCTACGCCGAAAAGACTTGGTTAACAAACGTGCGTGCGCAAATCACGCCAGATTGTTGTCGGTGTCTCGTTGACCGAGAATTTGCTAAACAAAAATTAATTGAAATTGAAAAACAAATTCATGACAGAACCTTACGTAGTTTGAATCATATGTAGGTGACTGCCATTGATTTGGGGACGTGCCAGAGCCTGCGGTACGAGATCTTTGCCGATTCTTTGCAAATCAACGGCGTAGATTGTCCCTTCTTGGTTCCAGCTATTGACGTAGATTTTTTGATTAACCATAGCAACTCCGCAGGCGGCACTGGGAAGGTCAATTTTAAGAACACTCGCGCGAGAGATAGCGAGGAGCTTTTGGTAATTGGCGGTTGTGACCAATGTCCATTCTCGGTTTTGAATAAAACTCAAGACCTCTCCGCGAGCCGATGGGTCACCAATTAGCGCTATCTTTAGGTCTGAAATAGCCTGCGATCTGGAGAAGATTTCCTGAAATGAAAGTATTTGTGTTTTTTGGTTCTTACCGCCAACAAGCCAACCAGAAGATTTTGTTAAAAAGTGAGTGGCATGAGCTACTGGATAGCTTTTCAAGACTTCATTTGACGTCGGATTGACAATGCTGATTGATCCAGGGGTCTTAAGAAAAGTGTGTTGGTAGAGATTAGCCGTTACCAACGACTTCTGCGTCTGATCAAAAGCGATTTCATGTGGAAATATTCCTCCTGAAGAAAGGATTAAACTAGGCCTATTTGAACCCGGTTCAAAGCCAAAAATTACGCCTTCTTTTTGATCGTCGGAATTTCCGGTGATAAATGCCATACGGCCATTCAGTGCAAATACACCGTGCCCAAAAAAACGGAAGCCATCAGGAGAGCGAATGATTTTTCTCAATACCTTATTCTTGAGATCAAGCCATGCGGCAGACCTTCCCCAACGACTTATAGCTAAGCCTAAAGACTTCTCTGTGGGGGATTGAACGACTGAGTGGCTAACAAATGGAAGGGCTAGGGTGATCACTTGATTCGACAGTGGTTCCCAAAATACAAGGTGCGATTCTGCTTCTGGCGCGAAGGCATTGATATAGTCCGTCCGACCGGCACTTTTGTTCAGGTTTGAGTCGTAACTTCCAGTTATCCAAACGGTTTCGCGCCTTAAGAGTGGTAGGCTTGCGAGGACTCCAAGTCCTCCTCCGAACAACATCCAATTGAGTATTTCACGGCGGGTGAGTTTGCCGATCGGTCACCTCCAAAATTTTGCGAACTTAGGGTCAGAGCGAAAAGTGCACCTGACTTTTTGGCAATGTCCATCATATTCAAAAAGATTGCGCAAATATTCGACTTGAATTTGTGCCACGTCGAACTCTGATGTACTTTTGCCAGCAGCCATCCGCGCTTCGAGAAAGCCTGGATTGTAGCGCTCGCCCCATCTGCGAACCATTTCTTTTGTCCATCGTTGAAAGTGATAAAATGGTATTTGCGGCCATGACAATATATCTGCAC
>JAYQON010000042.1:0-23586 GCA_038144835.1 Bdellovibrionales bacterium
ACATGAAGGATATCAAAGCATCCATTCGTGAACACGACTCGTGGCGGCCGTCGGGGCGACATTTCCTTGCGCCGCTCAATTTCTCTTTGTAGCTGAGAAAGACCAACAACCCGACCCACTAGACACGTTGACGATAAAGTTGAGCACCACTCAGTTTGCCGGCAATATCTCGGCCAATGAGGGCGGAAATAATAGGTAAAAACACAAGCCCCGTAAGCATGGTGATGAGACTTCGAAAAGAGACCTTCAAGGGATAAGTGTTGGTTTTTTGTTCGTTGTCTTCTCCAACCTGTAAATCAAATGTCCATTCTCCCATCGTGCGTCCAAAAAATACTCGCGCGATCACGACATACATTTGCAACACGGCAACGAACAAAACGGCAAGACTGATTTGAGTCATCAAATCAGTCTCTAGATTTCCAAGCACCACATTCAAATCAACTTTAGTCACGGTTAATAAGGCCACCAAAAAGACCAAAGCGAGCGCCGTCACGATAACAAGATCCAACAGGGCCGAGGGCACACTCATCGTCGCCGGCTCTAGCGAGCGCTGCGGAGAGTTCGAAGCTCCACGACGGGCACCTACACTAGGAACCACCAATGTTTCGGGATTTTGTACGGAGGGAGTTGGAGATTTTTTAGAAGACGGTCCCTTAAATGCATCGGGCTTTGGAAACGGTGACTGAACAGGCACTTCCACTTCCATGGCTTGCTTTTTTGCCTGTTTTTCTCTGGGTAGTGGCTCAGTGAACTGCAAATCTCCAGAGGATGATCGTTGAAGAGGTGTCTTTTCCAAGGCTGACAAAACATCTTCAAAGGAGTGTTTTTTTCCAGTTGGCGCTTGCGTCTCGGTTTTTTTAACGGGTTCATCCATCACCGACTTTGGTATAGACAGCGGAATGGATTGTAGCTCATCTTGAAGGACTCCAGAACTTTTGAGGCCTTCTTTCAAATTGAGGGTTTTTTTATGGAAGCCAAGCCCTTCTGTGAGCGGCTTGAACTCGAATTCATCAAAGGGATCCATGCTCGTCGTGCTCATACAAGTGCTCCAAAATCATATTTTATGATGCTCATCAGAGCCAAGCAAGCCGTTTCAACGCGGAGTATCTGATCCCCCAATGAAACTGGTGGCATTCCCTGGCGGGCAAACAATTCCACTTCTCTCGTTGAGAAACCACCCTCACTACCCACAAAAACCCAAATGTTTTCTACCGCCCTAGATTTCAAATCGTTCAAGGCCAAAGGCAGACCTGTTTGAGACTCACCTTCATAGGGAAAAAGACCGCCTATCGAATCCTGCCGGTTAAATTCCACCAATAATTTGTCCAAAGTAACCACCGGATGTATTGCCATCACTTCTCCTCGTCCTGACTGCTGAGTGGCCGCCAAGACAAGCTTACGCCAACGCTGAAGTCGGCTTTCAGAGATTTCTGAAGTTTTGCGCAAAAAACTGTAATCCGAGACAAACGGCCGTATTTCGTAAACACCCAGCTCGACGCATTTTTCAGCTATCCAATCAACCTTAGGTAATTTAGGCAGTGAAAGAGCTAAGGTAATTAAAGGCTTTTTAAGTGGAGGCAATTCGCGACGGGAAAGAATCGAAGCTCTCAGCTCCCGAGCTCCAAGGCTAATAATCTCAACCAAACGAGCACTGCCATCACCCGGTAAAATCTCAAATTGGGCGCCCACCCCGAAGCGGCAAACATCGCGGATGTGGTGAAACAGTTCACCGCGTACCAAAACTTCTTGCTCCGAAAGGTCACGCGGATCGACGTAAAATCGGCGTAATGCCATAATGACTCCTTAAGGCAAAATCACGGAATAAAGTAGCCAATCGCCTTTGCGAGCTCGCCGTGCCCAACGGCAAGCGGGCGGTAGCTCAAAACCCGCCAAAAAATCCTTTTCTCGATCTGTGATAATACCGCTCATAACCAACATTCCACCAGGGCGCACGCGAGCCTTTAGATCTTCCTGCACCCGCACCAAAACACCATCAATAATGTTGGCTACAACAACGTCAAAACGCTCATCGAGATCACCAATTTGACGTGCATCCATCTCGATGTCTGCTACACCGTTAAGTTTAAAATTCTCGAGCGCAACACGCCGAGATTCTGCCTCTATTTCTGTAGCTGCGACACGGGTTGCACCCAACTGACGGGCCAGTATCGCCAAAATTCCTGTGCCGGTTCCAATATCTAAAACCGAATTCACTCGCCGAGCCCTACAAATACGCTTGAGCTCTTCGGCCACTAGCTGAGTGGTCTCATGAGTGCCCGTACCGAAAGCCATTCCCGGGTCAATCCAAATCTTATGTAACGCTTGAGGGGGAGGTTCACACCATGAGGGCACAACCCAATGCGCTCCGGTCAAAGCAAAAGGCTTAAATTGCTTTTTCCATTCAGCCAACCAATCTTTTTCTTGCTCAGCGCTGACAGCCAGGCCTGCTTGCGGATACAACGACCGCAATTTCTCTATAAAATCTGACGGTGGGAGAGCCGCAAAATAAACATCAACGGCATGGACATCCGTAGCACGTGTAAAGACATCTTCTTCACCTTCGGGCTGATCGAAGGTCAACACTTCAGACAAACCAAGGGCCCCAAAAGCGAACGCGTTATCACTTAACCATCTTTCACCGGCCGTGGGCAGACCCGTGACACGTAAAACAAAATAAGAATTCACTTTTTACCAACCATTCTCTTGCGCAATCCCATTGCCTAAACGGGCGCAGGATTGACGTCAAGCAGGTTACTGAGGACTGGGAAGATCCAGAGGAGCACGCGGTGAGGAAGAGGCTGAAGAGGACTTATCTACATCTTCAGAGGAAATCTCGACCGAATTTATCACAAGCTGGGGGGAAGCGCTCACTGGCTGAATATAGGTGGCATCGAATACCCTAGATTCGACGGCAGCCGTTTTCTTTTCTACTTTCTCGCGCGTCGCCGACTGAAGATCGATCATATCCCCAACCATGATGAAGTTATCCTCTAGCAAAGGCGTCTGTTCGCGAGAAAATTCTGAGTGCAATCGGACCACGGCCAACCCCCGTTGCACATGGATAACCTTGACTCGCGCGACGCGCAAATCAAGATCCCCTGCTGAACGGTTCTGGTAACTGTCATAAAGTGGCAGTCTACGTCTCACAGTCATTATCGCTCCGACGCTCAAACCAACTTCCGACCCGCCATTGACATAAAAATCCCGATAAACTGGGTCATCGTCTGACATCGCCAGAGTCTTGCGCACCTCAAAAATAGTGACCGCCATTTGCCCATAAGCCAAAGTGGGCAGGTAAAAAAATAATGATAAGACCAATGCTCGGATCATAGAGACTTCCTTGTTCTCACGTCTCTCATCGGGACACTGGCGTTTGAACTTAAGCTGGACAAGATCTAGTAGTAAACCTAGGACTCAGCCCTCGACCTCAGGAGGACGATTCAACTTGACCGCCACGCCCTTATAAACGGCCTGATTTTTGATTTTGAGATGAGGATTCTGCACCACTCTTTGCTGGAGCCGAGTGAAAATGGGCTCTCTGATGGCCAACGAGTTGTCCTGCAGCACACATTGTCGCGCCAAGCGCTTACCGACATTGATGACAACTGGTGCTTTGAGATTGGCCGTCATTTGAGTGGGATCTTGCGGAATTGTCACAATCGAAAAAGTTCTGACACCTTCATCAGGACCTAGACCGATTGATTCCGAATCGTGCTTACTCAATTGAACTGCATAGGTCGCAACAAAAAGCTCTGGCTCGAGCAAGGGAAACGCGATCTGGGGATCTTCACAACTTTGCAACCAAGCAAAGATTTCATCTGTAGGATCATCCAATAAAACGAACCGTCGAAGTTCGTTGAAACCAAGAAGACCCTCAGGAAATTGGATGACGTCTTCCACGGTAATGGATACGGCACCAAAGCGGCTCGTATGGATAATCATCTCCCTCCCCCTCCCAAGATCAGAATGCCCCTAAAAAGGTGGACACGACAAGACCTATTGCGGGTTAATAACGCAACTGGGTAGGAGTCGGACTATTTTGACTTTAATAGTTCAGCAACTGCTTTGGTGCTCTCGGAAGATGTAGCCGCTGATTCCTGGTTCTGATTCTGGATTGCCAGATAGACTTCTTCACGGTGAATTTTTGTGTCTTTGGGGGCTTCAATACCAAGACGAACTTGCTTGCCCTTGATTTGAACTACCCGAATTTTAATGTGATCATCTATCGCGATACTTTCGCCGAGTTTACGCGTCAGGACCAACATAGGCAAAACTCCTTCAACATCCTAGTCAAAGCTCCGTGGGGACTATGTCCACAGCCGCACGAATACCTTTACGGCAGTTCAGTGAGAAAACCTTAGGTAGACCTTTGTGAGACGAAAGTCAAGAAAGCGACTAGTCGCTCAAAGTCTACCTGAGAAAATCAAGTAGCGTAGGTTGAATCAACTTACCCGATGTTTGTAGAGTGGCTTGCAACGTGCTCTCAGTTTTATTGATATCGCTGACCGTCGAAAAAATATCAGCGTCTTCCATGACAGATATAGCCGACTGATTATTAAGTTTAGCTTTTTCAAGAGTCTGGGTGAGCTGATCCAAGATCATCCCGCGCGACCCTACTTGAGAACGCGTCAAAATCACTTGTTGAAGCGAAGAATCGAGAGCGTCCAAAGAGTCTTGAATTCCATCTTTATCGTTCGTACGTAAAGAAGTTTCCAAGTCCTTGATCACCCGAAAAAGATTCAACCCACTATCTTCCGCTGTCTGAGCCTGATTAGTTACTGCCGGTGCGACGCTGGCAGGTCCACGCACCTCCGCCGGTGCGTCCCCTGTATTGCCAAGCTGTTTTTTTTCTAGCTCCTCAATGGTTTTGGGCTGAGGGTCGCTGCGAAACGCCATGCCCTCCTTATCAACACCCTGCCCGAGAAAGACCCGCCCACCCGGGACGTTCATCGGTAAAAAAGTCTCCTTGTCCACATGAATTCGCATTTCTCCCTTGTCGCCCCGATAGGACCCATCAGGCTTAAAGGGAGCTTCCTGGGTTTGAAAGCCTCCAAAGATAAAACGATCACCAAGCTTGCGATTGGCGATCGAGACCATTTGTCCATGTAGCTGCTCGATTTCAGCGGCCACTGTGCGTCGAGTCTCTTGATTGGCGCTGGCATCATTGGACTGACTGATTGTTAACTCCTTAGCACGTGTAATTAGTTCGGTGAGATCGCCCAACGACTGATCCGTATATTCGATAAATGAACGTGCATAGGTTAGGTTTTTTGAAAATTGCTGGTTGCTTTGCAAATCTATTCGGCTCCCCAAAACTCGGGCTGCAGCCAGAGGATCATCTGATGGTTTGGTCAGGCGCTTTTGCATCGCTGCCTGATTTTGAAGCTCCGACATCTGTGAACGATTTTTGGAGAGGTTGTTTTTTACCTGCTCAAATTGCATTTTATCGGCGATACGCATAACTCAATCCGCCTACGTTAGTACCGTTTAATATTCAAAACCGTATCGAGCATTTCGTCAGCCGTGCGAATGAGCCGAGCCGAGGCATCGAAGGCTTTCTGGAATTCAATCATTTTAGTTGTTTCCTCATCTAGACTCACTCCGCTAATACTCTCTCGCGTATTTTTGAGTTGAGCCAAAACATCCCTCTGAACGGTAGCTTCTGAATTTGATCTTTGAGTTTCTATACCTACCTTGCCTACTAAAGCATTGTAAAAATCGTCGATGGTTGTCTTGCCACCGTCAAAAATTCCTTTGTACTGAATATTTGAAATGATATTTGCCACCGTATTGTCGGCAGGTGCGTCTTTTTGAGCTGCGGCTGAAATACGACCGACGTCACCAATAATCGCATCACTCAATGAGATTCGCGAAGCATAATTGGTTTTGTCATCGGTCATATTAAAAAATAAATTGCCCGTGCGCCCTTGTCGATCATACCCCTGCACATGAGCCCGATTGACTTCCCAGGACAGCTTGTAAGCCATTTCATCCATGGAATTTTGCAAATTTTGACAGATATCATCTCGAACACTCAAAATTCCACCAAGCTCTCCGCCGACCATCTGACCGGAGACATTTACGGGCGTACCCCCGTCGGTGGATTGATACATGATCTCAAGATTTCCAGAACCGGGTCCTTCCTTGCCATACCCGGTGCCGGTCGTCAGTTCGCGACGTGAGGTTCCACTGACCAATACCGCAGTGTTACCCGCCGTGATGGTGAGCATCCCGGTTTCACCCTCAGCGTAGCGAATGTTCACTTTTTCGCTTAATTGTTTTAGCAGCAAATCACGCCGGTCACGTTCATCGTTTGCGGTCGAGCCATGTAGCTCGATGCGTGCGATATCTAAGTTTAAACTGGAGATTTCTTTTGTGATTTGATTGATTTCTTCAACTTTCGTAGCAATTCTAAAATCAGCGTCTTTTTGTACGTCTTGAATATCACGAATGACCCGATGAAAATCCTTGGTTAGATTTTCGGCTGTTTCCTTAAGCTGAGTGCGAGTCGCAAGGCTTTCGGGATTGTTACTCAGTTCACGAAACGTGTTAAAAAACGCGCCCACCGAATGGTTTAAGCCCTCATTCACTTGCTCGTTATAAACTTCTTCCACTCTCGCCAACAGCTCAGAGCGAGAATTGAGATAGCCAGCTTGTCCGCCTTCTCTTTCTATCTGTTTTTCAATAAAAGGATTATTGGTCCGAATAACTGATCCGGCGCGGGCCCCAGAACCAATTTGCAGACTCCCGGCTCCCGTTAAAGTCTGATTGGATACCGTCTCAACCCGCTGACGAGAAAAGCCCTCAGTGGATCGATTGGCAATGTTATGGGCCGTCGTTTGTAAAGCCGTCTGACTGTTTGACATCGAACGGCGACCGATGTCCATCATGGACCATATTCGCGACATACTGTCTTCCCTCGGCTCGTCCTTGAGCCTTCAGTCTTTCTTATCCGTGGCTAAGCTTGACGACTGACCAAGTTTCCCGAAGTCGTCTGCCCTTCCACTTCACCTTTTTTTTGGTACGTCGGTTTGGCTTCAAGACTGCCCTTTATGGCGTTCATGGCGCCCGTGATATTATTTAATGCCGACTGCACCAAAATCTCATTTTGCCGGTTATGCTCCTGCACACGCCGCAAAAGAAGATCTAAAACCGAATGAATATTACGCAGCTTTTCTCCCACCTCATCTGGAAGATACTTGGCGATCTCAAGGAGTCTCGGTGACTCAGCGCTAAGCCCTAAACCCTGACACACATGTAGAGTCGCGCGCGTACGCTCCACTTCCAAAGCACGAATTTTGATCAACATAGCGTCTTTGGAGCGGTTATTTTCATTGAGCTCATCCAAATTCGCCGTCACTAGAATGTCTTTTTCCTTACGAACGACTTCCAGCAAATGGCGGTAAACTTTGATTTGTTCTTCAAGAACTGAGATCAAAGCCACAACTTCGTCTTGCGCTTGAATATTGTCTCCCACCAATCAATCCCCTAGTTTGCCAACATTAAATCGAATTCATTCTGGAATAGCCAGATGTTCATCCACTAAACGGTCCGCAATGCTTGCCGCATCAACTTTGTACTTACCCTCGTCAATCAACTTCTGCAGACGTGCGATTTTTGATTCATCCACGGTCTCTGTTTGACTGGCGATCTCTTTCGCCTTTTGCATCAGCTGCGCACGTTCAGATAAGTTCACGTTAGCTGAACTCTTCAAAGCTTCTTTGCTGTGCATGGCCTCTGCGGATTTTGCATCAACATTGCCTAACTTTGCAGCATCTGATTTTGCAGTTTTGTTTGTTTCTATGGATGAGGGCGAACCGCCGATCTTATTGTTTGTGACTTTCATTTCGCCACCTTTCTGAGTTTCGCACTCTTATTTATAAGCGTATCATATTGAGACGATGGGCCGCAAATTTCCGAAGTCATGTCCAGCCCTTACACTTACGTCCAATCCAATTTCCAGGCCAAAACAGGTCGTTTAGGATCCACGCTCCCCAACTTTTGTCCGGACTGGACCTCCGTCGAGGCTCCCAATTCCGTCACCGTGCCCGGAAACGTCAACTCCGACTGCAAACCTTGACCATGGTCTAGTTTTACGAGGTTCCACCCCTCGGCCAGAGGCCGAGACTCCAAAATGCGACCTGGCATTGGCGATTGCGCTTCAAAAGCACCGAGGTCAGAGGAAACTTCAGGAACCTCAAATCGATATTCCAGTTTGGCTCCCCGCACGGACTCTTGCGGTATGGCCTTCATACGGATCAACTCCGTGTTTTTTATACCGTGCGGATTTTTTGTTGGAGCAATTGGAAGCGATCCCGCTGGCAAGGTCTTTTTGCCAACTTGATCATTAAAGCGTTCGCGAATTTGATCATAAATCATGTCAGAAAGACCGATGCCGCCACGATTGGCCCAGCCCTCAACATACTGGCCATCCAACTGCTCAGTAAAAATTTGTTCGGCAAAATTTCGTTTAACCAAGCCATCACCCGTAGGCACAGTCTTGCGCATGGACTTCACCATTTCATTGAGAAAATGAGTCTCATACATTTTGGCCGCAGTTTTGAGCTGAGCGTCCCGCTTTTGAGCGGCTTCGTCCGGCGCAGGAGGCTTGAGGGAATAGCCGTTTTGAATTTTCACCGGCTCTTGTCCTTGGGCCACTTCCGTGTGGCCCTGTTGAAAGAAAAAAAAGGGGAAAGTGAGTCAGACCATTTGCGCGCATCCTGCGCTTTTCGAGCAACTCAGGTCGAGAGCCATTCCTTGGCTCGCACTGAATTCGGTTTCTTGTTTCCTGCGAAAGAAACTAACCTTTGAACCGTCCTAGTCCTATGTGACTCTAACTCACCAACCCCCCGGAGCGAAAACATCCATGTCCCCGCTCTTAAAATAAAACTCAACTTTATAAAATCTCCAGATCCCCATGCAGCGCTCCCGCCGCCTTGATACTCTGAAGAATCGTTATCAAATCCTTAGGTGTCACACCCATTTTGTTCATGGCCTTAACGATGTCCCCTACGTTGGCGGCTTCGTCGAGTACCATAAGCTTGTCGCCATCCTTCTTGTTGGCACCGTCACCACCCACTTTTACCACCAGGTCACCATGACTGATCGCCACCCGTGAAACTTTAACTCCATGACCTATCACAACGGTCCCTGTTTTCTCATTGACCACAACCCTAGCTGCTTGATCCGGGTTGATGTCCAGGCTCTCTATCAAAGCCAACATCTCCACACCTTTGCCCTCGTAAATGGGCGGCGAGGTGATATCCACGGTACCTGCATCCAAAGCTGTCGCAAACTTGCCGGCAAGCTCCTTATTTATAACTTTGACAACTCGCGCGGCCGTTGTGAAGTCCGGGTTATGCAAGGTCAGCCTAAACATCTTCCGGCTGGCAAACTCTTGGCCAATGTCGCGTTCGATGATGGCTCCATTGGGCAGACGCGCCACTGTTTCATGCACTCCCGTTCCCGAAAACCCGACCACTAGCGGGCCCTGTGCCACGGCGTAGACCTCTTGATCTGCCGCCCGCAGCGGACTTTGAATTAAAGTTCCACCTTTAAGGCTGCTGGCGTCTCCCAAAGTGCTGACTGTCACATCTAGCTTATTTCCGGCTCGCGCAAATGGCGGGAGATTGGCCGTCAGAATCACTGCGGCGACACTTTTGGATGCGACTTCTTTGCCCTGGACCTTGATGCCCAAACGATCAAGCATTCGCTCGATACTTTTATTGGTAAACTCCGACTTAGAATCGCCCGAACCCGCCAAACCAACCACCACCCCATATCCAACTAATTGGTTGCCGCGGACACCACGAATATTGGCAATGTCTTTTAGTCGAGCCGCATGCGCCGTAAGAGCCGTAAAAGCGACAAGCAACAAAATTAGCCTAATCACATTTCCACCTCTTTGCGACGGGCACTCACAATATCAAACTTTGGCTCGATCAATTTGGCCGCACTAATGCCCTCATCGTTGAATTCTTCTGCACGCACGACTCCGGTCACAATCACTTTGTACTCACGGCCTCCCACCATGAAGGGCTGTGAGCCCTTCACCCGATAGTTGCCATCGGGCAAACGCTCAACGATACGAGTCTGTACGGATTTAACATTAAAGTCCCCCGCCGCAGATGTATCGCCAGACGATTCATTTTGCGGTTCAGCGCCCGATTGAGTCTTCTCACCCTTGCTCTTATCACCCTTTTTTTTGTTGTCCTTGCCCAGACTTTCGGAATCGTTGCTCGCCGATGGCTGCCGTAGGCGAGCTCTTTGTTTTTCTTCAATTTTGGCGAGTAATTTTTTGATCACGCCCACCTTAGAAATCAACTGCTCTTTAGGCTCACCTTCAACCTGAACCGCTATCGGATCGCCCACAAGACGCACGATATTTTGAGAAAAAAGATAGGCTCCTTGTCCTTCCATAACCCAAAGCGAGCCTGCTCTCGCAGCCAAGGCTGATTCTTCCGCCAAACTCTCCTTGGTTGTACGCTTATATTGACGCCTTACCCGGGGAGGAGAATCTGGGTTGTCTGAAAATTTAGTCAATGTCGAGGCTCTCGCTTGGACCTCTCCCGCGGGCGTTCGTCCACCCAGGAAATTTTTGATCTTGCGATTAAAACTCGCGCATCCCGTCTGGGTCATCGAAAACACCAAAAGAATACCAATAAGAATGAACTCCACAAGTTTCATTGCAAGTCCACCTCTCCGCGCCCAGTGACCCGGCCAACGATCACACTACTAGTTTTTGGGTTTTTCATATTAATCACGTCCCCAATAAAGGCATCACGATCAGCAATCAGACTTAACGTGACCTCCCAACCCTCAGAGCGTGAACGCACTTGCACCACATCACCGCGCCGGATGGCTTTTTCTTTTTCCAAAAGACCCACCCAGAGAATTTCTCCGACGCGCAAGCCTTGCTTGATTTGCTTGCCCGCAAATTCCTCCACAGATGGGACTCCATCGAAAGAATATGAAATGTCTCGATACTCCCATTGGAAATCGCTCGCCTCTACCCGCTCACCGATTTGCAGAGCCCGCTTAGCCACGGGTACTTTGCGTTTAATCAACAAACGTCCGTTAATCCAAGCTGGAGTCAATATTCCCGATTCTCGAATCAAATCTACAGGGACCGAGAAGCTTCCTCTTGGTAACGACGGTTTTATCTTCAAACGCCAATCGTGCACTCGATCAATCAGAGGCAAGCTAAGCCCTTCAATTTCCATCAAACAATCCTGACAGAGTGGCTGCCAACTCTGCAACAGTTCAGCCTCGACCACGTTCGCCTGTAAACCTCGACGGACTGTATCCAGGGTGACTGATTTCGGAACAATTAAAGTGATTTTTTTCCCTGTCCGCATTCGCTCTGCTTGAACGATAGGCCGCAAAGACTGCATTAGGCCGGTCTGACTCAACTCCAACTTACCACCAGCTTCAGGAGCGCGAACCAACAGCACCGATTGCAATTTGGCTAAAGTTTCCCCTGACAACTCCTGCGCATCCACCAATTGATCCATGCGGACTTCGGCCTTCGGCGCCACCACAACATAGGGTCGCAAACGCATTAGCGGTTCCGCCGCGACACTCAATGATAAGCTAAAAAGAGCAACCAAAAGGCTACGCATATTACCTCAAGTTATTGATTGCTTGTAACATCTGATCGGACGCCTGAATGACTTTCGAATTGGTTTCATAAGATCGTTGAGTAGTGATCATGCCCACCATTTCATCCACGATGTTCACATTGCTGGTCTCCAGCTGACCCTGCGCAATTGTACCCAAACCCGCCTGACCAGGCTGTGACTGCTGAGGAAGCCCACTCGCGTTAGAGGGAACAAAAACATTTCCCCCGATACTCCTCAAGCCTGCCGGATTAACAAAGCCCACCAACTGAATCTGACCGATATTTTGCGGCTGCACTTGATTTTCAAGTTGTACTTCCACCGCTCCAGTGGAGGAGATCGTCACGCCCGTGGCGTTTGCAGGAACAACAATTTCAGGTTGCAGAATGTTTCCGTTTTTATCCTGGAGTCGTCCATCAGCGCCCTTTTTGAAAGCGCCGTCACGTGTATAGCCAATTTGCCCATTCCCCATTTGCACGGGAAAAAAACCAGAACCCTTGATTTCCATATCAAAAGCTCCATTGGTGATTGTGGTCGCGCCCTGAGTGAAGTCTTTCGCTACTCCCGCCGTGCGCACACCAGAACCCACCTGCACTCCCGTTGGTGAAACGGAATTGGCACCCGTCGCGGCTCCGGGCTCCACTAGCGTTTGATACATGAGGTCTTCGAATTCGGCGCGCGATTTTTTGAAACCAATCGTCGATGTGTTGGCAAGGTTGTTGGCCGAAACATCCATATTGGTCTGTTGAGCTTTCATTCCAGTGGCGGCGGTGTTCAATGAACGAAGCATTCAATTAAACCTTTCCAACTTGATTGATCAATTTATCATCCATTTGATCGTGAGCTTTAATCGCCTGATGAGTCGCCTCAAACACTCGATTGGCGGTGATCATGTCCGTCATTTCTTCAACAACATTGACGTTGCTGCTCTCCAAAAATCCTTGGTGCACTCGCGACTCCAAGCTTTCTACAGGTTGAGATACGGCAGAGCTTTTAAGTGAGTAGTAAGAATTTCCGGTTTTCTGCAAATCATCAGGATTGGTGAATTCTACCAGTGCGAGACGAGCCACGGCATTTCCACCTTCAAAAATTTCACCTGATGGCGCAATCGTAACCTTGCGCGAAGTCAAATTAATGCCTCGCTGAGAGGGATCGCCTTGGCCCTGCCGCAAAACCTGATGTCCTTCTTTCGTTACCAACCGTCCATTGCCGTCAATCTGTAAACCCCCATTGCGCGTCCACCGGAGCCCTTGAGGCGTAAGAACTTCCAAAAAGCCTTTGCCTTCAACCGCCACATCGAGAGCTGAACCCGTAGAGCGCAAACCTCCCTGGCTGAAATTCGTATAGGTACCGGCCGGATTGACATAGGCATTGTCTCCGCCTTGCATGTCGTAAAAACTTTCAACCGAAGCTGGAACGCGAGGAACATTTAAAACCATCTCAGGTTTTTCATGAACAGACAGATATTCACTAAAAACCTGACCATCTCGTTTGAACGAAGTTGTGTTCGCGTTGGCAAGATTGTTGGCAATCGTATCTAGACGAGAGGCCTGGGCCATCGCTCCGCTGACCGCTGAATAAATTCCTTTCGAACTCATGGTTCCCCCATTGGTGGAAATCTGGGCCACTCCCTCACCTCGAAACGAGCAAGCGATATGCCATAAAAACTAGACTGATCTTTGGTCGCGATATTCTTCAGTTTGAAAGGCTAAATGCCGTTAATAACGCGGCAACCGAGACTAACGTCGATGATGATGAGAGTAGCAAGTGTCATGCTTTTGTCGGTCGAGTCATAGAATTATGTCTACCGGACTCGACCGCAAGACTAAGGATGCGGCATAATGACAAGTGATGAAAGAGGATCTACTGGCTCGTTGGAGCATGATATTTTTTTTGCTCGTCGCCGCGGTGCCCGCGAAGAGCGCCACCCCACCCCTGAAAAACGCGAAGACCACCAACGGCTTCACTCCGGTCGACACGTCTCCTTATTTTGATATTCCAGTGACCTACAATACTAAAGTAAAATGGTGGATAAATTACTTCCAAACGACTGGCAACAAGTGGTTTCGCACTTGGCTCGAACGCTCGCACGCCTACATGCCAACAATGCAAAAAATGCTTCTGCAGAGAGGGTTGCCACAAGATCTTGCTTTTGTGGCCATGATTGAGAGTGGATTTTCTCCTAATGCCATCTCTACCGCAGAAGCTGTTGGCTATTGGCAATTTATCACTCCTACAGCCAATCGCTATGGGCTGCGAACCACATGGTGGTTGGATGAACGACGCGACTACAGCAAAAGCACCAAAGCGGCAGCCCGATATCTGGGCGATCTTTTTCGTCAGTTCGGCTCCTGGTACCTCACTGCGGCAGCCTACAATATGGGTGAGGGGCGCACGCAAAGGCTTATCAATAAGTACAATACCAAGAACTTTTGGATCCTATCGAAACGGCCTGATTTTCCAGATGAAACTCGGCAATACATTCCCAAGTTGCTGGCGGCCATGCTCATTTCCAAGGCGCCTAGGCTTTACGGTTTTCGTGAACTCAAACCAAAAGCCCCTTACTCATACGACAATTATGTCGTTCCTGGAGGAACCGACCTCTACAGTTTAGCCACTTACCTGGGCGTGAATCAATCGCGTCTAACCACTCTAAATCCAGAATTAATTAAAGGAATGATTCCTGAAAACGTGCGATCGCACAGCATTCGAGTGCCGAAGGGGATGACCAGTAAGGTCTCTCAGTTTCTACGCGCCCAAAGGTAAACGATGGGAATCCATTGACCGACTTTTAAAATCAGTTAAAAGTCGGTTATGTCCAACCAACAAGTGATTGTTCAAAAATATGGGGGCATGTGCCTGGAGACCCCCGAAAAGGTTCGTCTCGCGGCAAATCAAGTTGCCAGATTGCATAACTCTGGACACCGGTTAGTCGTTGTGGTCTCAGCGATGGGCAAGACCACCGACCAACTGATTCAACTCGCCTATCAGACCAGCCCTAGCCCGAACCGACGCGAGCTCGATATGTTGCTCACCACGGGAGAGCGCGTAAGTATGTCATTGATGAGCATGGCGCTCACCGATTTAAAAATTCCGGCCATAAGCTTTACTGGTAGTCAGGCTGGCGTGCTTACCGATGAATCTCATTCCTCCGCGCGCATCGTGGATGTGCGTCCCATTCGTGTGCGCGAAGAGCTCAACCGCGGACGCGTGGTGGTTTTGGCTGGTTTTCAGGGTGTAAATCCGATGAGCAAAGAGATCACTACATTGGGTCGCGGCGGTTCTGACACGACGGCGGTAGCTATGGCTGGAGCTCTGCGGGCCGATCGTTGCGAGATCATCAAAGAAGTGGATGGAGTCTGCACGGCCGACCCGCGAATTGTCAGTGGTGCAAAAACTTTGCATCGGCTTAGCTTTAGCGCCCTAGCCGATATGTGCTATTGGGGTGCTAAGGTGCTTCATTTTAGAAGCGTTGAATTGGCAATGAGCCAAAACGTTCCCCTGTTCATCAAAAAATGGGAAAGCGATCAAGACAGCACGCAAGTGCTTAACGAGGTAAACGACATGGAAATCGGCAAAATTCTTTCGGTCAACTCTCTTCAACGTGTTGAACACTTGGCCATTGATGCCAACAGCTTGAACAACGGTTTCGAAATATTCGCAGCTCATTTAAAACAAAATGGGTTGTCTTGGCCTCAGCTGCTGGCCTCTGCCTTCGAAGCCGGACAATGCCGATTGATGCTCACTGCAGACAACGAATCTTTGGACACCCTCTTGCGCACTCTGACCCTCACCCGAGGAGTTAAAAAACTGTGCGACACAATGGCGTGCGTGAGCTTGACCTGCCACGGAGGCGTGGGGTCAGAGCTTCCCTATCGCGCCTTGCAAGTTCTTTCGCAGCAAGGACTCGTTCCGCAAAAATACATCTTTTCTTCCCATTCGCTGTCTCTATTTTTACCTCCAGATCAGCGAGAGAAAGCCATTCAGGCTCTGCACGCGCTCATCTAGATGCTTAAAGGGTTTTTAGTGAAATCGTTAATTTAGGCGAGCGATTAAAGATTGCAAAAGCTTGCGCACGTAGGGTGCATCCATGGCAAATACAGCTTCGTGGTTGGTGTAGCTAAAAACGTAAAGTTGCTCGCCATCAACAAAGGTAGCCATCATAATAGACCGACTTTTCGAGTCCGGACCTAGTTGAGTTTCATACTCAACTATATAACGATGCTGACCATTTCGCTGCAAAACTTCTTCTCGTAAAATTATGGGCTTTAATCTCGATTGCCCCCTAAGAATTGGTCGCCAATCCTCAGGGTTACTTTTGGGTTTGGCATCTTCACTCCAAAATACTTTGTGTACGAAAACCGCAGTAGATCCTTGATTTTTCTCAGACGTATCTAGGACCAGCAGCATCTCTGAGTAATTGACCAATGCCGCCAAGGGGGATGTCAAATCAACTACTTTCACTTTCCACGGGGCAATTTGAGAAAATCGCAATGCACCTTCACTTTGCGCCTTCGCCTGAAGCATCCCAAAAAACAGAGTCATCAACACAACGGTCTGTCTTAATTTTTTCCAACGACAAGTCTGATACCACACCATGAAAGCTCCTAACGAGTCGCACCCTTAAAAATGCCGGAGTCCGCGATGGTTCTTCCAGAAGCCTCAATTTGCGCGACACGCACGCGATTAGCGTCAATGCGGGTGACACGAAGGTAATAGCGAGCTCCACCGTAGTTCAATTCCACACGCATGGTATGAGGGCTCTCCTGACACAAATGCGCTGGCAGGCGTATGTTGTACTGAGCAACATGCACTTGCAAACTGCCTTTGACCTCTAAAAGGGTAAATCCGGTCCCCTTTGCCTTATTGACCAAATCCTTTTGAAAGGCACCTTCAAAACCCAAAACCTGCTCAAACATCTCATTGGCCAAGGCCGTGGAATTGGTGCTTTGCTTGCCTTCACATGTTGGAAAGAGATGACCCTTTGAGGAAACGCCAGGAAAACGTTCCTGGGCCTGAGCCACACCACTAAGGCTCAAAAATATAATTGGAAACACAAGCAACTTAAACATTTGCCCTCCTTCGTAAACCATCTTTTGCCTCTGCAAAGATGAAACCCGCTGCGGGCGGCCCCAAGAACAGGTGAATGCCAGAAGATGGGAGTCGATTGCTTATATTCTAGATATACCCATGCCGATTTTCGTCAGCCTCAGAAGAGACTTATACCCGCGGACGATATCGTGTAGCCCCCTACAAGGCCAATTTTTCGACCACAGGAATAAGAATTTCTAAAATATCCAAGTAGTCTTGCTGGAGGTCTGACTCATTATTTTGAACACCACCGCAGACTCTAAGGCGCCTTTCAAGATCTTTCGCTGCCTTGGTTACTGACCGTATCTGCTGCAAATCATTTTTGTAGTCCGACAACTGGATGTAAAAGTTTAGCCTTTGCACAGCTGCAATGAAATTTTGCTTGGCAACCTGACAAGGGGTCTCCCCTGAAGAGATCTCGCGACAAGCCATTTGGTAGGTCTTAAAATACTGTGCAAGTTTGAACGCAATATGTAAGCGCTCGCTCGGACTATGCTCCGCCTGTCCATTTTGTTTAAAATATTCAGCAAGATTAGCTTGAGCCGCTTCCATTCGCGTGAACTGACAGGCTAAATGATCACCCACAATAAGGCCCGTGGAAAGACCACCTATAACTAAAGTAGGTTTACCAAATCGCTTTTGAACTCTTGCGAACACAGAGGTCAATGGTTGCCAAAACCATTGATTTAAAGGGCCTCGAATGAAACCAATGAGCTTAGCTAGAGACAGATTTAATGCCACTTGGCTGGTCAATGTACCTTCGTAGTCAACAATAAGTATTGCTGAGGCAAACCTTTGAATCTCACGCGCACTCACTGTGTTGAGGCAATGGGCCGCTGCATAAAAAAATCCTGTCGATGAAATCAAGCTCATTGCATACATGGATTGAAACCAAGACCCAAAATCAAAAAAGCCCAATCCACGGATCTCAATGAGGTGGGCCTTCAAACCCGATATTCCATCTAGCGTTTGGTACGCGCCGTGAGCGTAAATTTCACCCCAGGCTTTCACAGAATCAGACAAATTATAACGGCTCAAGTTGCCGCCACCACCTTGGTACTCAAATTTTTCGGGATGTGGGGCTTTCAGGCCCATGGCTTCACGATAAGCCCAGCATAGTCGCAACGTCTGTGCATAAGCTTGTTTGGACACCTGGGTTTTGTAGGCCAACAAACGTTGAAGAATTTCCGCCTTATGACCCTTAAAATTATTTAAGACTTCTTCTTGCTGTTGCCGCTCAAAGCGCGCCACTTCTTCAAACGCGGCCTCGCCTTTAAGATGCTTTAATCCACAGCCAAGCCAAGAAGTGCAAGCCTGAGCCTGTGCAGTGGCTGTGCAAAAAAACAAGACCGCAATAAGATATCTCACAAGCTTAGTTCAGCAAAGCCTCAATCTTGGCTGCTTTTTCCTTAAATTGCTGGAGATGCTGAGCCATTTGGTCGCGTCCCATAACCAATAAAACAGTCTCATTTACAGTGACTATAGCCAAGGTGACGCCACCTACAACCACCGCAGTTCGAGCGACTGGCCGAAAAATACGGCCAAATTTGTACAGACCACCCGGCTGTTGAAGAAGGTGCTGAGCAACAGCTTTTTCTGCACGTAGCAAAGCGATTTCCGCCTCAGCTGACGATAACGAGGCCGAAGCTGGAGGCACGGAGACGGAGGCCATCGCCGCTTCGGCAGCCGTTTCAGCGGCCTCTGCAACCATCGGAAGCGCTGGAGTTGCCGGTAGCGTCAGCTTAGCGGATTCAAAGGCCAATTTGGCCTGTTTAACAGCCGCTTTAAGTTGGGCATGCTCAGCAAACCAGGCAGATTTTTCTGGCGTCATTGCACGCACGATAAAATCGGCCATTCGAGTGCCATAAACGGCACTACCAAGTCCAACGGTTAACACGCCAGGCACTTGCACGTAGACGTTGGCGCGATCCAATTGCAGATATTCATTAACAATTTGAGTGGTCTCTAATGACTGAATCAAGATTTCCAACAATACCAATTCCGCCCGCAGTTGGAGTTGGCTTTTTTGTACTAAGCTTTCAATTCGATCGAGGGCTCCAGATGATTGTGCAGCCTTTGAGGACTCTCGAGCCATCGCCATCGAAGTGGACACAGCAAGAATTCCCGAAAGCGCAAGGGCGGAAATGTTTTTTCTAGTCATGGAATCATTCCTTTTTAAGATTCATAGAGTTAAAGTTGGAGCTCTTAAAGAAGTGGCTTTATATACTCTAACCGCTCTGCAGAACAAACATCCAATCTGGCTTAATTGGTGAAAAACGTAATCTGACCCCACAAGTCCAGCCCAAACTCTCGACAGTCGTGAAATTTATTCTTTATTTAACCAGATTGAAGAGGGTCTTCAATTAGCGCAAAAGACCTTGGCAAACCCTTGTGTCGCTCGCCTTAGGCAAAGCTGTATTGGTAGCCACTCGTAAAGGAGATTGAAACTACACACTCAAATTGAACTGTCGATGAGTCGTGGTCTCACTCAGCCTCAGCGTGAGGCGTTAGTGTGGAGCAAAAATTGACCGCACATTGACAGGGGTAGCACCCCTTGATAGACGGCACCCAATCAAGATTGCTTGCGCTAAATACTGATCTTCGGGGGGAGAGTCATGTTTTTTATCCGGCTTAGCTTTATTTGCCTTTCAATTCTAGTTACCAGCCACTGGGCTTGGGCCACTCAACCAGGTTTTGAACTGGTGGGTCCAGACGGTGACGTTGTTTTGTTCATCAATAATGGCTCTTCAATTGTCCTTAAACAATGCGTTCCACATTCACTCACCACCGGCCAAAGTGAGTGCGAACAGAGGAGTGATAAACCTGTATTTAATGTGCCAACAAGCGAGATTAAAACGCATCTACGGAATGTGTTGCGACTTTCGATAAATGGGTTTTCTGAACAGACTCAGCGTTTGATCAAACTTGCCAACAAAAGTGAACCTGAGGACAGCAGCGCCTTAGAGCGTCAGCGTTCAAAATTAGTGGAGTCCATTGCGCGTATTGATTCCTTTATAGAGAGGCATGGACCAGAAAGTGCAAATCTTAGCGAAAGAGCACGCTTTGAAGAACAATTGGCGCAACTCGAGCAGACAATAGCTGACAACACAACATCAGCTATCGAATGGGCCAAGCAAGACGTCGATGCCCGCATTGATAGGGTGACGGAACAATGGTTAAAGACAACCGGAGTTCGCCGCTTGCTTCATGGCGATGCTATGAATCGTTTTGAATTCAATCTGTTAAAAAATTATGTTCGTTATGCTGAAGCATTTCCACATTTCGTTACTATTCCAGCAGGCGCCTTTGCGATGGGAAGCCCCAAAAACGAACCAAAACGCAGTGCCGACGAAAAACAGCGGCACGTGACCATCAGTCGTTCTTTCCAAATGCAGACCACGGAAGTCACGCAAGCTCAGTACTATTTTGTCATGGGCAACAATCCAGCAGCCTTTAAGTGGGACACAATCTGCTCAGATGGTTATATTTTAAACCAGGATGTACAGATGTGCGCCAACCACCCGATAGAAAAAGTTTCGTGGGAAGACACGCAAGAGTTTATTCATAGGCTTAATCAATTGAATGATGGCTATGAATATCGCTTACCCACTGCCGCCGAATGGGAATACGCGGCACGAGCGGGCTCGACCACAGCTTACTTTTTTGGCGATGACTCTGGTCAACTTTCATCGTTCTCTTGGTCACTCAGCAACGGTGGTAATCGTAGTCATCCTGTCGGACAAAAAAAACCAAACACCTTTGGTTTGTTTGACATGTACGGCAACGTCGCCGAATGGGTACAAGATTTTTATGGAAGCTATGACAGCAGCGCCGTCGTCGATCCGCAAGGTCCCTCTCATGGCACCGAACGAGAAGTTCGCGGGTGTGGATTCGCAAGTATTGAGCGTTATTGCCGCTCGGCCACTCGCATCCGCTCAACTCCCGATACGCGCTGGAACGTCATTGGATTTCGTTTAGTACGTACTCCTAAGTAATTTGATTGTGAGATATCCTTTTTATCGATTGAAACGTCTGATTTACCAATCGCCAGCATTGGCTTTGACGTTGCTGGCGTATCTGATTCATTTTTTTATTAGCCTTTCATTCTTGGCGGTACCTGGCCTTGCGAAGGCCAATAATCTTCTTGAAAAAATCTGGATGGCCTTCGAACCGCTGGCATGGTTTGAGCTCCGAATCCTACTCTCTTACGGGGTTTTTGGCTGCACACTGTGGATCCTTGAAAGATCCTTCTCTAAACCATACAGACTGTTTTTTGTGTGTTTTGCCTTCACATCGATTCATCTGAGCCTTTTGCTACATCACCCGCAAATGTACGACGACTTAGGAAGTCTAGGCCATGTTTTACAATTAGGCGTCGAGTGGATCACACTGATGTTCTTAACTCTGGCGCTCGCCAGTGCATCTTTTTATCTTGTTTGGTTGGACCGCAAAAACCGGTCAGCATATCGGCTTATCTGCCAGGTTTTTTCGGGCCTACTGTTCGCGGCTACACCCCAATTTAAGGCTTTGGAAAACGCCTGGGCGCACTTGCAGAAAGTACAACCTCCAGCTTTTAACTCAATCTCTCAACCTTCGCTTTTCATTTTATCTTTGGACTCTCTGCGCTCCGACTTCGATTTAGCCTCGGTGACAGGCGAGGATACGCCCTTTTTGTCTCGTTTTTTGGCGGAAAGTCAAACCTCAACCGCAGTGGTCACCGGCCAACCCCAAACCAATATTTCTATTGCTAGTCTTTTGCGCGAGCAGCAACCGCCGCAAATGGGCTTGCGAAACTTTTTGCAAGCCGACGTTGTAACCCGTGAGGATTATTATGTAGGCCCCACATTAAGGTTATTAAAAGAGCGCGGCTATCAAATGGGACTTTTTTTTGATTCGCAGGCGTTTGCCTACTTTCCTAAAACTCGCTTTTTTGACCGATTTTTCACTCCCAAACAAGGTCTGGAATCTTTGATTTTTCCTTTGCTAGCCAGAGGAGCCGTCATTTGGACATATTTTGATAATAAAGTCGGACACATGCTCTTTCCAGAGCTTCGCTACAACTCTGATTTTGGACCAGCATTTAATCTGAGGCGCTTTTCCGGCTTTGTGGCAGACGAATTCAGAAATCTCAAGGGGCCAACTTTTGCCTTTGTGCATACTTGCAGTCTGCATTGGCCAACGGCTCCCGCCTACCCCTTTTATCGCGGTGCACGCCAATCTCATCCACCTTATTACTCGTACGACTCGCGCTGGGCGGGGGTGAACACTCGTGTTCAACTTTCTCCCCAAGATTGGATCGTGCGTGCCCATGCAAATGAGTCACTCTATAAGAGCAATATTCAACAATTGGCACGCGATTTTTTAGAACCACTGCTGAAGGAGATCTATCTCTCTCAAGATCCGAATCAAACCCATATTATTTTGACTTCTGACCACGGAGAAGACCACTGGACTCAAGGAAAATATCCGATAAACCGCTTTCCTACCCACACCCAATTTGGGTTGATGAGTGGACGATCGGAGTTCGTTTATTTTCGCTGGCGCCAACCCCGACAGAATGCAAATCTGCCGCCTAACCTAATTGGTGTTCATCAGATTTTATCCACTGTGTTTAATCCGACCTTGCCGAGAGAGCAACAATTTCAGTACGCAGAATCAGGCACGTGGATCAAGGCCTTTTTTCCTGGATTATTGCGCTTTCTGACCACTTCGGCTTTGCAAAATCGAATGCGCATGAACCCTTCAACCAAAAATATATTCACCCATTTTGATCCATCTGCTGCTCGCTTAGAAAAAATCAGGGCTGTCTATGACCAAAATTATCGATTGTCAGTGTTTTTGTCTAACTATGGATTTCAGTACTTTTTGTGTGCATATAAAACTGACGTCTCGTGCGAAGAAGATCTTTCGCAAAAGCATATAGAGCTTGTTGGACACATGCTTGCGGAGATGAGCAAGATCGCCGACATTGACCCACAAGACCCCGTACGCAGCTTCACGCTAGATATATTTCGTCCTGGCTTTTTAAAGGCTAACTTCAAAAGCACATCAGATTGGACGCGCGTTATCGAATTGCACGAGCATTTCTATAAATATCGCAACCTTAGAGCCACACAAAAAGTAGCCATTTCATTAGCTTTGTCAGCACAGGATCCCTATATCCGCGAACGGGCCACTGAAAGACTAATTTTTGCTTGCGAACAAGTGCCTGTGCAGCTTTTAGATTCACGCATCGGTGTCGTTTTGGATCGATCAATAATTGCCCAAGACTTGCTCGATCCTATTCGCCTCGGTAAACGCTTTGGCCTGGGCGAATCCGAGATAACCTCACTGGTCAAATGCCTACAAAAAATGGGTCACGAAGATCTTGCGCAAGCTCTTGCTGCATCCATGTTTACAGCCGCTCTGTCTGCGCCAAATTTGGCTTTGGCAATGCACATGAGCCAAATGCCAAGCCCAGCAAAGTATCACCCGGAACAGCTCTCTGAAGTCTTAGCGAAATCAATTAAAATGCCATTATTGTTTTTATTGGCTGTGAATTTTAATGAGAACAAGACTTGGGTCAACAAACTATTTTCTGATCCTCGCTTGGATTTTTTGCCAGCTCAATTGCAAAAAGACTACTGGGGAGATAACATTTTAGACAAACTAGACAAACTAGACAAACTTGATGCCGCCTTTGCCGTTGATCGCGAATATCGAATTATGCAAGCTCTAGAGTATTATCTTTACATGAAGTTTAAGCTTTTGGATTCAGACGCAGATTTTCGCAAAGCGAGTGCAGCTATATTGTCATGGCCACAAATACCATTTTATCACTTTCAACGATGGACAAAAGAAATGGTTCGCAGATGGGGCGAGCGCTACAATCCAGGCT
>JAYQON010000043.1:0-21339 GCA_038144835.1 Bdellovibrionales bacterium
CCTTCAGAGAGGCTCCCAGGTTTCGCCAACAATCTCCCAGCCTTTACTATTTTTTAGTGCGTAAAGGGTTTTTGAACCAAAATCTTGTTTGCGATCGGATCGGTACCTTTGCAGAAATCGGAAGACGATTTTGGGGCCTTGATTAAAAATTTGAATGTCTTTTAAATCGACCTGAATATTCTTGTAGTTTTTGGCCAGGGCTGCCTTGTAGTTGCGCCACTGAGTTTTGTTCATACCGTTGCCAGAAAAGCGATCTGAGTACTGACTCATATACGTTTCTAGATCCTTTCCCACCCAGCTCTGTCGCCAACTTTCTATCCAATTTTTTAAAGTTTTTCTGAGGTCCAACCATTTTTTTGCCTCTAGATATTCGACTTCATTAACGATCACCATCGGGGTGCGCTTGAGCTCCACAAATTTAGACAGTTCCTCAATGACTTGATTGCGCACAACCACACAACCTCGGGATCCCCGCAAAAGCGATTTGGAGTCGGGGATTGCGTGAAACCAGATGCCATTGCCGGTTTTTTTCTCTAGCTTGTCGAAGTAATTGGGATAGTCGAGAGTAAAAATGCGAACACCATACTCATTAAAGTTAACTTCCCGCCCATCCATTGACGTTTGAAAAAAATAAACGCCTTCGGGAGTGCGATGGTCGCCCTCAACCAATTTATCACCCTCTTTTCTTCCAATGTCTGTGGGCCAGGAACCCACAAGATTCAACCGCTCGCCGCGATTTTGCCAGACGGTCAGAGTGCGAGCTTTTTTATCTACCAAGAAGGCATATTCAGAAAAAGTTCCCGTCTCCGAGGCCAAGGATAACAGAGCATGAGGTAGCTTATTTGCTGGCGGAGTCTGCGGGATTGGATCGTCAGAGAGTTCAACAGTTTTCCCGTTTTCTGGATTTTGGCCAAAAGCAGGTGTCGCAAATTGGCACAGTGACGCCATAAGGCAAAGAAGGATTATAGAGTTAGAATTCTTGAACCGTGTCATAACCGAGGCGAATCGTAGCACAAGACTTAAGGCCGTGGTCAATCCTCCGATAAGTTTTTTGAAGGGGACTCGAGTTATGTCAGAGGCAGCAGAGAACGCGGCTCCAAAGCCAAGGGACTTTAAAAAAATTCTGACTCTAGCTTTCATGGGCTTTAATTTAGCTGTGCTGGGGGCTGGCTCGTATCTGACCTATGTTTCGACACTTGGTGTGAAAACCAAGTCTTTAACCAATGATCAAGCAGAGAGAGACCTAGAGGCTTTTGAAGAAACTTTGCGCGCGGAGCCGGTGATCTACACGATGGAGCCCCTAAGCACCAATCTTGATGGTGTGCCTCGTCGTCTGGTAAAAGTTGATATTAGTCTCGAGATGATGGATGCGGAAGGTTATGAGGAAGTGATCACAATCGCTCCAAAAGCTAGGGACTCAGTTATGCGCATTCTCAATGGAAAACAGTTTCACGAGCTTGAATCCGTTCAGGGTAAACTGCAGTTGAAAAACCAGATCATTGCCGCCATTAATGGCTCCCTCAGTCGTGGTGTCGTTAAAAACGTATTTTTTAACGACCTTGTCGTTCAGTAACACATTATCCGTTATTAGTTTGACCTCATAAGGCCGTCGGACTGAGAATTTAAAGCTCAGCGGAGGTCGATTTGATGCTCAATAAAATTTTTTTGCTTTTTTTGATTGTTTGCAGTCCTTGGGGTAATGCCGCAATTGCTCCTGACAGCTTAGATAAGGCGATACAATTTCCAGTTGAAAAGTATCTGCTAAAAAATGGAATGACAGTGCTTTTGCACCCCGATTCTTCTCTACCGGCGGTGAGTCTGCATACTTGGTTTCGTGTAGGATCCAAAGATGAGACGGAGGGCCGCACCGGCTTAGCACATTTTTTTGAGCATATGATGTTTAAGGGCACCAAGAAATTTCCTAAAGACACTTGGGGAAAGGTACTTAACAGCAAAGGTGCGGATTACAATGCATTTACGTCATGGGACTATACTGGTTACTATGTGAATGCACCTAGCGAGCATGTTGAGCTACTCATGCAAATCGAATCTGATCGTATGCGTAACTTGGGTATTGAGCAGCGTGAGGTCAACAGTGAACGTGAAGTCGTAAAAGAAGAACGTCGAATGCGTTACGATGACAACGTCGAGGGTGGCCTGCGCGAGAAGATGTCAGGGATTATGTTTAAGGCTCTACCCTACAAATGGTTACCTATTGGTTTTATGTCAGACTTAAATGCAGCCTCCTTGGAAGATCTGCACAAGTTTTATAAGACCTTTTACTCACCTAACAACGCAGTTTTGGTTTTGGCTGGGGCCTTCGACTCCGAAAGCGCCAAAGCCCTCATAGAAAAATACTATGGCTCACTTCCTAAAGAGAAAATCCAGCGGCCTGTGGTGCAGCCCGAGCCTGAGCAAACCAAGGAGCGGTACGCGACGATCGAGCGGGAAGCACAGGCGTCAACCGTTTCTGTGGGCTATGTGCTCCCCAACATGCACCATCCAGATCACTACGCTCTTGATCTTTTGGCTATTGCCCTAGGACAAGGGGAATCAAGCCGCATTTACCGGCAGATGGTGTACAAAAACGATATCGCCACCTACAGTTATGCAGCCTCATGGGGCCAAGCCCTTGCGGGTCAATTCAGTCTTTATGCCAGTTTAAAGCCTGGCGTTGCTCCAGATAAGGCCTTGTTGGTTCTTGAAGGTGAAGTGAAGAAGTTGCGCGAGCAAAAGATCTCTCAAAAAGAGCTCGATAAGGCCCGCAACCTTTTTATGAAGGACTACGTTGATTCTCTCAAACGCATCTCTGGTCGCGCCCGAATGCTTGCGAGCTATGAAACTATGTTTGGTGACTACACTCGCATTTTCACAGATTTAACTCATTATCAAAAAGTTACGGTCGAAGATGTGCAAAGAGTAGCTCAATCTTATTTACAGCCAGACAAGCGCAATATTGTCATTGTTAAGCCGCGTAAAGGGGGCAAGTCGACATGAGAAAAGCAATTGTTACTCTAAGTTTGATTTTGGCGGCGTGTGGAACAACCCCCAAGCTTAAATCTGACAGCTCTTTGGTGGGTACTGAGTTTAAAATACGAAAATTTGATACGCAGACTCTGTCTAACGGTCTTACGATTTTATGGATTCCGGACAACACTCTGCCGTACGTATCATTGCAAATGATGTTTAAGGTGGGCAGCAGTCAGGACCCGGTCGGTAAAGAAGGTGTGGCGGGTTTGACTGCAAGTTTGCTTGATAAAGGTGCAAGCAAGCGCTCCGCTTTGCAGATTGCTGAGGATTTAGACCAAATCGGAAGTCAGTTTGGCGCTGAGGTACAGCCGGACTATACGATTGCTTCAATATCGACGTTGGCTTTCAATAAAGACACTGCCTTGGACATTTATCGCGATATTTTACTTAAGCCAACATTTCCAAAATCCGAAATTGAACGTCAGCGCAAGTTGACCCTGGCTAGCTTGCAAAAGCTTGCTGATCGACCAGAAGATTTTTCTGAGTATCTTTTGCCGCGTTTTTTGTATGGTAGTCATCCTTACGGGCATGAAGCTGCGGGTTCTCCTCGTTCAATCAAAAAGATAGAAAAAGCTGATTTACAAGACTTCTATGTGCAAAATTTTGTTCCGGGTAACGCTGTTTTGGCTGTTGTTGGTCAGTATGATGACACTTGGAGAAAAAAGGTTTCAGGATTTTTTAGTGAGTGGAAGTCGAAGCCAGTAAAAAGCGGTGATATTCCTGAGTTTCCACAGTGGAAGGGTCTGGAACTGTTGTTGGTTGACCGCACAGATTTGAATCAAGCCCAGATTCAGATCGGGTTCAAAGGTGTGCCACGAGATATTCCTGAGTATATGGAGCTAAGAGCGGCACTTAAAGTTTTAGGTGAGTCGTTCGGTAGTCGTCTTTTTGAAGAGATTCGTGAGAAACGTGGTTTGACCTACCATATTCGAGCTTGGTTTGATCCGCGTTTGAAGTCGGGTCCCATGGGTATCTATACATTCACGCGTACGGATAAAATCGGTGAGACAGTCGAAGAGACGCTCAACACTTATCGCCGTTTTGTCGAGTTGGGCGTTGATGATCAAGAGGTTGACGAAGTTAAAAATCTCATGAGAGGGCAATTTCCCAGGACATTTGAAACTCCTGAATCTTTAGCCCGCCAACTGTTAATTCTCAATCGTTATGGTATCGGGCCTGAGTATTTGACAAACTATCTGCGTAACCTCGATGAGATCAACAAAACTTCGATCAATGCCACCATTCGCAAGTACTTCGATCCTCAAAATCTTCGTATCTTGGTTTATGCTCCTAAAGATAAGGCTGAGGGCAGCCTGCGTAAATTGGGTAAGCTTGAGGTGAAGGGTTATCAAGAATTTCTTCAGTAGGTAAAAACAGGTGACAGGTCGTTCGATGATTGATCGAGCGCCTGTCCGTTTACAAAAATTTGCTCATTTCGACTTTTGCTTTTTATTGCTCGCTGGTCGAGCCGTCTTCTTGCGACGACTAAATACCCAAGTTGCAGCACCCAGAATAACAACGATCAATCCCAGAACTAAAAAGAGTAATTTTCCAGACTTCTTCTCAGGGGGAGGTAAAAGGTCTTCGGGGTTGAACTGTACTTCGGTGGTGCCCTGAATACCAATAACGTCCCCTGCCGAGGGACGATTGCTTTTTGGAAAAAGCAACTGCTGGCTGGCTACGATTTTCAACGTTTTTATGGCTCGATCAAAAACTGGGTTGTAGGCTTGGTAACGATTACGTTCCGCCGAGAAGCTGACTAATAAAGCCAACTGCTCCTTTACTGTTGCCAGGTAGAGTGTGTAGTACTCTTGAACCTCTGAGCCGAGATGTTGAGCTTGTATCCATCTGTGACCGCCCAGCATTCGCTGTTGAGCGTACATGACTTGCGATGGCATGGTTGTGCCCACGCGAGTTTTAATTTTCTTCGGCTCACGCAGAAAAGTAAGAAAATTAATGAGATTATCCTCGGGACCAGCGACCTTTGCTGCTAAAACAATTACGGCCTCTTTGCTCTCGATGGCTCCTGTAGGAGTGCAGGTCCAGGCCACGCCTTCTTGAATGCAAGACCAATTGTCAGGGACCTCAAAAGAAATATACGAGTTTAGAAAGCTCTTGGCTTCGGCGAGAGGACTTATCGTCAGGGCAAAGAAAACGATCAACAGTCTCATTTTTTACCTGTGCTCTTAGATTTTTTGGTCGCGGGTTTTTTGTTTTTTTTCATGTAAAAATACGTGCCAATAAGGCCCAGTAAAATAGCTATGATCAGAAAATTTACTGAACTACTAGATTCACCAGAGGAGCTTTCAGGCGGTAGAGCTTCGCTATCAAAGGACGGTAAGTTTTGACCTATCGGTGCTCCGATAGTTTCTGTGCTTCGACTTGGGCCACTTGCACGCTCGCCGAGGGTGTCTTTGGTGGCCACTACCCGCATGCTTTCCACGGCTTTGATAAAATCGCCGCTGTATTTAGTATAGTGCTCTTTGTGCGCGCTGAAAGTTATCAAAATTGCGATTCGGTCTTTAATGCTTGCGAGATATCGAGTGAAGTACGGACCAACTTCACTGCCGAGGTGCATGGCATCGATCCACATTTGGTTGGCGATCATTCGTTCTTTCACATGTATGACTTGAGATTTTGTTGGCGCTCCTCCGCGGCCGGGAAGGGTTCTTGGCATTTGTAAGTGGGCTAAGTAAGCGGGCAGAGTGTCGGTGGGGCTAACTTCTTTTGCGGTCAGAATAATAATCGCTTCTTTTGTTTTTTGTGAAAAATCATTTTCGCAAACCCATTCGGAGCCTTCAAGTTTACAGTTCCAGTTGGGAGGCAGTTCAAAGGAGACATAGGCATTACGGAAGCGCTTCGCATGGGCTGTTGAGCAGACAATTAAACCCATGATCAGAAGACTTCTCAACGGCATTGCAAACTCCGGGATTTACGAGTGTTTCACTTATTATAATCGCGAATTGCAAAGGTGTGGAATGCCAAAATTAGCAATGCAGCCCAAAGCCGCTGGACTAGGGTCCAGCAGTCTTAAATCTTGTTTCAATGTGAGACGAATCCAATATCGGTCAAAAGATTTTGAGTCGTTCTCTAGCCATTTTTGTAGTGGCGAGTGCGCTCAAGTGGCGTCCGCTGACCGAGATATTCTTAAGGTCCTCGATGGAGCGGCCCGCTTGTAATAAAATTTCGCGAATCTCTGTAGTCGAAAGATTTGGATTTATGCTTATCGCTTGAGCGATGATGCCTGAGACGATAGGGGTGGCCATGCTTGTTCCGCTCATTGCGATCATGAGGGCACCTTTTGGATTTTCAAAGGCGGTTGAAAACATGGGATCAGATGGCATATTACCTCCGGGTGCGATCACTTCAACACTGTGACTACCAAAATTGGAGTAAGCGGCTAGGGCACTCGAGGCTTCCGAAGATCCAACTCCAATGACATTTTGATTTTGCAAAGAGGCCGGGTACACGGGAATCAGATCAATGTTGTAACCCAACCCAGTTGCCGGGTCGCCGTTGCCTGCGGCAGCAACGAGAAGGGCGCCTTTTGCTTCTGCGTAATTGGCGGCATTGACGAGAGCTGGGTGAGGATTTTCCATCGGGGCGCCCAGAGAGAGATTAATGACCTTTGCGTCACGATCAACGGCATAGAGAATAGCTGCGGCGACGGTGCCAATGTCTCCGCCTAAACTTCCTAAAGCCTTAACTGCTAAAATTTTTGATTTTCGCGCTAGTCCAAACTGGCGTGCCGCCGCTAAACCGGCGACATGCGTGCCATGGCCGTCATCATCAAAAGGAAAAGGATCTGAATTGACGAAGTCGTAACCTAAAACATCGTCAATAAGCCCGTTGCCATCATCGTCTATTCCGTTGCCTTCAATTTCTTGATTGTTGATCGCGAGGTTAGGAGCGAGTAGAGGGTGATTATAATTCACACCCGAGTCGATAATGGCGATAGTCACTCCTTCGCCCTCACTGAGCGCCCAACTTGCGTGCGCTTCGACTGAACTCAAATGCGGTATGCGCTGTAAATCGATTTTTACTTTGTGTGTTTTTGCTCCCACAAAGGGTCGATTGGCTGTGGCGACAAACTGTTTGCTCGTCAGCGCGCACACATCGCGAGAGTCCTGGATGACGGCGATGGCTTGGTATGCACCTAGAGCATCAGGCTGAAAAACATACTCTTCCGCATTGATAACGATTTCTCGATTAGCGCTGCTCGGCGGACTGGCGATTATGAGGGCTCGCCTTAGTGACTTAGGAAACTGGGGGTGGGGGGCGCTTTCTTTACTGCTAATTTTAATGCTTCGACCAATTTCGATGGAGGCCCCGTTTGGCAAGGTTTCGGGACCCAGAATTTGTAAATCGACTTCCGGCATATGAGGTCCGGAGCGGCAAGGGTTCAGCCCTGGAATTTTTAGGTTGGTAGGTAAAAACGAAGTGCTCAGCTTGGGATCTTGTGGGCGTAGCTGGAAGTAAACATTTTTTTGAACGAGACGATTCGTTTCAGCTGAAACTTGATTTTCGTTGAGCCCAAAAATTTCAAATAGGCCGTGCTCTAAGTTCAAAATACGCACTTGTGCAGTAGGGTGGCGGTACAGCAGATTTTCGACCTCTTTCACGGTCGAGCCCTCAAGAAGAACTCCCACATCTCCTGGTCCATGTGGAGCTTGGAGACGTTGGCGGTCATTGAGTAGTCCCTTCGGTCCACAGGCCGTCAGCGCTATGGTGATGGATAGATACAAACTCACTCTAAATCGACGCATCGGAACCCCCTTCCCCGGTTTTCCGAGATCAAATTTCCTTCGCGGGATGAGGTCTCTCAAGCTAGTAGTTTTGACAATAATTATAAGTAATTTTTATTCAAAGCTAAAATCAATATATATTACATATATTTAGATATTGTTGGTTCAGTCCCTTTTTGTGCGATTTTTATAAAAAATACAATAATGCCTTATATATAAGAAAAATTTATGTAGCAGGTGTACTTTCGTCCCCACTCTGATAAAACAGGGCTCTGAATTCGTTTCTTCTATCGGGAGATCAATTGTGAATTTACAACAACTTACCACGTTTTGTACGGTGCTTTCAGAAGGCAGTATGACTGCCGCTGCAGAAAAGCTTTTTTTGACCCAGCCGGCTGTCAGTCAGCAAATTCGCAATCTTGAAGAAGAAATGGGTGTTGATCTTTTGGTTCGCGGAGTTCGTCAAGTAAAGCCAACATTGCAAGGGCAAATACTTTTTGATTATGCCAAGCGAATTTTGCATCTCACCCAACAGGCTCAGGTAGCCATTCAGACGATGTCTCAAGAAGTACAAGGACATCTGCGCGTGGGCACATTGAATTCCATAGGTCTTTATTTGGTGTCTCCCATTATCGGTATGTTTTTAAAACACAATTCAAAATTACAGATAAAATTAGTCTATGGCACGGGTGAGAAAATCATCAGTGATATGCGTAATAATCTAGTTGATGTGGTGATTCTCCCTGATCTGAAGAGTGAATATGGAATTGAGTTTCAAGATTTTGAGAAGCGCTTTTTGTTTCGTGATGAAATATGGTTGGTAGGTTCAGGACGAGACACAACGTTGCCCTCTGCTATTGAGATGAAATATTACAATTCAAAGCCAATCATCGCCTTCACTGATAGATATCCGGGCTTCCGTTCCGCTCTTGAGCGGAAGATCCAAGAACTAAAGATCGATTATGCCCCCGTGTTTGAAACGGATAATGTGGGTACGCTAAAACGGGTTATTGAGTCGGGGTTGGGTTGGGGATTTTTGCCATCACACTCCATTCGTAAGCAAGTGCGGGCTGGTCGCATGGTTCAGATACAAGTCGAAGATCTGAAGTATATGACCAACGTAAACATTTATTACCGTCGAGATCCGAAGAGCGTCGAGCTTTATGAGACTTTCTTTAAGGCTTTACAGCAGCAGTCGCTGGGAACATAGCTCAGAGAATAGAGGTGTACGGAATATCTAAGCGCGAGGCCACTATGCGCACAATTTCGGCAGCTGTTTCTTCGAGCGCTCTGTCGGTCACATCAAAAACCGGCCAGCGCCGGTTTTGTTTGAACAGCTGATTGGCATAATCAATCTCGGCCTGAATATGCCCCATATTGGCATATTCGCCGCCAGGGTCTTGGCCGAATTTCTCCAGACGTTTTTTGCGGATTCGAGTCAGAGAGCTAGGATCAATCGTCAGCCCGACAATACGCCGTTGGTCAACTTTGAATAGCTCTGTCGGTAGAGGTGTATTCAGCACCAGGGGAACATTAGCCACCTTCCAACCCTTGTGGCTCAAGAAAATCGATAGCGGAGTTTTGCTGGTTCGAGAAATTCCAACCAATATGATGTCTGCCTGATCAAGATCAGCTGTGGTTTTTCCGTCATCATGTTTAACTGTGTACTCGATCGCCTCTATGCGCTTGAAGTATTGTTCGTCCACCGCACGCAAAAGGCCGGCGGTATGTTGTCCACCAGAGCTGCGACCAAAATAAGTGTCCAAGGCCGTAAGAAGAGGACCCATGAGATCGACGGCTGGAATCCCTTTTTGCCCTGTGCTCTCCATCACTTTCCGTCTCATTTGGTGACTCACCATTGTGAACACGATAAGCCCTTGACGGGCTGAAACGTCTTCGACGAGAGCGTCAATTTGCTCTTCGGTGCGCACGTTTTTACAGCGAACGATATGAATATCTTCGTCTGCATATTGCACAAGCGCAGCTCGAATCATGGTGCTTGCAGTTTCGCCTGTGCCGTCAGATAGAATAAAAATAGTCGCTTCCATTGCTTGCCCTGTCAAAAAATAAATGCCTTGTTAACGAGCCTATGGGCATGGGTGATTTGATCGATTGCCCATGGGGCCGGCATATCCGAGAGCAATAAAAAGGCTACTCCGGGGGTGGGCTTAAGAAAAAAAGCCTCGGTATCCGAAGAAGAGGCGAGAAAGTCCATCTTGATCGGTTTTAAAATTGATTGAGCATTGGCTTTGTTAATTTGCATTGGAGTGACTTCGGGAATGAGCGAGTTCGCTCGAACTTGATCGTTCAGATCAAGGTGGAATACATGTCCACGCCAAAAAATATTTGTTACCCACCAATTACTGTCTTCCAGTAAATAGCCTCGTTGGATAACGCATCCGGCGCTGAAAAAAACTGACAAACTTTCGATCACACGCACTGGAAGTTCTGGATCACTGGGATTGCATTCCACCAGTCGTTCCAATTTATCGAGGCCACTTTCGGCCACGAATTGACGAGCCCTCTGCATAAGTTCTTGGCTCTCATCGTCGATGAAGTCACCGATGTGAGTGAGCAAAAATTGAACTCGGTCTAGACTCCATCGCCCCACGTTAGTTTTGATCTTGTCCTTGATCATGGCGTCTCCTTATCACTCATAAAGCTCGCATCAATGCGTGAATCTAATTTTTTCCAAGAGGTCGTGGCTGACTCTTGGCTTGCTCCGCGAGGTAAAAAAATATGTAATTTTTTGGCTCCAAGGCGTTGAGAGATTTCTTGAATTTGGCTAAGCCAGGTATCGAGAGGGTTGGGATGGTCGACGACTATGCAGTGTTTGGGAGGCAGTAATCCTTCGCAGCTGACCATTAGAGGAGTTTGTCCGTGGCTCAGTTCAGGAACTGGAATGTTATACTCTTGGGCAACGGTCAACGTTTCAGGAGGTAAGTGCAGACCCGAGTGTGCTGAGCCCTTACACATTTGCCAATTGAGGTACCAATCAAAATGGGAAAACCAGCGTGAGTGCTTAGCGGGCGGAAAAAACCAAAGATCCGCCTGACTGTTAAAAACGTCCGACATGGACGTCATCATTTCATGATTTGATCCAATATGCCATTCACAAATGCAGCTGAATCGACCGTGCCATACTTCTTGCTGATTTCTATGGCTTCATTAATTGCTACCGCTGGGGGCACCGCTTCCAATGCATACTTTAATTCATACACAGCGATACGCATAATGTTCAGATCGACGAGCGCCATTCGTTTCAGTGTCCAATGCGCACTTCGACTTTGAATGAGACCATCAATTTCAATGGCATGAGTAATGACGCCTCTGAGAAGCTCCTGAGCGTAGTTCCACACCTCGGGAGTTGCGTCAAAGCTTCGGCGGAAATTTTCAAGGCCGGCGTCTACACTTTGCTGGGGAGAAAATTCCTGTTGAAATAAAACCTGCAGAGCGAGTTCTCGGCTCATGCGGCGGGTGGAGGTGATCATATTTCGACCTCGCTGATCTTTTGTCTTTCTTCTTCAAGGCTACGCATAAACTCATTCACATCGGTAAAGGATTTATAAACACTTGCAAAGCGGACATAGGCAACATCATCCAGAGCCTTGAGTTCTTTGACCACGGCTTGACCAATCTTTAGAGCTGAGAGTTCTTTATCAGGTGAACTTTGTACCCAACGTGAAATGCGATTGACCAAATTCTCAATTTGACCCACGCTGACCGGGCGTTTTTTGCAGGCTATCTGAATCCCTCGTCGCAGTTTTTCTTTTGAGAAAGGTTCTCGACGGCCATCTTTTTTAATAACATGTGGGTAATGGATCAACAGCGTCTCTACGGTTGAAAACCTCAATTTGCAATTCATGCATTCGCGGCGACGACGAATGTCTTCCTCACGATGTACACGAGTTTCGAGAACTCGATGTTCTAAGTGTCCGCATTGTGGGCATTTCATGAGGGGCAATCTAAGCGAAGGAATCCCCTTTGTCACGATGCAAAACAAGTTCCCTGAGAGGGCTATTTTGTGGTGCCCTTTAACCTTTCCCCAAATTTGGCTGGAGGTCATATGCGCATTTACCTGTTCAGTTGGGTGCTTATTTTATTCACGCCGGTACTTGTTTTTGCCCAGCAGGTCGAAGTTAAAGATGATCCTAAGCCTATGTCGTCGGGTCAGGAGCGTGCTCGGGAGTATCTGGGCGAACGTAAACGCACTGAAAAAGAGGGGGGGGCGGTGGGCTCCGATTCTAAATTTCGGGTGGCTTCAGACTCGCCCGGCTCGTCTGGCACACCTCGTTTTCTGGCGCTTCATATTGGTACTTTTTTCTCTGATCAGGGCTACGAGTGGGGGGCATCGAACCAAAGTGATATCGGTGGTTTGAATGCGGGAGTCGATTACCGTTTGGGCGAATGGGTAAACTCGATGGACCTCTTTATGCGTATCGATTACACCAGTTTCAAACTGAATGAGGGTTATGCCCGCAAACTTTCCGTCAGTGCTTTGGTCACATTTCCAGATTCCAACAGTCGGTTCCCACTATATTTCGGTGCGGGATTGGGGCCTGGGTTTTTTATCAAGCAACTAGAGAATGAATCCGCCTTGGCTCTCGATTACTCGCTTTTTGGTGGCTTCCGCCTACTCGATGTGATTGAGGGTCTGGGGCTTATGGCTGAAGTGGGTTTAAAAAACCACCTTCATTTGCTGAGTGATGGTCAGTTTAATGGGGTGTATTTCAATATCGGCACCGTCTTCGCTTTCTGATGAGCCAGCTTTATCCGCCTTTGTGGGAAGGTTTAAATACTGCGCTCAGAGACATTTTTGCGGGAGGGTTCCTCGCTGATAGAGTGATTCAGAGGCAGCTAAAGTTTAACCGCAAATGGGGCAGCAGGGACAGACGGCTATTTGCGGAAGCCGTCTATGACATTGTTCGCTGGTGGAGAAAGCTTTTGTTCGTTGTCGACGTTCCTTGGCCGAGCAAAGATTGCTGGGAGGGTGCTCCCCCGGAAGTCATGGCAAGGGTTATCGAAGCTTGGTGTGGTTTACACGCGGTCGAGCTTGGTAAAGGGATTCGTCGACAAGGACTACAAATTGAAACGTTGCAGAACCTTTGGAACGACGCTTCGATCCCTCGGCCCGTTCGCCAATCTATCCCGGACTGGCTGGATGCATGGGCCTTTGAGCAGCTTGAGGATCGTTGGGATCCAGTCTTGGATGCGCTTAATAAAATAGCTCCTGTTTATTTGCGTGCTAATAGTTTAAAAATTTCTGCAGAAAAATTAGTGTCCAATCTAAGGTCCGAGAATATACAGGCTCAAACTGTAAAAGATGACGCGATCATTTTAAATAAACGGGCCAACGTTTTTTTAAGTAAAAGCTTTCGTGCTGGACATTTTGAAGTTCAAGATCTGCATTCGCAGCAGGTGGCGAATTTACTTGCTCCACAGCCAGGTGAAAGAGTGGTTGATGCTTGTGCAGGTGCGGGTGGTAAAAGTTTGCATCTGGCCGCTCTCATGAAAAACAAAGGTCATATAATCTCAATGGATGTGGCTGAGAATAAGCTGCAGCGATTAAAAGAGCGAGCGACTCGGGGCGGAGCCACTTGTATTGAAGATCGTATCATCGATTCAAGCAATGTGATCACAAGGCTTGAAGAGAGCGCTGATCGTTTACTTTTAGATGTTCCTTGCTCTGGACTTGGAGTCTTGCGGCGAAATCCCGACAGCAAGTGGAGATTGAGTTTAAAGGAAGTTCAGCGTTTGAAAACGTTACAAGCAGACATTCTCAGTCGTTATTCTCGCATCTGTAAGCCGGGTGGAATTATGGTCTATGCAACTTGTTCAATCATGCCTGAGGAAAATGAGCGTCAGGTTGAAAACTTTCTTTCGCAAAATGCGATGGAATGGAAGCTTGAGAGTCAACATACGCTGTGGCCTGAGTCAGACGGTGCTGACGGTTTCTTTGCGGCGAGAATCAAGCGGCTTTGACCTGCTTCGCCTTTACTTAAGCGCATCGGCGATTTTTTCGATTTCTGCATTCGTAAGCCCGGAGAGAAATTTCATTTCCGTGTAGGTAATAATTGCGTTGTTAATTTGAGAAATGGATTTTCCCCGCTTGGTACTGCTTAAGAGGGGGGAGTGGCAACCCTGGCAATGTTTTTCGTAGAGCTTGGCTCCCGTCATCTCTGTTGGTTCGGGGTTCGCATCAGGGTCTTGGTATGCTGGACCTGGCGACCCGTCGAAATTCATCACAATTTCGTGAGGCTGCAAAAAGAGATCTTCGTCTGCGGTTTGGGTCACAGCTGAGATAGCTTTTATTTCTAAGTTGATTTTTATTGTTTCTGTTTTCCAATTGGGTTCAACGACGATCAATGTGACATGCAAGACCCCTGGCGATGAACAGTTCAACTGAACAGAATTTGGAAAGTCGCTGTATTGCTCACTCGAGCAACCCATGGGCGCACCGTTGAGCTCATAAAACCAGCCATAACTAGCTTCCGGACCAAAAAGTGTGGGATTCACATACAAAATTACATCTTTTGTGTTTACGGCTAATTTATTAAAGCTCCAAATAGCTTTTGTTTCTAAGTCAACCGCAGAGAAGCTTCGGATGGAAGAATCCAACTGATGCGCGGAAAATCCAGAGCAATTTTGAAACATAATAAGACCAAGGAGGCCGGCTATTATGACGGTGAAACGCCAGGTTATTCGTTTAGGTGTTAAACTTTTCACAGGTAATTACCTCTGCGGGCTACTCCTAGTTTGTGATCACGCCCGCCATATTCGCTGTAATTCAGGCCAAACGCATTCAAAATATCAAGAAGTAGGCTGCCGACAGGCTTACGATCTGCGGCACTGCCGCGCACTCCAGTGGCGCCACCGTTAATGACATAGGTGGCTAGATTTTCGTAGTTATGGACTTCATCCTTGATGCATGAACCTGCGTTGCAGAAAATCATCGTATCCGTATACAAATTTTTTGCTTTTAGTTTACTCAGAAAAGATGCGATAGAATTTTGATAAAAGCGGCAGATATCATAATATTTATCGATGGGAGTGATAGAATAGTGCGACGTTTCGTGGGCTTCTGAAAGATACAAATTGTAGGTCAACACTCGAGTCACATTATCTTGCAGAGCCAGGATTCCCAGGTCGTAGAGACGTTCCATTTTTGCAACAAAATCCTCTCGTTTGTTTTGTGAGTTGTTAATTTCGTTCACGGGCGCGAGGGATGAGCATGCAATTTGTCCACGGCGATCAATATTTGAAATAGTTTTTTCAGTCTGAGTCGCATTTAAAGTGAGAGTATCACTCAATTCTTCAAACTTAGACCTATCGATGAGAAATGTGCTAGAAAAAATGTTTTGATTTCTCTCACGAATTGTATTGAGTGCCTTGAGTCGAGCAGCGTAACTGGGTCTCGCGAATTTTTCACATTCAGCTCGTGCCGCGAGCTCATTTCGCACCCCTGCAATTGTTGCGAGTGAGTGAATGGTCTGCCCATTTGCTCCCCAGGAGGAGGTCCTATGGGTCGATGCCTCCGCAGAGTTCGAGTCGTTGTTTGTCATCAGTAAATACGGCAATGGGCAAGCAAATTTTGCTTTGAGTTGTTCTCCGATCAAAACATCAATCGATTTACCGTCGCCAGTTGAGAATTTTTCTAGCGCTCCAAGAGGATAATAGGTTTCACGTAAAACAAAACCTGTCATGGCGCCTGATAGAGCGCTCACTTGCGGTGCTGCATGTGAATTCATGGGCGCGTAGAATTCAGCGTTGAGGCCCAAAGGGATCATCAGGTTCGATTCGAAGGGCTTTAACGGCGATAGAACTTCGCTAGTATTCCACCTGCCGACTCCATTCTCATCTGTGCCACCTCCGGTGTACTTTATAACAAAGTTGACAAGACGCGTGGGTCCCCCCGTGGTTCCAAATGCGTTTGGGCTCAAAATCGACTGAAGACCATAGGCCATGCAGAAAAATTCAAGCTGTTTGAGAAAATCACGTCTTGTCATGCTCATTTTAATGCCTTTTGAAAAAGTGGAGAGCTAATAATTTCGGCGACCAGATCGACAATTCCCAGGGTTTGGCTTTTCGGGGTCAACGTTTGCACACAGGGCATTTGATCGGTGGCCATCATAGGTGCAACTTTGCTCGCGAGAGTCTTGATAAAACAAGCATGCAATCTCGAATCTTTGACTGCTGTGTCCAGGAATTGCTCAAAGCTGATCACGGAATTTTGATCCTCTTCTTTAAGTTTGAAATTCACTTTGATGGCGGTCCCGTCGGCATATTGCGAGCGTGGGCGACCGAAGGGTCCGACAAACTCGAGCCCCATACCGAAGCGATCAACGACACCGTGGCACATCTTGCAACTTTCGTGATTGCTGCGAATTTCGCCCACATGAATTTGAGTGAGTAAATCTGGATTGGGCCCCAGGACTCGGGTGACGTCAGCAGGATCAAGTTCGTTGGGCGGTATTGTCATGCAGAGGAATTTTTCTGCTACATACTTACCTCGCCTGGAGATCAAAGTTTTAAGACCGCCCGACAGGGCTGACTGCGTTTTGCTCGCGAAATGAGGTGATAGAAAATAATTGCCGTAAGGACCTTCTAAGGCCTTTACTTGCACTTTTTTGAATTCATAGGGTGATGATGTTTGTGCGAGCCCGATATTGGCTAGAGTTGATGCATCAAATCCCATGTACTGCGCTATAGATTGGTTGAGGTAAATTTCTTCTAGATTAAAAAACGACGGAAGGTTTTTATTTTCCCGAACCATATCTTTTAATGCTAAAAAATTCGCTTGTGCGAGGTCTCGCGTTCTGACTTTTGCGCCCAAATCGTTACTTAGTTCACCCGAAGCATTGAGGTCTTCATCAATTCCTAGCCAATGCGAAAGGGTATGTGTGACAAATCGATCGACCAATTCCGGATTGGATAAAAGTCTCCGCACATGCGCGGCTATGGCATACTGCGAATCAAGTTCACCTTTTTTTGCTGCTTCCAGCAAATCCCTGTCAGGGACGGAATTATAAATGAAAAACGCGATTCTGCTCGCTAGGAAATACTGAGAATAGTGGACAACCGTGTTTGCACCCTTCAGAGGCAAATAATTTTTAAGATAAAATTGAGGTGATAAAAATGCTATTAAAAAGGCGACTTTTACCTTTTCGTCAAAGCTCAGCTCTCCCGAAAATACTTCAAGCAGAAGTTGATATTCTTCCTCAATAAGTGGACGACGCCAAAGTCTCTCGAAAATTTTCGCGCGCAAATGATTAAGGCACGCGATTGAGTCTCTTTCTGCGGAGCAATCCTGCGAAAAAAGGTTATCCTTTTGATATTCAATGAAAAGGAGTTCTGCTGCATCAGCGATGTGCGACAAATAAATCGAGCTCGGTACCTTTCCAGAATTGTTTTCTGCAAAGTTGGAGTGGTCGGCGGTCATCGACGATGTGATTTCAGGAATTTGCGATAACGCCAAGAGAATTTTATGATTAGTGTCTGATTCTATTTGATCTGGAAATAGATCTTTAATGACATAAACTAGTTCAGTTTTTGTTAGGAGAGAAGCTCGATATTTTGATAGAGAGTCAATTTGACAGCTGTTTTTAAACGTCGATTCACTATTGGCTTGTGACCATGTTGCGCGATCGTGAATAGGAGCACAATTTTGAAAGGGAGACAAAGTGAATATTGCGCAAAGGGCAGCGAGGCTCGGGCCCGTGAGGTATTTAAGGCCTGACAGAATTCTTGCGAAGATTTGCATTAGAACCCTTTGATTACCTAAGAGAATGTCACAGAAACATGATCTGATGAGGCAGGATTCTAAATTTCAATCAAAATGATACATCCTGAAGATTATGATTAGATTTAACTTTAAAGAGTGGTTTCGGATTAGTGTTTTAGTTTGAAACAGAGCCCCAATTCCGCTCACGGATTTGAATTTCACGAAGATACACTGAAAAGGATGATTCGCCGTCACCTCCTTCTTCTTACTATCTTTGCTTTAGGTGGGTTACTTTTAACTCAATTTCAGAACTGTGGGCCCCAGCAGATGAATTCTTATCAGCAATCATCTTCTTCTCCCTCAAATGGTGGACAAGTTCGAATTGTGGATCAATTTAATAAGGTTGACTTACAGTTTATCTCCGAAAATGTGCAGATTTATGATGAGGCCGGAGAAACCTCATTGAGCGGCTTTTGCGATCGTACCCGAACGGGTTCGGTTCTGCGGTGGGCGATTTACTCTGGTGATCGGAATGAACCGCCATTGATGGAGGGGCAATCGCAGTGCTCTATGGGCCAGTTTGCGGTGGAGTTAAAGGGCTTAGAGACAGTGGTTTGTGGTGTGGATCATTTAATTGTTGCAGAGGGATCGTGGGGAGGGGTGGCTTCGTCACATTTCAGTCGTCGTTGTCAACCATTGGTGAGCGAGCTGATTGACCCGCCCGAAGGAAGTCCCCACGGAACAGTCTGTACGCTAGAGTTTAGTTATGTGACCGATCAAGCCAAGGGCCCCTGTATGCAGGTTTGCTATCGTGACGATAAGTTGACTTTTGCCTCGCCAGTGGACGAGAACCGTTGCTCATCATTGGCAGCCCAATTAACTGGCCCATAGGCTGGTCTTGTTGACCCACCCGCATAAGACTCTGAGAATATAGGGGATGCTTGAGAAAGCCCTTCACTTCGTTACTTATCACAGCGAGCCGATTATTCAGTGGCTGTTCTTTGCCGTTCTGATTTTATCGGCAACCGTAATTGCTCGAGGTTTGTTCGGTAAAAAAGGTAGTTTGGCTGAAGTAGGGGATGATGGTGTATTAACTCCTGCTGTCGGAGCTGGGCTAGTGGGCTCCTCTGATTTGCAAGAAGGTTTGAATAAAATTATAGAGCAATTGTCAAAACTTGAATCTATTGAGCCTGAAGATTTGAACGCTGAAGGTCTTGAGGAAGTGAACTCTCAAGTCGCAGCATTAAAAAAAGAGATCAAGGAAAAAGAAGTTGAGATCGCTAAGCTCAAAGCTGGTGGTGGTTCTTCTCAGGCCACCCCTGAGGCGGGGGATTTTGCAGCGCGCATCAAGGAGCTTGAGGCGAAACTCTCGGAATATGAAATCCTCGAAGACGACATCGCTGACCTCTCCCTATACAAAGAAGAGAACGCTCGGTTAAAGGAACAGCTTGAAAAACTAAGCCCAGGTACAGGTCCGATAGAAGCTGTTGGTGAGGCTCAAACCACAACCGAAGCTATTGTTGAAGAATTTGCTGCCGCCGTGAATCAGGCAAGCCCAGATTCCGTAGAATCCGAGGCGGCGACAGTTCCCGTCACAGATGACCCAATGACCGATTTTGAGAACACCTTGAAAGTGGGCCAGGAGAAGAGTGAAGCTGAGACATCTACGACGGCAGACAATCCCTCTGAGCCGGCAGCATCTCCGGCTGTAGAGGCGGCTGCCGTTGAGCCGGCAGCGGCTCCGGCTGTAGAGGCGGCTGCCGTTGAACCGGCTGCAACTCCTGCTGCACAGGCAAGTGCTGAGGATAAAGATAAGGATGATGTGTTTGCGGAGTTCGCTAATCCTAATCCTGATCTGCCGCCTGAGGAACCTCTGGATCCCGAAAAAGTGATGAATGAGATGGCTGATCTCGCTAAAATTGAGACTACTGATAAGAGCAATGCTCTTGAGGAGTCTGTAGATACCGACAAAATGGTAACCGAGATTGTAAATCTGAATAAATCATGATGCCTTTGTTGCTCTTAACCCTATCTTCTATTTGCGTGTGGGCAACTTCACAAGACAACATGCAGACTCTTTTGAATAAGCCTGTTCAGGAGCGTGTTCGAGAGTTTAAAAATTTAGGCACGCTTGGCTATGAATTTTTGCGTAAGACTTCTCACAATCGTGAATTGGGAATGAATTTGCGTTGGCGGGCGATCACAACCATGGGGCGTCTTAATCCTAAGGCCTTTCGCTCAGATATTGAAAGTGCTCTCAAAAACGCGGATTGGTATTTGCGGAATGCCGGTTTGATAGCTATTCGTAATGACGATCGTCAGCAAGCGGTGTTGTGGTCAACGCGTTTACTTTCTGATCCGGCCTTGATCGTACGCACCCAAGCTGTTCGCAACCTAATCGATCTAGATGCTCACGAAATTGAACCTCTATTATGGAAAATGCTGTTTGATAAACGCAATTTTCGCGGTGATCAAAGTTTATGGATTCGCGCTCATCTAGCCGAGGCCGTAGCTAAGTTTGCCGGTCCAGGTCGGGCGCAGCAGTTTCGGCGCTTGCTGGAGGATCGTGATGAGCGGCTGCATAAATGGGCTATTAAAGGTGTGGAGAAGGTCACAGGTTTAAGTCTGGGGCATGTCTCAGAAGCTTTAGAAGTTCGTCGTCAAAAATGGCTCTCAAGGTTAAGTGGTGAAAGTATTTAAGTTGCAACGCTTGCCAAAATTTTGCGCACAAGCTCGCGTCCCTCGGGATTCAGAGTATGAGCGACTCCGGATAATGCATGAAAGTCACGACCATAACCAAGATCTTGAATTTCAAGAAAAGCTTGTTTTGCTTGAGTAAAGTCGACGTCGGTATCGAGCTCGCCATGGATGGCATGAACTTCGATCGAAGGTAGACCCAGGTAGGCATCGCGCCGATAAGAAGCTCCCACCGAGATGATCGTGTTGGCATTTAGGCCTAAGCGAACAAGATAAGGCGCCAAAAAACCACCCTGTGAAAAACCTAAAATTGTCCAACTTAGGGATTGTAGCTGCAGCTGCTCAACTAATTTCAGCAAACACTCGGCGGCTAATTCTGGAGCGATTATCTGCAACCCTGAGTTTGGGTCGCGAAAATACCATGCGTAAGCTTCCTTGTAGTGGTGGTTGGCCTTTATCGGATAAGGAAATAGGGCGTTCGGCGTGAGTACGTGAAAGCCCTTAACAGTATCCGTGCCAAGCATTCTTTTTCTCGCGGCGTCGCCTCGATCAGAAAAGCCGTGTAAGACTAAAAGACCCTTTTTAGAATTTTCTGCTGATTCTAAAAAGTAACTGATCGGAAAGTTCAGATTCAGTTGAGTGACTTGTTTCTGCGAGTTCACTTCTCTTCTCTGTTTTGTTTTTGCTGAGCGCGAGTGAGTGCACGTTCGATTTGCATTTCTCGGCCTATTCTATAAAGAACTGCTTTTTCTTCGAGGCCATCCGTTGGCAAAGAGCGTGGATCAGAAAAAAAATCGACTTGTAGTTGCAGTTCTTTGACTACGGTCACCTTTGTTGCAGGGCGATTCGCCAGTGCTCCTTTGATGACTTTGATCGTCAGTCTATATGTCTCTCCGCTCGCGGCGTTCTGTGATTTGAATGGTGGGGACCAAATATGGTAGCCTCGAATCATATCGGTCTCGAGCATACCCTGATCCATATTGCTAATGCGCAGAGGGTATGGTTGCAAAACAAGATTTACGGCTCTCCACACTTCCTCAAAATTCGCGAAGTAGATTTGTTCTTGTGGGCCGTAAAATCGCTCTGGGCCAGCGCGCTCGTGTAAGAGCCCGCCACCCGCGAGGATGAGCATATTGGCTGTGACGT
>JAYQON010000043.1:21349-23363 GCA_038144835.1 Bdellovibrionales bacterium
AAAATTCCCCCAATTCTTTGTGTCGGGGGGGCCCAAAAACGCGCGCGGGCCCCGCCCGCCCTTGAAAGAGCGCGCAACCCGCGAGAATCAGAATATTGGCTGTCAGGTAAACTCTAAATATCCAGTGCATTGCGTGTGATGTGTGTGACTGTTGTCAAATCGACTTGTCCATTGCCAGAGGCATTGGGAATAAAATGCGAAGGCCGGGCTAAGAATAGAATTTCCCAGCGGTACTTGCGTCCCGGATTTTTGACAAACTCAATTTTTGGCAGCTCGACCTGATTAAGCCACGCTTGCGACCAGATTTCCCACATACGCGTGCGGCGTTCACTCTTAGTGTTACCCTCGCCAAGCACCTCAACTTCAGAGAACACAAGATAAGTAGCCACGGGAGTTAAACCTGGAAGTAGCTGGGGCACTTGCATGTTGATAATATTGCCGCTGAGCACGGGTTTAGCTACAAGAGGTAAAAAATTCGGTTGTACGCCCGATGCAGAAGCCGCCTGGAAGGCAAAGCTGAGGCGAGAGAAATCCTGTGGCCCTTTAAGTACAACAGGAAGTGTATTCTTAGGTAGAAGCTCGGCCATATCGAAAAGCGGGCCTAAAAGACCTCTTAGCGATTCTGTGTTGTTGACCAGTTCAGTGTTGTCTTCGAGAAGTAACGAAAGAACGGATCGGTTGGTGCCTTTTGATTTCAGGTTCATGCTTTGACCTGAGGTTAAGCGCTTAAGGTCAGTCGGCATAAACAGGCCATTTTGCTCCATAAGGCTCACGCTCAGCATGATTTGATTTGCACCGAGATTGGGTGCTCGCACAGCCACGCTACTGTCAAAGCGCGATTGATTGACGTCCATGTTGAGTGCACTAAGGTTGCCATTGACGGTAACATCAGTCTGGCCACCTTCAGTGAAGTTGAAATGGTTAATAACTTCAAAGATGGATTTACCGGCCCTTATGTCATTGACCACGCGTTGAAGTGGAAATTGTCCGTGGATTGCCGTGAGCTTGTAGTTTCCAGGTTGGCGCACGTAAACGCGGTAATCTGGCTTATTGAGTTGAATTGGAAATACATAGGTCTCGGTTTGTTGTGGAAGAGCGATATTGCTCGGTAAGTTCACGCGATTGCCTACGATCTCAATCGTGTCTATTTTCGGACTGATCATAGCGGATACATCAAACGCCAGCATCTGCTCACGACTGATTGCGGGAATGACCAAACCGAAATCCACTTTACCGTCTTGAATCAAACGTCCATAACCGCTGGTCGTGCCTTGAACTTCAAACTCCTGCGCGCCTTCTTGCCGAGACAACTGAACTCGGTGTGAACCTGGCTGCACCATTGGCAGTGTTGTCGTCACGAAGCCGGGGGCTTGCACGGTGATAGGTAATGCAGCTTTCCAATTGGCTGGAATCCCGGCTTTGCCTGCGGCGTTAGTTTTGACTAGGTTGCCATTAAATGGATTTCCCAGCTCATATCCCAGTAAAATGGTGGCATTTGCTACTGGTTGACTATGGTCGTCAATGACCTGCAAAAACTCATTGGCCAGAAGCTGGAGTTCTTGAGGGTTTGAGGCCGCACTAGGTTGTACAGCTGGATTGTCCCTCAAGGTCTGCCAAGAACTTTGCTGTTCTGCACAAGAAACAGTTGAGTAACTGGTCGATAGCAGGATCACAGTTCCCAACAAGCGAAGACTCAATTTCATTTAACCCCTCCCTCTTTATACTCCTTATTGAATTGAAGAGATGAAAGGGACAAAGGTCAAGGTGTTGACAGTTCCATATCGTTTCGCCTATCTTGACGCCTCTTATCAACACCTGTCGTGGCGGGGTAGCTCAGTTGGTTAGAGCAACGGAATCATAATCCGTGTGTCGGGGGTTCAATTCCCTCTCCCGCTACCAAATTCCTCGGGTCGATATGAAGTCCTGCTTTACGGCTAAAGAATCACCTGAGTTTGTCAGACAGGCAGAAGTAATGGGGCCTGATCGCGGAAAGTTCGACACAGGTAAATCTCGA
>JAYQON010000044.1:0-23105 GCA_038144835.1 Bdellovibrionales bacterium
CTCCACATTCCTATTATCACTTGTTAAGTGACCATTGGGACCACCCCTACTCCAGAGAAAAGGCAGCCTTTCCTCTACCTTGGGTGCGCGAGCGTAAATTTTGGGTACCCGTGGGCCGCGTGGATAATGCTTTTGGAGATAAAAATTTAGTCTGTGCGTGTCTGCCTATCGAAAGTTTTTCCTAAGTGGAAGACAGCTTGGCTGAGCGTTGCTCAGCCAAGCAAATTATGCAGCCAATGAAGATGTTTCTCAGGGAGAGCTTCACGCGGAGTCATCAAGCCGGCTTTAAGCCCTTGCTCAGAACAGTCACAGCCCATCAGAAGATCTTCTGGTTCATTCACTACGCGATTAAGAATTTTAAAAGCCTTACCATTATTTTGCCGCATGATTGTGATGACTTCTTCTATCGTCACATGAGGTCGCGAGGTGTCCCAACAGTCATAGTCAGTCACAAAACAACATGGAAGGTAAGTCAACCCCGCTTCACGAGCTAGCGCGTACTCAGGAAAGTTCGTCATACCAATAATATCTGCTTTCAGATCCCTGTAAGATAAACTTTCAGAGAAGGTCGAAAAGTTAGGACCTTCAATACACACATAAGTTCCTCCAAAATGCGATTTAATTCCCTCGCTTTTAGCAATGGTGTCTAATCGGGTTGCGGCTGTTTTGCACACTGGATGCGCCAAAGATATATGTCCGACAACACCTTCTCCGCAAAATGTATGCTTGCGCAGTCCTTTTGTACGATCCACATACTGAAGTGGAATCACTAAATCCCCTGGAGCGTAAGGCGCCTGCAAACTGCCAACCGCTGAGAAGCTAAGTATACCTTTGGCACCATAAACCTTTAATGCGTAGATATTGGCTCGATAATTGATCTCGGCCGGCAAAACCTCATGATGTTCACCGTGACGTGAAATAAAAAGTGCTTCAGTTCCAGCCACGCGAACTTTTCTAAATCCACTTGATGTTTGACCAAACGGAGTTTCGCGCGAAAGAAGCTCTAGCGTCTCAAAACCATCAAATTTCTCAAATCCTGAACCACCTATGATTGCCCACATAAATCCACACTCCTCCTAAATTTAAGCGATCAAAGCGCCCTGGCGAACATCTTCGCGTGTAAATACGCCGCGATCCAAAACCCATGCCGTCACCAAACTTTCTGGCGTCACATCAAAAGCTGGATTCCATACTTCAGCATTTTTCGCAGACCACTCAATGTTTCCAAAAGCCCCACGCACTCCACGCACTTCTTGCGCAGCTCTTTCTTCAACCGGAATATCGCCTCCATGAGCACAGTTGACATCAACAGTGGTCTGCGGGGCCACAACATAAAAGGGCACACTATGAAACTTACACAAAACAGCTAAGCCATAAGTACCTACCTTGTTGGCAAAATCGCCATTACGGGCGATTCGATCCGCTCCCACCATAACGCGATCCACTTTGCCTTTCTGCATAAGAAAGGCGGCCATATTGTCGCAAATCAAGGTATAGGGAATCGCGTTCCTTTCGCATTCCCAAGTAGTTAAACGGCCGCCCTGAAGAAGCGGTCTGGTTTCATCAACGTAAACGTGCACCTTCTTTCCATCACGTGCGGCTTGAATAATGACTCCCAAAGCGGTGCCAACACCAACGGTTGCCAATCCACCCGTATTACAATGGGTCAAAATACGATCACCAAAGGCAACCAGAGCCGCTCCATTTTGCGCCATCCGCTCTGCCGAGCGAAGATCCTCGACACAAATTTGCTCGGCTTCTTGTATCACAACGGCGAGACCCTGCTCCTTATAGCGGCGAAAAATACGATCCAGAGCGTTCATTAAATTGACAGCAGTTGGGCGCGCCTCACGCAATGCCCACAGCGCCTTTTCGAATTGTTCAGCATTCGCTCCTTGTTCTACATAACGCCCTAATTGCAAAGCTGCAGCTACGCCTATGAGTGGAGCCCCTCTTACTTTGAGCTCTTGGATAATTCGAATCATGCTCTCGGGGGTCGGTGATTCCACCCAGATTTCTTGTTGCGGAAGCTGAGTCTGATCCAGGATCCAAAGCGTTTTTCCATCCATTTTTAAACCGGTGGAAGTAAATGGTGTCATGCGATTTTCTCCCCCAATATGTAAACCGGATTAACATTTCCCTTAATTCTACTTTCATGCCATATATAGAAATTCATGGGAACAAGAAACGTGGATATCGTGCTGGTCCGTATGGACAAGATCGGAGATCTAGTCCTGTCTATGGCCGTGGACGAGCACCCCGTCTTCAGTGGCAATAAAGTTTATTGGTTCATCAGCAAAGGTTTGGGGTTTGTCGCGGAGCAGGCCGTGCCCCAGCGTCTTCATACTGAATACAAACGTAGGTTTTCACCTTTTGAATTTATGCGCATGGTTCAGTGGTTACGCAAAAACAAGCCACGTTCAATCGTGCTTTTGCACTGCCCTTGGTGGGTCTCTATGGCTGCTTGGTGGAGCAACGTTCCCGAACGTATTGGTCGTCAAAGCCAATGGCATTCCTTTTTATTCGTGAACGTGCCCATTAAGCAAAAGCGTTCTTTGAGTGACCGTCACGAAAGTGATTTCAATTTTGATTTGGTAGAGTGGGGATTTAATCGTTTGGGCGTGCGCCGAACTTGGAATCTACATTTGCTCAAACACATATTTCTGCGTCTAGTTCCACCAAATCCTTTTGGTACGGTGACTGCTCGCGGTCTCAAAAGCAAAGCCTACCGAGTGGTTCATCCCGGAATGGCGGGATCAGCCTTAAATTGGCCTCAGGAAAATTATGTTCAATTAATTGAGCAATTAGCCGTTGAGATGCCCGTGTTGATTACGGGCACAAATGCAGACTCAAAATACCTTGAGAAAATCAAAGCGGTAAAAAACACCCCCAATGTTCATTGGCTCGTTGGCGAATTAAAAATGAGTGAACTTTTGGATTTGCTCTCGCAAGCACGCTCTCTGGTGGCCCCCAGTACTGGGGTTTTGCATATCGCCGCTTCTCTTGGCACTCCAGCTTTGGGCATTTATTCTCCCCGCCAAGTTGAACACCCCAGACGTTGGGGACCAAAGGGACTTTATACCGACTTTGTTGTTCCAAACTCAAAAGGTGCAGACAATCCTTCTGAGGAGGTCATGAAAGAAATTACCCCTCAGCAAGTGATTGATTGTCTTTTTAAGCTAGAGAAAAAAGATGTCCTTAGTTCCAGTTTTGACGCTATCCCCACAGTTTGAGCGCCGTTTGCTTGCGGTTTTGCATGGCCAACCTGCAAATGCGCGAGACGTATTGCGATTGTCGGACTTCTACATTGCAAACCCCGGATCCGAAACACCTTGGGACGACGACAATAATTTTAAGTCTTATCTTACCTATTTTTTACCTTTGAATGTGGCCCGTTTACATGCCGTATGGCGGGATGTTCGTCGCTTTCTCAACAGCAACGAGATACAAGAAATCTATGATTTTGGCAGTGGCCTCGGTGCAACCCAATGGATGCTTGAGAACGAAACTGAATTTGTGCCGCGTCCATTGCACTGCCTTGAGGCGTCAGACTTAGCTATCCGAGGGCATCAGCAACTTCTTCAAGCCGCAGATTCTGCCTGGCAGCCGTTATTCAATACGAAAGTTCGCCCCGGGCCGGGTGCTCTCGCAGTTTTCTCGTATTCGTTTTTGGAAATGCGAAATTGCCTTCCTGACCTCGACCAGTTCACACACATTCTCATTGTAGAGCCGTCAACACGCGAATGTGGCCGGCAACTCATGAATTGGCGACAGGCGTGGATTGAAAAGGGATATACCCCGCTTGCTCCGTGCACACACGCACTGACTTGTCCATTGCTCAAGCATTCAGGGCGGGACTGGTGCCATATGCGGGTGGCTTTTTCACCGCCGCAGTGGTTACAAACTCTTGAAGAAAATCTTCCAATGAAAAACCGTTCTCTGACTTACTCGTATTTATTGCTCAGTCGAGGCACTCAAAAAAGTACTCACCGGGGCTCCATTCGAGTTATCGGAGATACTCTAGATGAGCGCGGAAAGACCAGGCAGATGATCTGTCGTAGTGATGAACGCGAATTTCTTTCTTGGTTAAAACGAGATGGACCCTCGCCGCGCATTCCACATGGGGCCCTCATTAAGACATTAAATAGTTATCAGAAAAAGGGTCCAGAGGTTCGCGCCGAAAGAGATCTACAATGGGAGTTTTAAAACCGTCGAAAAGAACGCCCAACTGGTTTTGCGATCAATCCCTGAACGCTTCCAATACCTGCACAGGGTCCCTTGTAGATCATATCAGAAAAAGTCACATTGACGTGCGTTCCAAATGGATTAAGCTTCAAACCCAAAGCCACGCTACGACGAGCCATAAAAATTGAACCAATTTCTACCTGCAACAAGCCACTCAAAAACTCGTTGAGAGTAAAACCTGCCCCCACAGCTTCCATGTGCCCGGAGGTCTGGCAAAAACCGGCTTTGATCCCTGCCGCGAACATAACAATCTGAAGATCCGTCACGTATTCTCGCCCGCCGCTGTCCCAGCATACGATTTGACCCTCACCACCACCAAATTCACCAACAAAAGCCACACTTTTGGCAGCAAAGTCCATTTCACAGCGTACAAACAGTGCATTGGCATTGAGAGAAGCCATACTAACAAGCAAGCAAACTAGGGCACCTATTTTGCGCATAACAGACTCCATAATCGATGTTGTATCAATGCCCAAAGAGAAGAGGTTAAGCAAACGCCAGCTTCACTTTTTAAAGAATTTACCCGGCTGGATCGAGGCAATTCCTCATGTCACGCCTCTTCTTGTCCTTGTCATCAATCAGAAGTTGGCTTATCGATGCTTTATGCGGTTCATGCTTATCCTGTTTTCGATTTTTGGCGATAGCCATTGGGCGCGCGCGGAAGATTGGTTACTCAAGACTAAGTGCGAAAGCCAGCTTGTGAGTTCAGCTCATTCAGCTCCGTTTAAAGTGACTCAGGAAGGCCGCATACTCCTCCAGCCCATAGTCAAAAATGCAATCATCCAAAGCTCGATTCAAGCTTTGGCCCGACACTCCATTTACCCTTTGCTGGCCATAGACAAGCTTGAGGCTGTAGGCACAAAGCTGATGAGCGACCAATCTTCAGGAAATCATTTTTGGAAAAGGTTGTTTGAGGCTTTTGAATTGAACCTACACACTGAGCCTTCATCTCTGGATATGATTCCCAACTCTGGCCCACTCGTAGTGGTGGCAAATCATCCACTCAATGGTATCGAAGGCATCGCCATAGCCGCAGTAATTGCACGCCTACGGCAAGATGTAAAAATCGTAATGACTCCTTTGCTTGAGGCTGTTCCAGGTATGCCAGCGCATGCTATTTTTCTTGATCCCTATGGCAGTAAAGAGGCCCGCAAATACAATTTGGCGGCTCTGCGCCAGATGACTGAGCATCTCGCTAAAGGCGGCGCGCTCGTTGTATTTCCTGCGGGAGAAGTATCTACCAAGCAGGATCCATCCGATAAATTCCCTCTGGACAGCACCTGGCGCATAGGAACCTTTGAGCTATTTAAGAATGTGCGTAATTTGGCTGTATTGCCAGTTTTTGCCGGTGGAACTCCGGGGCCTGCATTTCACCGCATGAAGCATCTCGAAGCCAGACTCAACCCGGGCCCCGCGCGAGTGGCTTGGTCGGCATCTACTCACGTTCGTTCCATAGGGACACAGGTAGGCTCATCTCTTGAACTTAAATTCGGTCCCCTGCTTTCGGGAGAAAAACTTGCTGGCATGGGTGAAGCCAGAAAGGTGATGGGAACTTTACGCGCCAGCGTTTATGAGTTGGGCGGAATTTTTAAAGGCACTGACGCCCTAGCCTCTTTGCCTCTGATGAATTTTAGTGAAGCGCGCACTCGCCGCGAACCCTTGGCCAGAGATTTACCTGCGGATCTCATTGAAGCCGATCTGCAAACTTGGGTCGCCGAAGGTAAAGCCCATATTATTGGAGAAGTGCGCAACACCCTCACTTACTTGGTTGATGGTGAGGCCATGTTCGGTAGGAATGGCATTGATCCTTCCAATGCTGGCCTCCAACTCGGTAAAATCCGCGAAGAAACTTTTTGGCCAATCGGTGAAGGCACAGGACTCAGTCGCGATATCGATCGCTTTGACCCTTGGTTTAAACAAATTCTGATTTGGGACAAAGAGACTCGCCAAATCATAGCTGGTCAAAGGGTAGGTCAAATCGCCGAGCTTATGTCTCAGCAAGGCCTTAGGGGCGTATATTCGGCTCAGTTTTTTTCAGGCCGTTTTTATGATCTGCTGCAATCTGGGGGTCGACTCAATGGCGGAATTGAGGTTGGGCGTACTTTTGTACTTCCAGCATTTCAAGGTACACGGCCACCAGCCTTATTTTTAATTTGGAAAGCCATGGGACACTTGATTGAAAAGTCCAACTGGGAGATTCAATACTTCACTGGTGTAGCCAGTATTCCAGCTTCCTATCGCCCCCGCTCATTAAAACTGATTAAAGAATACATTATGCGCTTTCATGCGAGCCCAGACGCGCAATATATTATCCCCAGTATGCCCTTTGATGCAGCGGCGGCACTCACCCGAGAAGACATTCGTTTTCTACAAAGCAAGCCCACACTCAAAGACTTAGATCAGTACGTTTCTGAGCTCGAATCGGGTCCTGGCCGTATTGCTCGCGGGGTACCACCGCTATTGCAAAACTACCTAGATTTAGGCGCCAAAATTCTAGGTTGCAACTTTGACAAAGATTTTAATTCGTTGGACTTCGCCATTGAAGTTCATGTTCCAACGGCGCCTGTCTCGCGACTGAAGTTTTATTTTGGCAGTGCTGAAAACGTACAAGTTTACTTAAAAAGACACGGCATCAAATCGCCGTAGATTATTTTTTTGTTACCACCAATTGGCCCTGAAAAGCGCCACGCGCGCGCATAAAATCAAGCATACCTTGGTAGGTTTCCATCTTATAAGAAGACCAAGCTGGAGCGACCAGCTCATCCCACCGCGAAGAGAAAGCAGAAAGCCTGTGTACGGCAATATCGGCTCGCAAATGCTGTAGAAACAAACTCACTCTGTGAAAATACTCATCACGTTCAATTGGGCGAAATAGACCCTTGGCATAATCTTCAGCGAGCGCGGTACCTTTAAGAACATGCATATGGTGCAACTTTACATTTTGGACTGGCAGGCTATTGATGGCCCGTGCGGTCTCAATAATCTCTTGATCCGTCTCGCCTGGATTTCCAAAAATAAGATGTAGACCCAAATTCACATCAGGACAATTTCGCGCAATTAATTCAATCGCCTTTAGAGATTGCTTGGCCGTGTGCCCCCGACGCATCCACAAAAGAGTCTCCTCATTCAACGTTTGCACACCCAACTCCACTGCCATGTATGCCCGAGAAGCTATGTCGTTACAGGTCTGCATAAATGACTGAGATATACAATCCGGACGTGTCCCCACCACGATACCCTCTACTTGAGGATAACTGAGGGCCACTTCGAACTGCTCGCGCAACTGATTCACGCGCGCGAAGGTGGTGGTGTACGCTTGAAAATAAACCAAAAATTTTTCAGCTCCGCGCTTTCTACGTAAAACTTCACGGACTTCTTCTATTTGCTCGCGAAGAGGCCTTTCTAGGTTTTGTTTGTAGGCTGCTGATCCCCACTGATCACAAAAATTGCACGTCTGCATTCCCTTAAGACCTTCGCGGTTCGGGCACGTTTCGGCAACAGCTACGGAAATTTTATAAACTTTGCTATTGAAACGCTCGCGGTAAAATTGACTGATGGGGTAGTAAGGCAAATTCTCCATAAGCCCTATCGTGTTAGAATGAACTCCTCACTTTTACAAGGGAAGAGAACTCGAGGGCCGAAAAGATGTGATTTTTGCGATTAGCGAGTTCCAGTCCCAGACTGCTGTGTCGCTGTTTGTGGCTCATTGAGCATTTTAGCCCATGGAGGCAAAACGTTAGAAAATTCGACGCTATCAAAAACTCCCCGATCAGCTAAATCTTCGGCGTAACTAGATACCAGAGCTTTACGTCGTAGATCTATTTTAACATGTCTGCCTTTGAGCAAACGATCGCACCTATCTTTATACTCTGTAACGGCTTCCTCTCGACTGCAAAGATTGCATTTTTCTTTGGGCAGTCTGATATCACAACGATAACAGCCTTGATCGTTATTATCACCAGTAGTTGCGTGCTCTAACATCTGCCCCCCTCGATCCACAAAGGTTTTGGCACCATATGCACAAGTCAAATGCAGTTGATTGCACGCGGACTCACATTTACCCATAACCTTGGTGGAAATCACGCAACGATCTACACAGGCGTCTTCTACACCCATAATTAATCGTTGATGCCAACTCACATCACCTCCGCCCGACATATTTGTAACAATCTCGAAAGTTCCCTGACTTCTCTTTTGCATCAGGAGTCTTACTTTATTAATGGCGCGAAGATCGCGATAACGAGTTTTGTCAGTGTCACCTATGTCTAGTTCACCAGAATGATAAACCAATTGGTCTTTACCATTGTCACAATAGCGCAAGATCCCTTCACCGTTGTCAGAACCTTTGCTCACTTCAAAATCTGAACATTCCTGCGGGCTAAACTTGCCATAATAAGTCGCACCAACGGCACAATCGCTGATTCCTATGGCAATAAAAATAAGTAAAATTCTAGATAAAAAAGTATTTGCATCAAAATAACAAGATCGCATTCAACCACCCAGATCTGGTTAATTCCTAAACAGTCTATCGGCAGCTTGAGTTGCCTAACTGCTCCCAAGGAGATATTTAATCATAAATATGCGACTTTTGCCCGAAAACTTGGATATTTTTAAAACGAGCGACGGTAGTCCTACTCTCATGTGGCGACGACCGGATGGCTATGCCGAAAAGATGCACCATTCCGGCGGAGCTCTTGAGGAAAGCATTTACATATATCATCAAGCCCTCTGTCTTGCCTTGCAAGAATCACCCCAATTGCCTCCTCGCGTTTTGTCAATCGGGCTCGGACTTGGATACAACGAATGGCTCTGCCTTGGAGAATTCGCGCGACTCGGCTTGTCTGATTGGCACCTATGGAGCTTTGAGGCCCATCCTCAAATAAAAACAGAATTTGTTGACTGGCTAATCAGTGGCAAAGTCGATTCTGCCTTAGCGCACCTGTTTATGGAGGTTCGCGATCGCGTCAGTCAACGCCTCGCTCTAGATGCAAATCAATTACACGCTCAGGCGCAGGGGGCTTTTCACGAAGGCCGTCTACAAATGCGCTGTGCATTTCCTGAGGACTGTAAAAATATTCACGATGTCAATGTCGTCCTTTACGATGCGTATTCGAAAAAAATGGATCCACACCTCTGGGATGAAAAACACTTGCTGGATGCTTTTTCACCCCTACTCGGATCACATTGTGTATTGGCCACCTATGCGGCCACAGGCTCACTCAATAGAACACTTAAACAATTGAACTTTAATCTAATACCCAAAACAGGATTCCTCGGAAAGAGAGAAAGTACTCTCGCGCGCCGTGAACAGGAGCACTCATGAAAAATTGGTGCACCGTTCTTGTTGCCTTTGCAGTTCCATTAGGTGATCCGAGTGGCTGGCAGAATCTCGAATTTCGCAATATCAAGCCTAATAAAGTTGAGTTCGGAGCGAGTGGATTAACCGTCAAAGTCGATCATTCTGCTAGCCCGCTGATTTATCCTCTCCCGCAAACATTGAGCGTACGTAAGATTCATGCTGAATTGGAAATCGAGGGGGAACTTAAAGAGCTGACAGAAGAGTTTCCCGAAGATGCTTATCTACGTATAGGCCTCGTGAGCCCGGGATCTCGCCAGCTCGGGTTTTTTGAACGACAAATGGCTCCCCTTTGGATAAAAAGACTTTTTGCTTTGGCGCCGAAAAATTCGGGTATTGATAAAATTTATTTTTACAATCTCACTCATCGCGAACAATGGGTGGGCAAAAGCAGAACATTTCCGAAGTCCAAGGATCTCTTGTTTGAAACTATTGTCGCAGCCAAACCTAAAGGACAACGGCAAATGGTATTTGAACATCGGCTGAAAGAAGCCCTGTCCACGTCAGCATTGTGGATCAGTATCGATGGCGACAACAGCCAATCCACTTTCAACATCCGTATTCGTAAGCTTGAATTAGAGCGAGATACGGACAACCTCTAATTGCGCGGTGCGCTTAAAGTGGAATTTCCCTGGACCATCAAGGCCTTCATCAAGCAAAAAAATCGACCAATGCTAGCATTAATAGTGGCCATAGGGATGCTGTCCTTCACGGCCAGTGCCGTGGAAGTGGCTTTTTTAGAATTTCACAATGAGGACGGCCGCCGAGTTGAGCTCGAACCTGGAGGGCGCTTTGTGCACGTAGCGATCCGTATAGACGGGCGTTGGCTGCACGCACATACACATGAGGGTGTAGCTTTAATTGATTCCCTTGAAGAATATGGTCATCGCATCATTCGCCTCGAAAATCCTTTGCTTCCCGATCCCAAACTTGACCAGTTTGTTTATTGGCTGGGCAAGCCTTTTGATATGACCTACAGTTGGCGTAACCCCAAAGCTACGTACTGCACCCGCTTAGTGGCAGAACTTCTCAATGTGCCACCCCAACCAATGCAGTTCGCGAGTGACCATTGGCGTTTAGCCAGCGTAAAGCCTATTGGTGAGCCGGGCTTATCACCCGATGACCTCTTTCGTATTTTAAAACAGCGAGGCTTCAAGGAAAGCGCGCGCAGTTGCGAAGATTTTCTGGCTCGCTGAACTGTGTACAAATAGTTTTCGTTTTAATCAGTCAGGAATTACGCGCACGTCTGCTATTAACTCACAACACCATCTATGGACCACCCCATCGGAAGGGTCCATAGAAAGCCGAGTTTTAACAATTTGACGCCCTAGCGGAAAGCCGGCGCACCTGAGATATGTTGCCCAACTACCAATCGATGAATATCCTCAGTGCCTTCATAGGTATTCACGGTTTCCAAATTGAGCATATGCCGAATGACGGGATATTCATCGATGATACCGTTACCACCAAGCATATCACGAGCCTCGCGAGCCACTTCCAAAGCTACCCTGCAGTTGTTCATTTTTAACAAAGAAACGTGATGAGGCATGAGTTTTCCCGCCTCTTTTAAACGGCCAGATTGAATTGCAAGTAGTTTGCCCTTTGTGATTTCCTGCACCATTTTGACAAGCTTAGCTTGCGCCAACTGATAGTGAGACAGCGGCTTACCATCGAAAATTGTTCTCTCTTTAGCGTAGGTCAGAGCCGCATGATAACAAGCATTGGCGGCTCCTAACACGCCCCAACCGATTCCGTACCGAGCTTGTGTCAAACAGGTCAACGGCGAGCGCAAGCCCTCGGCTTTTGGCAAGAGGGCTGACTCGGGCACGACGCAATCTTCAAAATGAAGCTCTGAGGTCACACTGACCCGTAAGGAAAACTTACCCTTCATAGTGGAGGTAGAAAAACCCTTCGTGCCCTTTTCAACAATAAAGCCTCGCACTTGTCCATCAAGCTTTGCCCATACCACTGCAATATCCGCAATACAGCCATTGGTAATCCACATTTTATTGCCATTGAGTTTATAGCCACCAGGCACCTTTTCGGCTTTAGTCCGCATAGATCCTGGATTGCTTCCGGCATCGGGTTCGGTGAGGCCAAAACAACCAATCAGCTCGGCTTTCGCCAGCTTCGGCAAGTACTTGTTCTTTTGTTCTTCGCTACCCCATGTATAAATGGGATACATCACTAAGGCACCCTGCACAGAGCAGAACGAGCGGATACCTGAATCGCCTCGCTCAAGTTCAGCCATCACCAACCCATAGGCCACATGACCTAGGCCGGCACAACCGTAGCCCTCAAGAGTAGATCCCAATAAACCCATTTCGCCAAAACGGGGGATGAGATGCTTAGGAAACTTTTCTTCTCGATTGGCTTCCTGAAGTGTTGGAGTAATTTCTTTTTCAACGAAATCCCGCACGGAATCACGGATCATCAATTCATCACTGGTCAGCAGGCTATCTTCTTCCATGTAATTTAAAGATTCATAATTGGCCATGGCACTCCCTACTTTGATTGCTTTATATAGTCCTAACAAGGCCCGCGATGGATGGCAATTGGGCCTTAAGACCTTTTCAACCCCCTTGAATTTTATTTGCTTGGTCAATGCGCCCGAAGTAACCTTTGCAGTCTATGTATAATCGGGCCGAAGTCGTCGATCAGAACTTCGTCAAATTTGTCAGCGAGGGGGTCTTTCCAGAACCCCGAAGTCTTACCAGTCTAGATGAGGCTGGGCTCAGCGCCGCCGAATTTATGGATCTATTTGAAACCCAGATCATGAGTCGGCAAATGGATCTCAGAGCGCGCATTCTTAAAAATTCTAATGAATGTTACTACACTATTGGTAGCGCCGGTCATGAGGTCAATGCGGTCTGGGGCAAGGCCTTCAAGATATCAGATATGGCATTTGTGCATTACCGAAGTTGCGCCATGATGATTCAAAGGGCCAAACAAGTTCCAGGTTCCACGCCACTTTATGACACTATGCTGTCTTTTGTGGCCTCCAGCGAAGACCCTATTGCCGGTGGGCGCCATAAAGTTTTTGGCAGTTATCCCCTCATGGTTCCGCCGCAAACCAGCACCATTGCATCGCATCTACCCAAAGCCTTGGGTGCCGCTTTAAGCATAGGACGCGCCAAGGATTTGAAGCTGGACAGTGCCGTTATGCCTCATGATGCGCTAGTCTTTTGCACTTTCGGTGACGCTTCGATCAACCATTCAACCGCCCAGGGCGCAATCAATTCAACCTTATGGGTAGCGCACCAAAACGTGGCTATGCCGTTGATTTTTATCTGCGAAGACAATGGCATCGGAATCTCTGTTCCCACACCAAACGAATGGCTCGAATCACAATACAGTCAGCGCCCCGGCCTGCACTATATTCGCTGCGATGGTTTAAGCCTTACCGATACATACCGAGCGGCGCGAGAAGCAGAACGCTATGCCCGTTTGCGACGTAAACCAGTCATGCTGCACATGAAATGTGTACGTTTGTTGGGACACGCGGGTTCGGATGTCGAAAACTCATACAACAGTCTTGCACGCATTGAAGCTAACGAATTCAACGACCCTTTGCTGCATTCAGCTCGCTTCGCTATGGAAAACGGCCTGGCCTCAAGTCAAGAGATTCTCGATATTTACAAAACAATAGAGGCACAGGTTGCTGCCATCGGCGAGTATGCCAAGACTCGCCCCAAATACCTTAAACGCGAAGAAGTGCGCGCCAGTCTAACTGCTTGCGCGCATCCCAAGGTTTCTCCACCCGCACCTGATGAGAGTTTATTGCAACAGGCCGCAGGTGATCTGGACAAGCCCCTACATTTAGCAAAGCTCATCAATTTGGGACTGCACGAAGTCCTTCTGCGCTACCCGGGAGCCGTGATCTTTGGCGAAGATGTGGCGCAAAAAGGTGGCGTCTATAATGTCACCGAGGGTTTATGGAAAAAATTTGGTCCACGCCGTATCTTCAATTCACCGTTGGACGAACAAACAATCCTCGGCAACGCCATCGGTTTTGCACATAATGGATTTTTGCCGATTCCGGAAATTCAGTTTCTGGCTTACATCCATAATGCCGAAGATCAAATTCGAGGTGAGGCTGCAACCCTGGCGTTTTTCTCGCAAGGACAGTTTACCAACGGTATGATTATTCGTATTGCCGGGCTACCTTACCAAAAAGGTTTTGGCGGCCATTTTCATAACGACAACTCGCTTGCCATTTTCAGAGACATACCCGGAGTGATCATCGCGGTCCCGTCCAACGGAGAGGATGCCGTGCGTATGCTGAGGTCTTGCGCCGAAGAGGCGTGGGAACGCGGTCGCATAGTTGTTTTTATTGAACCGATTGCCCTCTATATGACTCGTGACCTTCATGCGGCCAATGATAAAATGTGGACGGCCTCTTACCCCAAAACTGGAAAAATTGAATTGGGTGAGTTTGGTGTCTTTGGTGATAGCCACGAATTAACGATCATTACCTATGGCAATGGATACTATTATTCTCGGCAAGCGGCACAAATTTTGGCTGAAAAGCATGAGCTTAAGGCAAAGATCATTGATTTGCGTTGGCTAGCACCCATCAAAGAAGAAAAATTGCTCGAGGAGATCGGCGATTGCCCTCACGTTTTGATCGTTGATGAGTGCCGTAAAACGGGTTCGTGGAGCGAGTGGATGTGCAGCTTAATATTGGAAAAAGCCATACGCACACCCAAAGTCAAGGTTGTCGCCGCGGACGATTGCTTCATACCACTTGGCAAAGCGGCGGCCGCAGGACTGCCGTCGTGTGACGAAATTATAATCAACGCCTTACGCCTGGTGAATCGCGTATGAAAAAAAGAGCCGTCGTGGTTTGCCCGGGCAGAGGAAGCTATACCAAGGAAACCTTGGGCTATCTTCGTCAATATGGCAGTCATGTGAAAGACTTTATTTCTGACATCGATTCGCGTAGAGCCAATTTGGGCGAACCAACAATCTCAGATCTCGATAACGATAACCTTTTTAAACCGCAACTGCACACACGCGGTGAACATGCATCGTCTTTGATTTATGCCTGCGCCTATGCGGATTTTATGGCTATCGATCGAGAAAAATATGACATCGTCGCAATCACTGGCAATTCCATGGGCTGGTATCTCACGCTCGCTTTTGGCGGTAGCTTAGATTGGGCCAGTGGCTTTGACGTGATCAACACGATGGGCTCAATGATGAAGCAAGAAATCATCGGCGGACAGGTGATTTACCCTGTGTGCGATGAGAACTGGCGCCCATCACTTGAACGTCAGTCTTTGGTCGACCAAGCCCTGCTGCGAGCACAGGCTCGCGAAGGTGCAGAAATTTACCATTCAATTTATTTGGGTGGTTTTATTGTTTTTGGGGCCAACAAGCTCGGGGTATCGGCTCTTCTTAAGGAGCTCCCACCTTTTGAGAACTACCCTTTTCAACTGATAAATCATGCCGCTTTTCACACGCCCTTACTGCGCGAGACTTCAGCAAGAGCTTTTGAACTTCTTCCCATATCACTGTTCAAACCGCCTGCAATTCCCCTCATCGATGGACGCGGCCACATTTGGAAACCTTATTCGACTAATATAAGCTCGCTTTATGAATACACTTTGCGCCATCAAGTCGTCGACAGCTACGACTTCACCCATTCGGTGACGGTGGCACTTAAAGAATATGCGCCCGATGCGTTGATCCTCCTTGGACCGGGATCAAGTCTGGGCGGATCCATTGGTCAAATTTTGATCGCTAACGATTGGAAAAACCTAAAAAGCAAACATCAATTCAGCGAACTACAGTCTCAAAATCCATTTTTGTTAGCCATGGGTCGCCCCGACCAACGTAATCTATGCTAATGTGTTTGGATTCAAGCCACTCGCTCAAGCCGATAGCCCACACCATAAACTGAGGTGATTCTTAGATCTTTTACGCCCGCCTTCTCTAACTTGGAACGAATGCGGCTTAAATGCGAGTCTATGGTGCGATCAAGAATCTCACCTGATTTATCCATAGCCCCAACTAATTGTTCCCGGGTAACCACTGTTCCACCCTTCTCAACAAGAAGAAGTAGTATTTCAAATTCACGCCGACTGAAATCAACCTCCTGGCCCGCATACAACGTGCGTCGCTGAATGCGCAAGAGCATCAAATTTTCGAAGCGTACCTGATCGTCGCGCAGCAAGGGCTCTCGCAAGGCGGTTGCAATACGTGAGATCAACTCTTTATAGCCAAAAGGTTTACGAATATAATCATTGGCTCCCGCTGAAAGGCCCTGAACGGCTGCCTCCTCATCGACCTGAGCCGAGAGCACCAAAATCGGCAGGCGCGATCCTGACTTTCGCAGATCTTCACAGAACGCGAGACCATTACCGTCTGGCAAAATAAGATCAAGAAGGACGACGTCAAAGTCATGCGTTAGATTTTCCTTTTGGGCTGTACGCAAATCACGCGCCCAACGAACGCTATAACCTTTTTGTTCAAGCATCCTTTTGAGCCCGGAGCCTAAAATTGAGTCATCTTCGATCAATAAAATACGAATCATGGTGAGAGAACCTCTCTTCACCATGATGCCAGTTTTTAAAAGCGAAATGTGAGAAAAATATCCGAAACTGACTAGCGACTGGTGCCGCTTTGCGGATCACTCACAGAAAAATTATCAAATGGGGTCGATGCGGACGCGGCAGAAAATGAACCCGTCTCAGGCGATGCCGGACCGTAGTCTGGCAGTCTTGTGACACCAATTTCAACCTGCTCTGGGCCTCCCCCTCCAGAAGCGAAAGTTCGCCCCGCCGAAGTGGGTGTGACGGCTCCGCCTGAGGGCGCTGCGGGCTTTGGTGAATACCCGCCCAGCTCATTGAGTGCAGCCTCAATTTTTACGGCTTGAGCTTTGATTTGCTGCTCACTGATGGAAGCCGGAAGAAGTTTTGGATCGGGAACCTGGCCAGGCAAAAGTCCTTGCGTGGCGTTGGCCAGTTGAGGAAGGCCAGCTGCGGCAGCGGGTCCACCAATCGCAACAGCCTTGGCTGCATTTCGATATTGATCAAGACAAGCCTGACTTTTTGAACACTCTGCCCAAAAATCTTTGACCTTTTTTTTGTCAGAGCAAGCCATCTGCAAAACGCTTAACGAGAGCATGATCATCATCAAATATTTTGAGTTCTTCATACTACTTTCCCCTAATCTCATTGAGAAACAGCCGACCAGTCGTATCGCGTGCCATCGGGCACAGTGAATGTACCTGACAGCAAACGCGCTGCACCGCTTGTCCAAATAGTTCCCGTATACTGCGAACCGGTGGTCAGATTCGTTAACGTCAACGTCGTCCCATTACACATGCCAGTGATCACGTACAAATAACCTTGTAGCTGCAAATGTCCTCCAAGCGCACCGCTTGAGTCTTGCACAAGAGCCAAAGTCGCTCCCGTTGCGCCTGCTATAGTGGCATTGTAAAGGCCGCCACAATTTACACTTGGATTAATCAGCGCACTGGGAGCAGATTGCGAAAAGGCATTCCAAGCATACGTAGCGCCGGCGGCATTTAGTGTTCCAGTAAGAGCCAATAAATTGCCACTCAGAGTGGCCGTGGCAGTGTAGGCGACAGAGTTCACTAGATTCGTAAAATTGATTGTGCCTCCCGCTGAGGTCAACGCACAGGTTCCGCTCACTGGGTAATAATAGTTCATCATGTAGAGGTAGCCCTCTGCCCTTCCTGATTGATCTTGCACAAGCGATAGCCGGGCCGGATTGCCGGCAATATCTGCGGTATAAGTGCCGGTGCAACTCAAAGGCGTCGTTGTCGGCGTAGGTGTGGATCTAGGAAGAGTGATCGACGTGTAGCCACTCGCGCCCAAACTGTCCGATATGGTGATCGTCACGTAACCTAATGTAGAACTGGCGGGAGCCGTAAATAAATATGTACCGGTTCCGCTGTTGACCAAGGTTCCTTCAGAGGCAACAGCATTATTGTAAATACCGCTACCACCTGAGACCGTGATGATCGCACTGGCTCCAAACTCCAGGTAGGTTGAACTTGTCATTACTGAGATTGCCGAAACACTGGCTGCTGCAGTTGTGGGCGCAGAGGTTGAAGTTTTTGATTTTGAGCAAGCGGTCAATGCGGCAGCAAATACCAGCAGAATGTGAATTGCTTTTAGTTTCGGCATTGGATACTCCTCCTTGGCCTCGTCCCTTGAGTGTAAGAGCAAATTGTTGCGAAATTGTTGAAATTGCCTTGCGTATCAAACTGAAACAAAGATTCTCTTCTTGAGACAATTATCACGAGAAAATTCGCTCTTACCCATTGGTGTTATAAACTGAGAAAGTGTCAACCAGGGGGGATTAATGAGGGTCACGCGATGGATCGGCGTCGGTGCTGGGCTTTTTTTATTACTGACGTTGTATTCTAACTGCGCTCAAGACCTACCACAGGAAGTAAATAACTATTCCTCGAACTCTACCGAGACGGGACCCACCACGGCGACAGGTATTTCCGCAAGTTTTAGTCCCGCGGCAATTTTTACCGATCAATCCTCTTACCTTACCGTTTCGGGGGGAATACCTCCTTACAGTTTTTCACTCATCCAAGGCAGCGGAACTTTAAGCAGTAATGGAGTATTGTCGGGTCCACTCATAGCGGGCAATTTTAGGGCAAGAGTCACTGACCAATCCGGGCAATCCGTAGAGATTGCAATCACCGTTACGGATCGCGGAGCAGGCAATGGTGACTCACCCTGCACCACACCTTGGGGAACCTCAGTTCCCAGTGGTTTGTCGGTAGTCGCTTTTCAGAGTCAGGAAATTTTTTGCCCATCAACAACCACTTGTCAGTCAGAAACTCGCTACTGCAACAATGGAACACTGAGCGGATCGTTCACAAAAGCCAGTTGCACCCAGCGTGCGTGCGTCTACAAAAAAATCGCATATTCCACAAACCAATACAGTGGAAACAGCCTCTGCCAAATTAGTAATGATGAGAGTGGCAGCTACAGCAGTATTCCCTTGGTGTATAGCTCCTCGCAAATTCCATCTTCGTGTATGGCCAAGGACTACCATTCTTCGGTAATTTGTCATCTCGACGGCACCTACGATGGCGAAGGCGGCACCTATTACAATTACTATAAATATCAATGCGTCAGCGCCACTGAATCACCGAGTGTTGAGTACTATAATATCTCTTATGACAGCCCTTGAGCCGGCGGTTCCCGTGAGCTTCAAACGAAGAATGGTGCCCAAAAGAGGACTTGAACCTCCACGGGATTGCTCCCACTACACCCTGAATGTAGCGCGTCTACCAATTCCGCCATTTGGGCATCCAAGGAAGACAGAAAGTTAAAGCCTGCTTAGGGCCGCGTCAACCTTGGATTTAAACCGTCCGCATCCATACGCGGTAAGCCAAGAAGAGCAGTACCAAAGCTAAAAAACGCACAATCCAGATGCCTTTGAGACGAGCGGCCAAGCGACTGCCGGCGACCCCGCCAGCAAACACTGCTGGTGCCATAAAAACAATATCGGACCACGGGGCTTTGGCGCGAAACACGCCTTCCAGAATTAACAAAGAAACTGCAGCTAAAATACCCAAAACTAGCTGTGAGGTCGCCGTAGACTCGCGTACGGCTCGACGGCGGACATAAACCATAAACGGAACTCGCACAACTCCGCCGCCCACACCAAAAAAAGTAGCCAGAACACCAGTCAACACACTGACTACGCCGTCCAGTAACTGAAATGGCTCCGACGGATCGGCAATTTGCGCATCTGCTCCCGGAGAGCGCCAAAAGATATAAACTCCCAGCAGGCCTAAAAAAACGGCCAGATAAAGCTCAAATTGACCACGCACGACCAAGCTCTGAATTAATAAGCCAAAAAATCCACCCACAACGGTAAACAACGTCATTGGGCGGGCATATTTAAAATCAACATACCGAAGCTGCCCTCCAAGAAACAAAGCACTCAAAGCATTCATAAAGGCCAAACTTAAAGAAATTGCCGCTAAGCTTGCAGGGCCATACTCGGCACCATAGATCTGAACCAAAAAGGGCATCAAAAAAGCACCGCCACCCAGGCCGGACAATGACCCGAGAGTCGCCGCAAAGAAGGCGTAAACAAATAGAGGCATGCCACTGTTAAAACTCTCACAAAGCCAGATGTCACGCCTTAAGCGCGAGGGAATCGCAATGTGACAACCGTCCCATGATCGGGCGCCTCATCTAGGTCAACCTGAACTTTGTGGAGGGCCGCGATCTCGGAAGCAATAGACAGCCCCAAGCCTGAACCAGCGATCTCATTTGATGGCTGTACTCGCTGAAAGCGCTCGAAAATCTTTTGCCGCAACTCAGCCGGTACTCCGGGACCATGATCACGAATTCTGAGCTCGACATGCTGCGGACATGCTTTGAGATGCAGCTCCACAAGTGAATTTTCTGGCGCATATTTGACGGCATTTTCCATAAAATTTTCCATCATTGAATCGAGCAGATCTTCGTCTCCATTGATCTCGACATCCAGCTCAGATTCAGAATTTTCGGCCAACAGATGCGTGATCAAGCGAACGCCCTTGTTTTTAGCCAGCTTTTGTACGCGCGAAACCACCCGCATAAGCACCTCATCCAAGCGCACGGGAACAAAAGCAATGCCGTCATCGCCAGCTTCTAAGCGAGCCAAAAGCAAAAGATCTTGCACCAGTGTGATTAGACGATCGATCTCAGAGGAAGCTGAGTCCAACCCGGCGGCAATTTCTCCATCCTTGCCGGGCCGTTTGCGCAACATATCCAACTCACCTTTAAGAATGGTGAGGGGAGTTTTTAACTGGTGGGATGCATTAGATATGAAGCGGTCCTGACTAGCAAAAGCTCTCTCAAGCCGATCCAACATACCGTTAAAAGTCTCCGACAACTCACGAATTTCATCGTGCGCTTCAGGCACAGGCAATCTTTCTGTCAGTTTCTCAACGCCAGTGATTTGCTTAGCTTTTAATGTGATCTCATGAACCGGTCGCAAAGCCTGCTTGGATAGCCAAACGCCTGCCATCCCTGCAACAAGTAAAAAAATGGGAATTCCTAAAAGAAAAAAAAGTAGCAGGTCAGCTCGCTCTTGGCGAGGTAAGTCCAAAGGCACCGCCACCTGCAAGATTAAAGGCTCACGCCAATCCTTATGCATGGACCAAAAGGTCAGCAATCGCAGGTCTGGTGATGTTGAACGTAATCCCAATCGAGAGGCACTGATGGTTTGAAAAATGGCTTTTTCCTCTGGCATTCGGTTCAGAACTTGTGGATCTATCGGCAAATTCTTGTCTTTGAGAGAACGAGAATGCAACAGCACCCTTCCACTGGAGTCGCGTATTTCAAGAAAGCTGCCTCCCAAATGAAAAGGAAATAACTTGCCCGCTTCAGCAGCACTGGAATTGACTACGAAAAGTCGTCCGACAAAATCCATTTCTAAATTGGCGCTGATATCTACGGCAAAATTATAAAGAGTCGTATCGAAGGCCTGGATCTGGGTGCGTTGAAAATACTGAAACAAAAGCCCACAAAAGACCAATAGCCCGGATGTGAAAATGCTCAGGTAGAGGGTCGCAAGCCGCCAGCGGATTCCATGCTGCCGTAGGCGCATCATTTTGTTGAGGATACGGGCAAAGTTTGATCCAACGACGGCAATCGTTCTCCCTGCTTAAGCACGTAACCATAACCAGTCACCGTGTGCAAAAGTCGCGAGCCAAAGGGTTCATCAATTTTTTTACGCAAGTGGCGAACATAAACGTCAATCACGTTACTTTCGTTATCAAAGTGTACATCCCAAACATTTTCGCCAATTTCAGTGCGAGTCAAAGGACGATTGGCGTTGCGCAAGAAGTACTCCAAAAGAGCAAACTCTTTTTGCGTGAGGGCAATATCTTGGCCGGCTCTTTGTACTCTTCGTTGAATCAAATCCATCTGCAAATCTTCAAAGTGTAAGCGCGTCCGCCCACCCTCCTTGCGACGAAACAAAGCGCGTATGCGAGCCAAAAGCTCATCGAACTCAAAGGGCTTAGGCAAATAATCGTCCGCTCCTGAATCCAATCCGCGCACTTTGTCGCGAGTTGAATCCAAAGCCGTCAGCATAAGGATAAAACCCTTAAAATTTTCGTTGCGCAGCTGACGGGCCACATCAATTCCATTGCCATCAGGAAGCATCACATCAAGAATCACCAAATCAAATTCAGAGTTGGCGGACATGGTGAGCCCTGCACCGGCACTTTCCGCGACCTCTACAACGTATCCAGCTTCTTGCAACCCTTTACGGATAAACCCTGCGGTCTTTTTCTCGTCCTCAACAATAAGCACTCTCATAAGTCGGAAATTACCTGATTTTCGCCACCAGCCGCAAGCCTGTGAATTTCTTTTAATGGCTGTTTAATACCCATTTTAGACCCATAGCCTAAATTCGAGACCTGAGAGCAACGAGCAAAAACCCCTTTTGTCAAATGGGTGGGAAGGAATGCTAGGCCTTCCCACCCCCCTCCTTACTTTATTTTTGTCCAATATCGGTTTAAGAGTAGATACAATCTGAAAAAACAACACAGGAGACGGCGCTTTGATTTGGTTTTTGATTTGGGCATTGCAATCGGTGCCGAGCCACGGCGCTTTAACCAAAATAGCCTCTTGCGAACCGCGCGAGGGTGCAAAATATGTCCGAATTATCAAACAATGGCATTTGCCACCCACCACCATCACCAAAGGTTTCAAAGAAAAGTACCCACAAGAGACCAATCAAACCGACATCTATAAACAGCTCAACGAGCTTGTAAAAAAGAAGAAGCTACAAGTCCTTATGGCCGAAGGTTGTGAGGGAGAAATAAATCAAGAATTTAAACTTAAGTTCAATGGTTGGGACTACGCCAGTCTCAAAAAAATTTCGCAAACAAAAACCTTTTCTCGCATTCTTACTCATGTACCACTCAAACTTGCCGCTCGACACGGAGCTAAATTGCGTACACTTTGCGGTGACAATGAAAAATTAATTCAAGAAGGGAATTTGCGAATTTCCAACCTGCGTGGATGGCTCGGCTTCTGGTCGCGACTTACAGAAAACAATACCGACCATGATCGCTTAAAAATGTACGCTGAAGCCGCCGCAGATTTATTAAAACTACCGCGCACTACGAAAGTTGAAAAGCTTTTAGCCATAATCAAAAGCAATATGAAGTCTGACCTAGATGCCTTTTTAAAATCGTTGCGTGAGCGCAACGAAGGCTTCGTAAAATTGGCAAAAGACACCGATTTTACCGCGGCAGCAATCGTCATCGGCGGGCTGCATGCTGAAGACCTGCGAACAAAACTCCAAGACGCCAAGTTCAACTGCGACGTTTTTGAGCCCGCAGGCTACCAGCCTGCAGACGAAAAATTAATTCAAGACTTTGAAAAAGCTCTGTGAGGTTAAGACGACCAACTATAGGTAAGCTATATTTCTTCTTTAACTGCGCCAGTTTCAGAATTGGGTGCAGGCTGAGGTGTTTGTTTATTTGGCGTACCAC
>JAYQON010000045.1:0-23090 GCA_038144835.1 Bdellovibrionales bacterium
GCCTCGAGCAAAGCGCCCATCATCCATAAATCGAGATCAGAGTAGACAGCTGCATCAGATTTTTTTGGTTTCAAGGAGCACAGCAATTCCAACAATTGCCGCCACCGTGGCTCGGGCTCAATGGGTCCATGCAATTGCTTGTAAAAAGGACGCCACCAATCAAGCCCGGCGGTATGAGTCATCAATCGTCTCGGCGTCGTGCTCTCGTGCGGCCACCAGGGCAATAAATCTCTCACGGGCTTTGCAAGGGCACGGGGAGAATCTGCGAAAGTTTGCATCGCTGCGGATGCAGTAAATAAAATTTTTGTTAAGGATGCCAAATCATAAAAATCATAAGTTTCGCCAACAGCCAACGATCCTTTTCGTCGACCACCCACGTGCACATCAACCAACAAACCTGGTGTGAATTGACCAATCTCAATATTATTGAAACGCGCTTTGAGACCGCGCTCAAACCCATTCATTTAAGTCGCACCGGACTCTTTACGGTTAATTGTCCGCGAACACCAAGAGCCAACTCAGCCCATGTGTTCAGAGGAAGAGGCCACTGACGGCGGGAGCTGTGACCCACCGGCAATCCACAAAGGACAGGAATTTTCTGTGCTTCAGCGAAGCGTGGAATGACATCTTTCCACAAATTTCGCCGATCCTTACTTTCGCCCAGAATGAAATCACCTAAAACAACTGCTCGGGCATTTCTAAACCAGCCCACTTGTTCAAATTGAGTTAACATACGATCCATGCGATGTGGGCGCTCGCCGATATCTTCAAAAAATAAAATGGTTCCGCGCGGATCCATTGCTGAGGGTGTACCCAAACCTGATTGCAGGACGGCCATATTGCCACCGAGGACTTTTCCTCTAATAACGCGAGAAGCTTTAGCCTGAGCATTCAAAGGCTTCAAATTATGAAAACAGATTTGATCCACTCGACCAAAAAGCAAACCTAGCAAATATCGCCTCTCCGAACCCTTTATTGCCCCACGCCCCAAACGATCAACAAGAGGACCATGCAGACTCGGCCAATTCCACTGCTGATTCAAATGCTGATGCAAAGTGGTGATATCGCTGTATCCAAGAACCAATTTGCGATGTTGTGGTGGGCGCCATCGCAGAATTTCCGGCATAAGACGCAAAACTCCATAGCCGCCACGAATGCACCAAATAAGCTTGCTATCTCTCGCGTAAAGAGCGACGCGGAGCTGCTCGAGACGCCTTTCATCGCTGTTTGAAAACAGTACCGATTTTGCAAATATATTCTTGGGCACGCGTGGAATTAAACCCAATTCACGAATAGCGCAAATACCCTGATCCAAGTCAGAACGAGAGCACGCGCTCGCCGGCGCGACGAGATCAACAATGTCCCCAGGTTGCAAAGCCTCTAACTGCATAATCTGAAGTCTAGATGGGATTGAGGTTGTTGCCAAGCCACAGACTTGTTAAACCTCAACTATGGACAAAATTGTTTGTGTTGGAAAAAATTATTTGAAGCATGCTTTAGAATTAGGTGATCCCGTGCCCGATGAACCCACCTATTTTATAAAGCCACCAAGCACCCTTTTGACATTGTCTGGTACCAACCATCGGGTCAAGTTACCAAAGCAGGGTGAAATCCACCATGAGCTTGAGCTTGTGTTTAAAATAGGCAAAGCCGGTTCAGAATTGACCTTGGTAGAATACACTTTGGGATTGGATTTAACGCTTAGAGATTTGCAAACGCGGTTAAAGAAAGCCGGCCAACCATGGGAAAAAGCTAAGGTGTTTCACAATGCGGCCATCGTAGGCCCATGGCAGCCCGTAACCTCGCTTGAGGAAACCATGAACCTTGAATTCACCCTCACGGTGAATGGAGCAATACGGCAGCAATCCAGGGGGAGTGAAATGCGTTTTACTCCAGACTTTCTAATTCGGGATTTACCTCGCTGGTGGCCAATGTGCGACGGTGATCTTTTATTTACTGGAACTCCGGAAGGAGTGGGTCCACTAAAAGTAGGAGATGACGTCGAAATATTGACGAGTAAAATTAACTACGGCTTTGTTTGCGAATAGGATCTGAACAGAAGGGCCAGCCTGGTTTTAAGCGATTCCCTTCATCATACCTTGCCAGTAAAGCCTAGGCAGTAGGTATCTCTTCAGAAACCAATAAGACCTTCGGGGTATCACTGGATCCAATGGAAACGTAGGCATAAGCTTAGAATCATAACCAAATTCGGCGAGCATCACTTTTCCAATCTCAGTAATCAAGGGGCAAGAGGAGTAGCCGTCGTACTTCGCCTCAGGCGATCGACCATTCATGACCGACAATAAATTTTGCGCCACAACCGGGTATTGTTTGCGAATCGCTGCCCCAGTTTTGGAGTTTGGAACACCAGTCACATCTCCAATTCCAAAAATATTGGGGTACTTAAGGTGCTGAAGAGTGAACTTATCCACCGCCAACCAGCCTTTTTGCTCACCTTCTTGAACAGCCAAAAGTGGTGAATTTGATATGAAGTCATGTGCGGACATAGTTGGCACCAAATGCAATAAATCATATTTCAACGACTGCCGAGTCACTTGCCCAGATTCATCATTCACATCAAAAATGGCTTCCTTTTTGGCCGCATCAACACCCACGATCTTATGTTGATAATAAGGCTGTACTCCCTTTTCTTGCGCAACCTTGGTTAAAGCCTCGGCAAAAACAGGGATACCGAACATGCCTTTTCCTGCTGTAGCAAATTTAATTGTGCAATTTTGTCTAACGCCGCGATTGCGAAAAATATTGTCGGCCAAATACATGATCTTTTGCGGTGCTCCAGCACACTTGATCGGCGTAGGTGGCATAACAAAAACTGCGGTACCACCGTTAAATTCATTGAGCATTTGTGCCGTATTATCAACCTGGTCATATTCATAAATGGTACAGATGCCATTTTTACCTAGGTTTTCTCCAAGTCCTTCTATTTTGCCCCAATTCAACTTAAGCCCCGTCGCAACCACCAAAAATTCGTATGACAACTGTCGACCTGCCACGGTGGAGACAGATTTATTCTCAGGATCAATAGCTGCCACACGATCTTTGATCCATTCTACTCCGGCAGGGATCAATGAAGCTTCAGACTTTTGCGTTTGTTCTTTGCTCACGACGCCAGCACCTGCAAGAGTCCAGAGAGGCTGGTAAGAGTGCGTCTCAGAAGGTTCAACGATGCCAATTTGTCCAGACGGGACGGTTTTGGACAGTCTCGCAGCCAAAGATATACCACCGCTGCCACCGCCCAAAATAAGAATTTTAAACTTGGTCGAAGATGTGCTCATTGAAGCCCCCTTGTTTGGACGTGACGACTTACTAGGAGGGTATACCAAATCCGTTTTGCGTTCTATCAGCGATTAATGAGCTCTTAATTTTCTCAGAAGCAAACGATCCATTTTTAGATTGCCGACTTTTTAAGCACGATCACTGCCCTCGGCAACTCACACCCTGCAAAAAATGCTGCGAACGTATAGAATCGTCCGCTGTCAAATCATACAAGCTGATATCAAAGTAACGTATCTCACCATGGGCATCTCGATATTCAAAACAGCCTTGCTCACTGGCGCTCAGGTTGAATCCTCCCCCCCAATAGGCAAATCCTTGTAAGTCGCGTAATGTGTTACCAGGATTATCTAAAGAGGGATAAACGTAAACCGCGCCATTAGGAAGATTAACCCCAAGCAAATTTCGCGTAAAGAATCGCCACTGCAAATAAAGATCTCTCACTGATGGTTCAGCTGGCAGCGGCTTATGCTCCATTTGCTCAGCAGTGTGATAAAGAATTTGCATTTCTGAATCGAGCAAAAGTTCACGATAAAGACGACTAAATTGGTTCACTGGAATTGATTTGTAGACATTGTCAAATTTGTCTTTTGGAATAAAAAAGTGCGAATGTCCCATATCAGAAAAAAAAACGGCGTCGGCGTATCCGCGTTGCAATGCCTTCTCGATGTGATTGCGCACCGAAGCCACAAAATCGGTGCTGATAGTCACATCTCCTCCGCGATTTTCATCAAAAGGTAGTTTATAAGTGCCATCGGCTTCATCCCAGTAAGCACGCTTTGGCAATCTTTTTCCCGAATTATAAATCGAAGTGAAAAGTGTCATCATATCGGCGTAGGCAATATTCCAACGTAAATCGGAACTACGTAGCCTTTTGTCACTTGCGCCCTCAGAACGACAACGAGCACTTCCATAAGCTGACTCAAAATGAATACCAACTACGACGAGCGCAAATAACACATACATGGTCTTCTTCATACACTGCCCCCTTAGATTAAATTCTAAGGGGACATAAAGAAACTCCGAACCACTATGCTACAAATGAAAAGTTTGCCGGTATCTAGAAGAGCAATACCTGCGGACTCATGCAATTCCTACAAACTAAAAATAAAATTTAGCGTGCATCGACTGCTGTCGGATAATTGCCGTCGAAACATGCCGCGCAGAATTCGCGTTCGTTGCCTCGCACAGCTCTCATCATGCCTTCCACCGAGAGATAGGCCAGGGAGTCCGCGTCAATAAATTCACGAATCTCTTCGCGCGAATGTTGTGCGGCAATCAACTGAGATTTTCCTGGCGTATCAACACCATAGTAACATGGTCCAGTTGTTGGTGGAGATGCTATTCTAAAATGAACCTCTTTTGCTCCGGCCGAGCGAATCAGTCGAATAATTTTTTGACTGGTTGTTCCGCGCACCAAAGAGTCATCAACCACAACCACACGTTTGCCATTAAGGACTTCGGACTGAGGATTGAGTTTTATCTTTACTCCAAAGCTGCGGATGCTTTGACTCGGCTGAATAAATGTTCGTCCAATATAGTGATTACGGATGATTCCTAATTCAAATGGAATCCCGCTGCGCCTTGAATACCCAATGGCAGCTGGTACACCACTATCAGGAACTGGAACTACAATATCGGCATCGACAATGTTTTCCGTAGCCAATATTTCGCCCATGCGCTTACGCGACTCATAAACGCTAAGCCCAAAAACCTGAGAGTCAGGACGCGCAAAATAAACGTGCTCAAAAACGCACTTTGCCAAACGGCGTGGCTCTCCCGGCAAGCGTTCACGATGCTCGCCTTCGTGGTCAAACCAAACGATTTCACCCGGTTCAACTTCACGCACATATTTAGCGCCAATCAGGTCAAAGGCGCAGGTCTCAGAGGCGGCCACCCAAGAAAAACGACCATCACCTAGAGAGCGCCGACCCAAAACTAACGGCCTAAAGCCATGCGGATCACGTGCACAAATCAAGCGATCGTGGGTAAGAATCACCAAAGAGTAAGCGCCTTCCAAACGTGGCAACGCTTCTTTTAAACAAGTCAGAATATCAGTAGACGGGTTTCTGGCCAAAAGGTGTAACAAACATTCCGTGTCGTTGGTGCCCTGAAATATGGCCCCACCGCGCTTCAATTCATCACGCAAGCTTTCCGCATTAACAATATTGCCATTATGGGCCACGGCCACCGGACCATTCGATAAATGAGCCGCTAGGGGTTGTACATTGTACTGTAAGCTAGCGCCCGTGGTGGAATACCGATTATGCCCAATAGCTGCCCAGCCTGCCAGTCGCAACAGATCAGACTCTTTAAAAACATCTCCCACGAGACCCATGCCCTTATGCACGACATGTTGATTCTCGTTGAGCGCAACAATTCCCGCAGATTCTTGACCGCGATGTTGTTGCGCATAGAGGCCCAAGTAGGTCATGCGGCTGGCTTCAGGATCACCCCAAACACCAAAAACCGCACATTCTTCACGAAAGCCCCGGGAAATTTTCGCTCCATCCACCTCGATAAAGTCCATGCAATGCACTCAAATCCTTCCGCTCGCCACCAAGCGTGAGTTCTCCACGCGTGACACCGCCAATATCCCAAACTGATGTTTCTGAACCGTGAGCTAATTCAGTCAGGTCTTTCAGCGCCGACTGACTGCCACTAAACAACACTTCATACATACGCTCCTGGCCGAAAGCGGCTAAATCAGGCGCCCACTCACCTAGCTCAACCCTCGCGCCCAGTTCACCTTGACACATTCGATAAAGAGCATAACCCAAACCAAACTTACCCACCACTTTAGTGGCGTGAATATTTGGCAAATGCGAAGCTCGCAGCACCAGGCCTAACCATTGCGCAACTTGAGCTGGATTCATATCGCCAGTAAAGTGTGGATTGCGTCCTAGCTGGTCTCCCACCATCTGAATAGCATCAAAACGCCATAGATAAATTCGCTCACAATTCTGATTAAAATGCGAGCTCGGTATCGAATCGACGTTATCACGCAAGCCCACTAGCCCAGTGGCTGGAGTAGAAGTGATATTTTGCTTCAAGGTTTCGTTATAAAAACTGACATTTCCACTGATCACAGGAGCATCAAGCAACTTAGCGGCATCTGCAAGAGCGTCTACCGAAGCTACAAATTCGCTCATAATTTCTGGTTTCTCAGGATTTCCGAAATTCAAACAATCGGTCATCGCCAAGGCTTGAAAGCCTTTTGCGGCCAGTTCAAGTGCGGGATAAAAGGCTGCATCGTATCCACCTAAGCGAGCATCAAGTCGCATGATCGACGGACGACAGCCAAGAACCAAACCCAAAGCACGGCCGCTGTGCGGAAGTCGCACGACCGCCACATCATGTTCACAGTCGCGAACCGTTGCGCCCCCCACCCGTTGATCATATTGTTGATAAATCCATTGCCGTGAAGTGCCTTCAACCGAACGCAGTGATTTATCTAAAGCCACTGGTTCAGCTTGCAAGGATTGCTTTTTATTCCTAGCTGTCCAAGAGTCGTAAGGCCGATCATACATTGGGGCATTATCGGTGAGCAGTTTGGGATCAATTTGGCAAATCAGGTCGCCCTTCCAGTAAAGCTCAACATCAGTCCCTGTGGTCACTTCACCGATAGAACAAGCATCCAGTCCCCAACGGTGAAATACCGCTTTAATAGCTTCCAGTTTGCCTGGTTCGCAAACCAAAAGCATTCGCTCCTGGCTCTCGGAAAGTAGAATTTCTTCGGGCCCAAGCGAAGAGTCACGTAAGGGAACGTGATCGAGGTGAATACGAAAGCCCACTCCACCTTTGGCAGCCATTTCAAAACTAGAGCTGGTCAAACCCGCTGCCCCCATATCCTGAATGGCTACAACCAGATCCCGTTTCATCACCTCCAAACAACTCTCAATGAGAAGCTTTTCCATAAAAGGATCGCCAATTTGGATGGTCGGCCGCTTACTTTCGCTTTCAGCACCAAATGCTTCCGACGCCATGCTGGCACCATGTACACCATCACGTCCCGTCTTCGCGCCAACGTAAACAACTAAGTTGCCCGCTCCGCGCGCATTGGAGGTGACAACAGGATCGCCATCGCAAAACAGTCCTACAGCAAGCGCATTCACCAAAATATTGGTATTGTATGAAGAATGAAATTCCGTCTGTCCAGTCACCGTCGGCACGCCAACACAATTGCCATAGCCGGAAATGCCGCTGACGACACCCTCCACTAAGGTTTGCATCCGTTTCGCCGAGGGTTCACCGAAACAAAGATAATTTGCTAATGCAATTGGACGCGCGCCCATAGTAAAAATGTCGCGCAAAATACCACCAACTCCAGTTGCCGCCCCCTGAAAAGGCTCGATAAAGCTGGGATGATTGTGGCTTTCCATCTTGAAAGCCACCTTTTCACCTTGGCCTAAGTCGATGACACCTGCATTTTCGCCCATGGCTTGCAGCACTCGTTTTGATTTGAAGGCAAATTTTTTGAGATGTAGGCGAGAGCTTTTGTATGAGCAATGTTCGCTCCATAAAGCCGAGAACAAGGCCCACTCAACTCCTCGAGGAGGACGCCCCAAGAGGCTACAAATGCGGTCGTACTCTCCACGATTTAAACGGTATTTTTTGAAATGGGTCTGCAATTCCTGTTCGGTCATTGGTTACCTCAAAAGCGAATTCAATACGGAGCGGCCATCTTCGCCACCCATCCAAGAAAACATTGCCCGCTCCGGATGGGGCATCATTCCACACACATTTTTACTTCGGTTGCTGACACCGGCGATCGCCTCGACTGAACCGTTGATATTCTCAACGTAGGTCATCCAGACTTGGCCTTGGTCATGCATCCGTTTAAGTTCGTCATCTTCAACGTAAAAACGACCTTCGCCATGGGCCACCGGCAAGCGCAGTGTTTCTCCGGACCGCAAAGCCGTTGCCCAACCCGCCAAATTAGCGATCTTCAATTCGACCCACTTATCAATGAACTTGCGCGATTCATTGCGCACCAGGGCTCCGGGTAAAAGACCAGCCTCGGTCAAGATCTGAAAGCCGTTGCATATACCCAAAACTGGATACCCTTTCGCCGCAGCCTCACGCAAAGAACTCATAACTGGCGCTTTTGCAGCCAAGGCACCGCAGCGTAGGTAATCGCCATACGAAAATCCACCCGGAACAATAAAGGCAGTAAAATCCTCGCAACGAAACTGATCTTCAAACCAAAGCCACTGAGCCTCAAGCCCCAAAGCTTCTACAGACTGCCACACGTCACGATCACAGTTGGTGCCTAAGAAACGTAAGATTCCTACCGTTTTCTTCACCGCTTCACCACTTCGAGCTCGTAGGTTTCTATGAGAGGATTGTAAAGAACAAACTCGGCTATCTCTTTGGCTCGAGCCAAAGCTTTGGTCTCATCGCTTTCGTTAATATCCAGTTGCACATACTTGCCTACGCGACACTGGTTGACTTCACGCTGATGAGCTCGCAGAGTGTTTTCGACCGTGCGACCCTGCGTATCAAGAACCTCATTTTTTGGCAGAATCTTCACTCCAATTTTCATGAGTTACCCCTTTTGAGCGCTAGGATTTGCTTTTGCGCCCACTGTCTCAGTTAATTATTTTTCAACCGCTGCAAAACTTCTCGGTAAGCGCCTTCAACATTGCCTAGGTCTCTGCGAAAACGATCTTTATCTAATTTTTCGCCAGTCTTCATATCCCAGAGTCGACATGTATCTGGGCTGATTTCATCAGCTAAAACAATCTCTCCATCAAGCGTCCGGCCAAATTCCAATTTAAAATCGATCAGTTCAAGACCCGCCCGCTGAAATTCTGCGCGCAAGATTTCATTGATGGCCAACGCCAAGCGCTTGAGAACATCGAGCTCTTCACGTTTTTCAACAGCTCCCATCAACAAAGCCTGGTCATCACTCAAAAATGGATCTCCCAAAGCATCGTCTTTGTAATAAAACTCGACTAAGGGAGAAGAAATCGCGGTACCCTCATTTTTGCCCAATTTTTTTGCCGTAGAGCCAGCCAGTCGATTGCGTGTAACCACCTCTAGAGGAATAATCGCTACCTTCTCGCAAATCATCTCATGATCATTAATGACCTCTATAAGATGAGTACGCATTCCCGCCAATTTGAGTCGCGCATAGAGATGAGCGGTGATTTGGGAGTTGATCGCTCCTTTGCCAGCGAAACTTCCTGTTTTTTGCGCGTTGAATGCCGTCAATGAGTCTTTGTATTCTACCCATATCTCCTTGGGCTGTCCTTCAACAGCATACATTTTTTTGGCTTTACCCTCGTAGAGCAACTCGCCCTTGCGTTTTTCCATTGCGACCTTTCGCCTTTCTCTTGATAAGTCCTTGAATCACAGAATCTATTCTACGTTTTTGCCTCTCACCGGAAAAAATCGCACGCAAGGTTTTTGCATCGACGTATTTTCCAGCCTCTGGATCCGCCTGCAAACGAGCCTCTAGGGAATCACCAGGCTCAAGATCATGGCAGACACGTTGGACAATTTTATAGGCCTGTTCACGAGATAAACCCTTATCGATCATGCTCAGGAGTACCTGAGAAGAAAACAGCTGTCCTTGTGAAAGTTGCATGTTGTGCAACATTCGCTCACTATCGACAAAAAGCCCTTTTACTAACTGACTTAGACGATCAAGAGCGTAATCCGCAAGAATAAAGCTATCGGGAAAAATCACCCGCTCAACTGACGAGTGAGAAATGTCGCGCTCATGCCATAAAGCGACATTTTCCATAGCGGCCGAAGCGTTAGCTCGTAAAATACGGGCAAGACCGGTCAAGTTTTCAGCACTGATCGGATTCTTTTTGTGGGGCATGGCGCTCGAGCCCTTTTGTCCGGGTGTGAAACTTTCAATAACCTCACCCACTTCGGTTCGCTGCAAGTGGCGCAGTTCAATAGCCAAGCGCTCAATGGCAGCGCCAGTCATCGCCAAAGACCAAATCATTTCTGCATGCCTATCACGAGGAACGACCTGGGTAGCTAAGCTCTCAGGCGTGAGTCCAAGCTTTTCGCCAACCAGACGTTCAACATCTGGTGGCTGAGTGGAATAGGTGCCCACAGCTCCACTTAATTTAACAATCGACAACTGAGCCACCGCGCGTTCAACTCGCGCTCGAGTGCGCTGAAACTCCATTAAGTTGCCGACCAACTTAAAGCCAAATGTTGTGGCCTCAGCATGCATTCCATGTGTCCGCCCTGCTGTCAGAGTGAAACGATGGCGCTCAATTTGTTCGATCAGAGCTTTTTCTAGTTGGTCAAAACGAGCAAATAAAACCCCTGCAGCCTTGCGCACCTGAAGACTCAAAGCCGTGTCTAAAACATCCGAAGAGGTCATGCCATAATGCAAATATCGACCTGAAGGCCCAACGTTTTCAGCCATGTTGCTCACGAAGGCTATGATGTCGTGTTTGGTGGTTTTTTCTATTTCGTCAATTCGCTCAACTTGAAAACAAGCTTTTCTTTTTATATCCCGATAAGCCTTTTCGGGAATAATCTTCAGCCGAGCTTGCGCCTCAGCGACCGCCACCTCAACCTCTAACAAACATTGAAAACGGGCTTCCGGAGTCCACAGGACTCCCATTTCAGGACGAGTGTATCGGGCGATCACGACGGTCTCCTTGCTTTATCATCTGTTCCTCACGCCATCGCGTGAGCCTTTGGTAACTTTGCGACTCCCTTTCCAAGCGAGCTGAAAAATCCAGACGCGGCAAGGTTTCAGGAGCAATCCAATCCCAATTTTTCCATGCTGGCTGACGCCAGTCGCGAGTGGCCGCATCCAAAACGGGAGAATGAGGACAAAGCCCCCATTCCTCGGGGTTCACAGCCCAATGCGCCTGCGGCAAACGATTACGCAGAATCTCTTGCGCCCGCGCAGCCCAGCTCGCACGCTGCTCAGCATGAAACACAGCTTCAGCAGGTACCTTCATCCAAATTTCAAAGACGTCCATGTCATGCCAACGCATCGAAAAACAGTTCGCGTAGTTCCAAGGCAAGTGGATATCTTCAATGACAATTGAATATTCTGGAAAAGCATTGGACCACGAACCACGATCACAGGCGCCAAACATGAACATCCACACCCACTCAGCCTTACGCACACTCTTGCCGAACAATTGCTGAGCGCTTGCGCTGCCAATGAGTTCTGTCTCTTGCGAGGAAAGGCACCATATCCACTGTTGCCCAGGAATTGCCTTCACTTGACCCGCATCGACTTCGACTTCGTGAATCCGGTGGCCACCAACGCCAACGTCATTAAGAGCCCTGCACGCGATATACTCATAATCAAGAGCTTGAAATCGCTCAAAACTCTGGACTCTAGCCTCTTTAATTGAAGGAATCAGGCCAATGTCTTTACGAAAGGGAAATGCCTCACCCGAAGTCTCGACCCAAGAATCATAATGGTATGGAGAGGCCCAACTTTTAACAAAACGCCGCAGCCAATCGCTCTTAAATTCGTCGCGTGTCTGCTCTTGAATCAAGGCATCTAAACATGGGTGCTGCTTTTGATGAATCTTTGCTGCTGGCCCAGACAGCTCGAGCGGCCCACCTGGTAACCAAAAAGACAGACCTCGAGGCAAAAGTCGTATCTCATCAACCCAAAGCTTCTGAGCTGGTAACTGTGCCACCTTGGCGGCTGGAAAAGGACCGGTACCGTGCCGGTATTTGTCAGAAAAAGCCTGAGAAAAATCGAGAAGTCGAACTTTAAAGCCGTTTTCTTGCAATGCCAGAGCTAAAGTCTCGCCACGACCGAACGCACTGACCATGTTGACTTCCCAGGCGCTCACAGATCGTAGCCCTCCCACGTGGGGTCATTTAAAACCCAAGTGGCCTCTTCTCCGTCCCCAGCTTTGACTGAACCAAGCTCAAAGGCAGAATGACCGAGATCTGAGCAAGCTTGAAGTAGTTGCGAAACTGACTGCGGATCAACAACCCAAACCATTCCTAAACCACAATTAAGAGTGGTCAACATTGAAGACCAGCTCATTCCCGAGCGTTTCTTTACTTCTAAAAAGGGTGCCGGGACTGGCCAAGCATTCAACTGAGCCTGGCAATCTTTGGGTAATATACGAGGAATATTATCCATGCCACCGCCAGTGATGTGCGCAATCGCATGCACACCACCAACTGCCAGCGCCGCATGCACCAATTTCACATAAAGCGCGGTGGGCTTGAGCAACTGCTCTTTCCACTCTTCCAGATCAGCAGCAAAAACTTTACGCAGGAGAGAAAAGCCATTGCTATGAAATCCTGAGCTAGCCACTCCTATGAGCTTCATACCCGGCTTGACCCGATGGGGCCCCAAAGCCTGTGGCTTATCCACAACGCCCACCGCAAATCCAGCGCAATCAAAATCGTTACCTTCGTATACTCCTGGCATTTCTGCAGTTTCACCGCCAATCAGCGCACAATCGCTTTCGACGCAGGCCGCCTGAACTCCGGCTAAAAATTCTTTGGCCGCCGGCAAGCGCAGTTTACCCGAAGCATAGTAGTCTAGGAAAAACAGAGGCTTCGCTCCGCAGCAAACCATGTCATTCACACACATGGCCACCAGATCCTGCGCCACTTCGCGATAGCGATCAAAATGCACTGCCAATTTAATCTTAGTGCCCACACCATCCGTACAACTGACTAAGCAAGGTTCTTTAAACTCTTTAAAGTCCGCGCGAAAAAGCGCTGCGAACCCACCGATTCCAGCAACGAGCTTGTCTTGGTGAGGCCAACGGGCAGGAGCATTGGCTTTTAACCAATCCACCAGGGCATCGCCAGCTTCAACGTCAACTCCGGCCTGCTTATAATCAATGGCCAAAGGCTCTCCTTTTGTAGATGAGGATTGGAAAACATCTGATACCAAACCCAGGGAGTGAATTCAACTGGATGCAGCCCTTCGACCACCAGTCTCAAAGTGAAACAAATGTGATTCTTTTTGGAACTCAGCACTAATCTATGGCTTAATTCAAGATGGGGACATAATGAGACAAGGGTCGATATATGCTTTCTAAGCTGCTTAATAAAGTCGCACAATTTGTAGCTGTAACACTGATCTCTTTGAGCGCGCTCATTCTCATCAGTGCTTCTGCTCGCGGCGATGAAATCCGGGCGTTAGAGGGGGTACGTTTGGCGCAATTTGATGCTGACGACACGTACGACCCATTTGCCGACTACTCGGAGTTCGATGAAGCCCAGGAAGAGGAAGCCGACATTAATTTTTTTCGCAACGGACGTTTCGTAACCGTCGGTTTTATAGGGGGAATGCGCGGTTTCACCGGTGGCCTCAGCGAAATGTATAAGCCATCGACCGCATTCGGGCTCTATTTGAGCTACTTTTTCGATTTGCGTTTTGCTCTTCAATTCAGCTTTTTAACGTCTGATCATAATTTTTCAATCACATCAAAACAAAGCGGACAAACCGGTCGCGGAAATGTGGGTATTACTTCCTTCAGTCTAGACTTGAAATACTACATCAATACACAAAACGTGACTAAGGGCCTGGCCAAATTTAACCCCTATTTGATTGGCGGGTTCTCACGCGTAGACCGAACAACAACCATTCAAGATGTTTCTGGCTTTGGCAAAGAAGGCGCCATGGGCTTTGATTTGGGCGCAGGTATTGAGTTGCCCATGCTGCGCAACAAAATGTATTTCGGCGGGCAAGCCATGTACCAGCTGATCAACTTTGCCAATGAAAATAGCGAGGTCGTCTTTAGCAACTCGGACCGCACGGGTAAATATCCTAATGGCGATTCGTACACCCTACTGGGCATATTAGGCGTCAATTTTTAAAACTGGCCAACCAGCGCCAGCGAGGTGGGCCAGTTTATTTAGTTTTCAGTGATCCGATAAAGGGCTTTACCGTGATCACCATCATTGATGAGATAGTAGACAGAATTTGAGGTTTTACCTAAAAATTGAGGTGCCGTGCTGTCGGACTCGTCGGGATTTACATTAAAGATCATTTGTGGAGCCCCGCCCGATTTACTTGTGTACCATAGCTCCTTACCATAGGTTCCATCACTGCCCACAAAGATCAAATAATTTCCCAAAGTAGAAAAGCCATCGGCATCGGCGACGCCGTCAGCACTACCGCTCGGCAAGTCTTCAAGCATCGCTGTACCCGTGTTCGTGCCCGTTGAGCGCCACAGTTCAGATCCATAATCTCCATTGACTGTAGTGGCCACAAAGAAAAGTGAATCATTCATGAGGCTAAAATCCGCATTGAATTTTGGCGGTTCCAGGGGCGAAAAGCCGCCATAAAATCGTTTTGTTCCTGCCGAAGTGCCATCTGAACTAAACAGTCCTATCGTAGTGCCATTGTCGTCTGATGCCGTAAACAAGACCCGCCGCTTAAAGACCATAAGGTCATTTATTAGAGAAGCTCCTGTCCATGAGGTCAACTTCGTCGCACTGGTAAAGGGCGAGGAAGACACCCAAAGCTCTTTATCGTTCAGCGCGCTTGCTCCATCGACCGCTACAAAATAAACTGAATCTCCCAATAAAGTGATTTGTTCTGGATCCGCATCCGCAGCTGCGCTTGAACTTTGATTGATATTGCGAACCATGGCCGTGGTGACTGAGGTCCCCTTGGTTGTCCAAAGCTCACGACCATTGACCCCGTCATCTGCCGTGAAAAAAAGCGTTGAACCATCATGAATGACTTTGGTCAAAATCGGATCCGCCGAAGCACCTGCATTGATTTCTTTCATCAAAGTTGCGGCATCTCCAATTGCCGATGCGCTACTGCTATAATAGAGCTCGTAGTTATTATCTCCAGCCGGCGAACCTCGAATGATAGCCATGCTCCCTAGGGCCACTATCGAGGGTTTCACCAGAGGATCCATCTTTAATAACGTTCCGCCGGCAGCTTCTGATTTGGAAGAAGCCGCGCCTGTACCAGCATGCGCATAAACAATCGCATTACCACCGACCGAGGCACCAAAATAGAGTTTGGTACCAACAGCCGTCAGCAGCCTGGGATTAGCGTTAGCATCAGCACCCGTGAGGGTAACCTTATTCGCAGTGGTGTATGGACTGTCGGAGTAAAAAAGTCCGCGATTGCCTGTGTTGTTGTCGCTGGCGCTAAAGTACAAGCGGGAGCCCAACATCGTAAAGTCGCTCGGGTGCGCATGCCCGGCCCCCTCATTAATATCCTTAACCATGAATGTAGAAGCCGCAGTCCCCGATGTCACCCAGAGCTCACATCCCGCAGAGCCATTGTTGGCCACGAAAAATAACCGAGCCCCATAGGCAAGAGGAGTATAAGCCGTCGTGCACAAGCTATTGTCATCTTGATTCGGTTCAAATTCGGTCACGCTGACTGCGGTGGCCCCTGAATCACTGGCAAAGAGTCCCGTTGGTGTGGTTCTGCCATGAAAAAACCAGGTATCATCTACGATTTTCATCTTGGCTGTCTGTAAGGTTCCGGTGCCACCAGTAAAAACTTTTGTCGCCGGCCCAGCGACTCCCTTATGGGCGTAACCCTGAGTGTTTGTGGAGTCATTTCCAAAAATAAACATGGTTGAGCTTCCAGCTAAAAAACTCACATCCGCCGTGAAATGTGTAGATCCTGAGCTGTAAATGTAGGCAGCTGCTGCGGAAGCTCCATCCACTGATTTAAATACGCGCCCATCATTTTCGTTGGCATTAGAATCTTCAATCTGAAAGTAAAGATCATCCGCAAGAACCGCGGCGTCTCGGACGTAAGCATTTGCTCCAGCAGCCAAAACTAAAACACTATTGTTTGTGGTCGCACCGGTATGAGAGTAGACCTTGCGATCTGATAAGTGGTTACCATGTAGGTAAAGAATGGTTTCCCCGGCAAGCAAAGTCACGTCTTGAGTGAATGAGTTGCCAGCATCATCCTTAACCTCTGTTGCTAACGCGCCTGCAACGGATTTAAAAACCTTATTGTCACTTTCATCACCACCTAAGTCGGTGACCTGATAGTAAAAGTCGTCCCCGACTAGTGCGGATGCACCAACCGAAGCGCCCGTGCCTAACGAGCCGACCAAGCTCGAATTCGCCGCTCCCGATCCCGAATGAGCATAAACCACATGGTTCGTGGCATGATTGCCGTACATATAGACGGTTGCGCTTCCTGCCGCAAAGCTGACGTCCTCCACAAATGAGTTACCAGAATCATCTTTGACTTCAGCGGCTACGCCTCCCGATACGGACTTGTAGACTTTTTGATCGTCTTCGTTGGCGTCGGTATCATTGATCTGAAAATAATAGTCATCTCCAGTCACTACTCCCGCGCGTACAGAGGCGTTTCCCCCAAGGTCTTTTACCTCGGTTGCCGACCCGGATGTTCCAACGTGGGAATACAATTTTTGATTAGTTGCATGGTTGCCATGAAAATACATGGTCGTCGTCGCGGGCACAAAAGTCACAACAGCAGAAAACGAATTCCCACCCGTCGTCAATTGCACTGCACTGTTACCGTCAGAAATTTTATAAACCTTATAATCACTTAACTGATAGTAAAGGTGATTACCAATCGCCGAGGCACTCAAAACTCCATTGCCATCTTGGAGTTCAACAACCAGGCTTGTTGTTGTGCCATTCGATGTCCAAATCTGTACGCCGTTGACTAAAAAATAAAAACGCGTTGCCACGGAGATCGAACGTTCATCTGCTATGAGAGTAGATGCGGAGTCGCGAAGGCCCAAATCCTTCTTACGCGACGCAACTCCAGCCTGAGTCGCCGACCAAATTTCGTGCGCATTGTTGGCTATAAAGTAAAGTACACCGTTCACCTGAACCCAACCCGAATGCACCTCCTGCCCCGAGCCGAGATGAATATCCTTGAGTAAGCCGGCACTGAGAACACCTTGAATTTTTAAATCTTTACCGGTCGGAATATATGGATCACAAGCAATGAGAAGACGCAAAATTAAGATCAAGGCTATACCTTGAATCCATCTGCGTTTAATGTGAAGCACGATCATTGGCTTCTCCGTCACTTCTCCGGCGCGAAATTTCAGCGTCTTCTCACAGTTTACGCAGACTTATGCTTCACGAAAAAATAATTCTCCATCTCGACACAAACACCAGACCGACGAAGGGCGACAAGACTAGCCTAACCGATTGATTATTAGGACGAACGATGAGGGTGCTCTCAAAAAATAGCGATTAACTGCAGAAGCAAAGCCAAGGCAATCAAAGGGACAGCCACAAAGCGCAAAACAAAACGCCAATGCCGAAAAAGCTTACCGCTGCTGGCAATTTCAGGATCGTCGAATTCGTTGCGGATAAGCTCTTGTTTTAAAACCCATGCCACGACCTGACTGACAATCAAGGCGGTGATAGGCAGACACCAGTTAATCAATGCCGCATCTAAAAATTCAAGCAATCCCAAGCTCCGGATACGCACGCCTCCAAAAACACTTGAGGATAGCGCTGGTACTACTGCGATAGTGAAACAAATCAATGCCGCGGTAAACGCACCTCGCGGCCGAGGCACGCGACGTGATTCTCTCCAGTTTGCCACCACCGTCTCAAATAAACCAATGCTCGCCCCTAGAGAAGCCAAGTAAAGGCAAAGAAAAAAACCCACCCCAAACCAGATCCCTCCCGGCAGATCGCGCACCAACCGGGGTACGGATTTAAACAACAGCTGAGGGCCGGCCAATTCATCTCCGCCCATTAAGGCCAATGGAAAAATCAAGACTCCAGCCCATAAAGAGATGAGCGCATCTAAAGCGCTCACCCGAAATCCAGCCATGGGTAAATAGGCTTTCTCACGCAAATAACTTCCAAAGGTCACCATCGTACCAAAGCCAATACTCAAAGTAAAAAATACGTGACCAAGAGCGTGACCAAGCGAATTCAGAGTGAGCTTAGAAAAATCAGGGTAAAATAAAAAGCGAAGCGCTTCGTCAGCGGAGTCCACCTTCAAGCTATTTACAGCGAGAACAATTAATAAAACAACAAACAGCGGCATCACATATCCGACCCATTTTTCTAAACCGAACTCTAGGTCTTTTGCGACAATGACCGCCACCGTCAGTAAGTGTACACTCGTGAGTAGCAATTGCAGCCAGCCATTTTCTAATAAGACCCGCAAGGCTCCATCTGGAGCAAATCGACTGGGATCAGAAACCGAGAACAAGAGCTGCATTAAAAAATGCAAAACCCAACCGCTGATCACCGCATAGTAAGCAAGAACGATCATGGTAATCATAAGACTAAAGTTACCAATGTTTCGCAGACCAAAAGTGACAACCGCAGGCAGTGCTTGCCGGCCCGCACGCAATTCACGCACCTGGTAGCGTTCACCAAGGAGCTTCAAAAGAGCGGGCTTTAAACTGTTCCGCGAAATCTTTCCCAAACTCAATTCGGCGATCAGAAAAGGCATCCCGATCAAAAAAACAAGAAAAAGATATAATAAGACAAATGCTCCACCACCGTTTTCAGCCACCACGTAGGGAAAGCGCCAAAGATTACCCAACCCAAAAGCTGAGCCAATGGCAGCCATATAAAACCCGATGCGAGTTCCAAATACGTTGGTCTTTGAATGCGGCAAGTATTCAGCCCCCACCTTTTTTCATCACAAAGATACGCAAAGGCACCCCTTTTAAGCCCCAATTCTCTTGAATTCTCTTTATTAAAAACCGTCTGTACGAGGGAGTTACCCCCTCGGGGTGATTTGCAAAGGCAATAAAGCTAGGCGGCGACTGATTGGTTTGAGTCAAGTAATAGAACTTCACATTTTCGGTGCCAAATACAGGTGATGGAGCCAGCTTAATAACTTCGGTAAAAAATTTATTTAGCTGGGATGTTGATATTCGCACCGCAAGCTTGGCACGAATATCCTCAATTTTTAAAAATAAATCATCCACACCTGCGCCAGTCTTGGCACTGGTAAACACCACGGGCACATCTGCAAAAAAATGAAACTCGCGAGCTACTTTTTCTCGAAACCATTGCTGAAAATTATCATGCTCTTTTCTCGCCGTATCCGTCTTGTTGGCAATGACGATTAACGCTTTATGCGCTTCCAAACACATTTCAATGATTCTTGAATCTTGATGTGAAGGCCCAACATGTGAATCGATCACTAGAAGCACAAGATCAGCGCGCAAGAGTGCGTCACGAGTTTTAAAGGTCGACAGCACCTCAACGCCATCTTTTTGCTTACCCGCACGCCGTAAACCCGCAGTGTCGTTGAGGATGTATTTTTGGCCATTGTACTCGTATTCAGATTCAACCGCGTCCACGGTTGTTCCTGAAATATCAGAGACCAGCATGCGGTTTTCACCCAAAAGGCAATTTGCCAAGGAGCTCTTGCCCGCATTTGGTTTTCCAACAATGGCCAAACGGAACCCCTCACGCACATCGTGGTCGCCCTCTTGAAGATGGGCAAGAATCCATTCGACAACTTCGTCGATGTTGTAATCACGCTCAAAGGCTGCGGGCATAAGATCAGCACCGAACTCATAAAAGTCTGCCAGGTAAGATTCTGGCTCTAAAGTTCGATCACACTTGTTAACAACGATCAAAAAAGGCTTACCTATGCTTTTAATGATTTGAAAGGCCGAGCGGTCTTCACTCATAATACCCGCGCGACCATCAACAACCATGACAATCAAGTCTACAGAATTGAGAAACTCTACAACTTGACCGCGAATCAAAGGCGTGAAGCCGTCTTTGGCGTCACTGATTCCCCCCGTATCTACAACTTCAAAAGATTTTCCCCACCATTCCGTGGGTTCGATTTGAATATCTCGAGTAACCCCAGGTTCATCACGAACCACGGCTTTGCGACTACGGGTGAGCCGATTAAAAAGTGTCGATTTTCCAACATTGGGGCGCCCGACAAGCGCCACACGTTTAAGCCTTGGCGACAACATAGCCTAAATCCTTCATCATCGCGGAATTTTTTTGCCACCCACGTTTTGCGCTGACTTTCAGGTCCAAAAAGACTTGGCGATCAACCAATTTTTCGATTTCTTTTCGAGCTTCGCTGCCAATTTTTTTTAGCCCTGAACCTTCTCGCCCAATGACAATAGGGCGATGATTATCTTTACCTACCAAGACTTCCGCGTGAATACGCACTAGCGACTCGTCATTTTCAAGAAAACGTGTGATTCGCACAGCCAAACCAAATGGAACTTCCTGATGTAGGTTTTCAAAACATTTTTCGCGAATGATCTCTGCCGACAACTCTCGCACACTACTTAAAGTGTAGAGATCCTCATCGTAAAGAGGACCTTTAGCTTCAGGCAACAATTTCATCGCCGTTTCCAACACCAATTCCCGAACTGAAGAGGGCTCCTTTAATGAGGAGCCTTGAATTACTGGTACGTTATAAACAGCAAGCTTATCACGTAAAATTTGTGGCCGATGCAAAAGCGGTAAATCAGTCTTATGCACCAGTGCAATCCATGGCTTGCCCGAGTTCTGAACCATTTCGATAATCTCATCGAAAGCGACAGCATCCTTCTCATCGATATTTAGCACCGCAATAAGAACGTCGCTCTCATTGACCACGTCTTGGGCTTCGTCACGTAAAAAAGCATTCAAGCCCGACTTGGCTTTGATAACTCCGGGCGCATCGACAACTACCGCTTGATAATTCTGATCACTAACTAAGCCCACGACCCGCCGGCGCGTGGTCTGAGGTTTAGCCGTGACGATAGAAACTTTCTCTCCCACCAATGCATTCATTAGTGTGCTCTTGCCAGAGTTTGGCAAGCCGACAAGACCTATAAAACCTGCACGATAACTCATCTTTCCTCCGCATCAATTTTGAGTAAAGCCTGACGAGCAGCATCTTGCTCAGCAGATTTACGCGATGGACCCTCGCCCACAGCCAAATTTTTATTTGCTACAATTACCTCATAATGAAAAACCTTGGCGTGCTCGGGTCCCTGAGTTTCTAAAAGCCTGTATTCAGGGGTCATGCGATAGCGCTTCTGCGACCACTCCTGCAAACGCGTTTTAAAATCCATAGCGTACTGATTTTGCGGATCCAATAAAGACACACGTTTAGCAAACTCGCGACTAATCAACCCGCGCGCAGCCTCGAGACCCCCATCCAAGTAGACAGCTGCAATGACTGCCTCGAACGCCGAAGCCAAAAGCCTCGGTCGTGCATTGTCCCTCTGAGCAGCTTCGCTTTTACCCAAAAAAAGATGTTTGCCCAAATCTAGATCACGCGCGATTTCACTGAGAGTCGTTTCGTTGACCAAACTCGCACGCCATTTGGACAGCGTGCCCTCTTCAACATCGGCGAAACCATTGATTAGAATCTCAGAAAGAAGCAAGTCCAAGACGGCATCGCCGAGGAATTCCATGCGCTCAAAATGACCGGAACTCATCGACTTATTTTCAAAGTAAAAACTACGGTGAGTCAGCGCCACCTGCAGAAGCTGAGGTTGAGTAAAAACGTACCCTAATCGGGCTTCAATTTCTTTCAACAGCATTTGAGATCATCCCGGGCTAACAGCCCAACTTAGAAAATGTTGACTACCACTCAGAGGGACATAGCGTCAAGGACTTGCCCACGCAGTCCTCCCGAGGCGTCTACGGAAGTGACTCGCAACCGAACAAATTGATTTTCTCCTGATGTCACTTGATCCGTTGTGATCGACCAATAGTCCGAGGATAAAAGCTTGCCATTACGAAGAGTTAACGCCGTTTTCTCTAAACCCACCTGACGAGCTGCCTCAATCTTAAACCGATTCTCTGAAAGTTGGCGTAAAGCCAGCGCACGAGCCTTTACCAAACCACGTTCTAAAACATCATCTCGACGAGCGGCGAAGGTCCCGGGTCTAGAGCTATACGGAAAAACATGCATACGCGTCCACGGCAAGCGATCCAAACGCATATATGTATCAGCAAACTCTTCCTCCGTTTCTCCGGGGAAACCCGCAATCACATCCATCCCCACATAGGCGCCAGGCACACGCGCGGCAATGTCATTTAGGCTCTCTTCCACGGCATCCGCGTCGTAGGAGCGCTTCATATCTTTAAGAACTTTACTGTTGGCGCTTTGAATACTCATGTGAAAGTGTCGACAAAGACGCTCATCTTGAAATAAATCAAAAAGTCTTTCACTCACCTCTCCTGGTTCAAGGCTGGTCAAACGAATGCGAGAGATCAGAGTCTTGGTCAAGACAGCCTCAACAAGATCCTCCAACCCTTGATTGCCGTCGCGATAATCGGCAATATGTACACCGGTCAAAACAACCTCGCGTACACCCTGTTCACACAATCCATTTATACGGCTTGTGATATCTGAGATTGACAGGCTACGGCTCTTGCCACGAGCAAATGGGATCACACAAAAGGTACAAAAAGAATTACAACCATCCTGAATTTTTAAAAAGGCGCGAGTGTGTTCTGCCTCCATCCCACCACCCGGCTCGAGATCCTCTTTTTTAAAAATATTAGATTTATGTACACGCTCACGCAGAGATCCCACGTAATAGCGACGAATCAGATCTTCAAGTTGACCTTTGTGTGAATTGGCAACCACCAGATCAACACCAGGTAGATGCGAAAATTCGTCGGTATCTACTTGCGCCGCGCATCCCGTAACAACAACCAAAGCAAAAGGATCCTTACTCTTGAGCTTGCGCGCGGATTTGACAGCCTCGCGCGTGGCCTCTTTGGTCACGGCGCAGGTATTTAAAATATGCACCCGAGGCTCATTTGAAGGCTCAAAACCACTTTTCTGCATTCGCGCCTGCAAAAGTCCAGAATCATAAGTGTTCACCTTACATCCGTAGGTGTGATTCTTAAAAGTTAGATTCATTAGATCGAACCGCCGCCGCGCA
>JAYQON010000046.1:0-23071 GCA_038144835.1 Bdellovibrionales bacterium
GGGTGGCGTATCGCCAAAGTTTTGGGTACAAGCTCGGCAAAAATGACGTTAAAAAAGGTGAGCGGCAAAACCAGAACTAAAATAGAAATTGCGGTAGCCACCTGGGTGCTGACGGCAAGTCGGTTTGCTAAGTAGGGAGCCAGGGTTTGGTAAGCTTCAGCTCCACCAACTGCAGCAGCCAGTGCGCCCACCAAGCTAATGCCGATTTGGATAACAGACAAAGTGCGCTCGGGATTTTCTCGCAACTCCAAGAGGACTTCACCCGCTCTCTTACCAGTCTTTGCGAGTTCGCGAACCTGTGACCTGGTTAACGTTATAAAAGCAATTTCTGCGGCTGCGAGTAACGCATTAAGAACGAGACAAACAACAACGATGAGCCATTCCATGAGTCTTCTATTAACGGGTCCAAGCCCTAAGCTGTCAAGGAATGGCATGACCTGACGTCGCGTCTTGAAACGCCCAAGTTTTGATCAACTTTTGTCGAATTAATTGGGGTGACAAAAAAACATACGATTTATTCGCGCTTTCCGACAAACGAGAGGGCCATGAACAGGAACTTTTCCGTAAATCAAAACTGGCTTTAAGTTTGGGGCAAAGCGGACGAAGACACGGAGGACAGTGCGGGGCATTTGCCTGAGGAGGAACAATGGATGCGGTACTGAGCTTTTTGAACAATTACAAAATTATTGACGGATGTATCGTGGGTGTGGGGCTGTTTGGGTTCTACATGACTTATGACCGGTTTCGCGCCCTGTTTTGGGAGCATTCGTTACCGGTGGAGCCTTTCGTAAAGCAAGTCTTGTCGCTCATCGAGCAGGACAAAATTGAAGAAGCCATAACTTTCTGCGCGGCTAACGAAAAAAAGCCTTTGGCATATATCACTAAGCGCATTCTTGAGCGTTCGGATCGCGATGATGAGTCCGTGGAGACGGCGTATGATATCGCGTCTTCCGAAGTAGCTCCACGTCTTATTAAAAATCTCGGTCATATGCAGATGGTCTCAAACGTCGTCACCCTCATAGGTTTGTTAGGAACTGTCGCGGGTTTGATCACCGCCTTTCGGGCCGTCAGTTTTGCGGATGTCGCGCAAAAACAGACCTTGCTGGCTGAAGGTATTTCAATAGCAATGACAGCAACTATGTTGGGACTGTTCTTTGCGATACCGGTGATGGTTGCCTACTCATTTTTGAACGCAAAGCAAGGGCAGCTCTTCAGTGAGATTGATCAGTGCTCACAGAAGGTTATGGAAGCTTTAAAGTCTCGCATCTATATGCCCTACAAGGGGCTGACTGCATATCCGAGCAATCTTAATAGTGAAAGTCTTAAGAAAGTAAACGCACCGCCAAGTGCAAAGGTGTCTTAATATGCGTAGAATCGCGCAAATGCGCGCCAGTGATGCGACTTTCGATCTCAACTTGGCGCCCATTTTAGATATTATTGTGTCAATTGTTCCTCTGCTTCTTCTGAGCGTCGCTTTCGTTCAGGTGAAGATGATTGACAGTTCTGTTCCTCAAGTTGTTGCCGAAGCTGCAAGTCGAGCCAATGAAAAACCGGCGACTTCTGTGAATCTAAAAATTACCAAAACTAAGGGTTTTGTGATTGAAGTCACAAAAGAGGGCAAAACAACTCCAGTCAAGGTGCCGAACAATGAAAAAGGTTGGGATCTTGAGGCACTGCACGCCGCAGCTTTTAATGTCAAAGAGAAAAATCCTCAGGTGTTTCGGCTCGATTTATCTCCCGAAAGTGACGTGAACTTGGCTGATCTCGTCACCGTTATGGATAAGCTCCGTCGGACTCCTGACTCTCAGAAAGTTTCATTTGTTGATCCTGCGAGTGGGCAAAAAATTGAGACAGAGTTGATGTTTCCCGAAATTTTATTCGCCAATGTGATTGGCGACTAGAGGTGAGCCATGGCTAATCGAGGAATGGCAAAATTTATCAATAAGCGCTCTTCCAGCGCATTTAAAATTCAAATTACGTCGATGGTCGACATGTTTGTGATTCTGCTGGTCTTCCTGCTGAAAAGCTATTCAACTAGCCCAGTGAACATATCACCAAAAGAGGGCTTGAGAATACCAGAGTCGAATTCGTCGCTAGACCCGGTAGATGTAGTTAAACTAGTGGTTTCCGAAGAAGGTATTTTTGTTGAGGAAAAAAAGGTTCTTGAGTTGCAAAAAGGCAAAATTCCAAAGGGTGGAGTGGACACCAATGATCCCTCCTTCTTACGTGCGTTGTTCGAAGCTCTTGACGAGCGGGCCAAACTAGCCAAAGAGATATCTAAGGTGAACGACAGTTTTGAGTTTGATGGCAAAATCTTGATGCAAGCGGATCGCAATTTGCCCTATGAACTTTTGCAAAAAGTCATGTACACGTCCATGATGGCTGGCTATGCGGATGTTAAGTTGGCGGTAGCCCAAAAGTAGTCGCTTTGGCACATCTCATGCTCACCAATCTTAGGTTGGAGGGATGTGGGTGCCTACGATTAGTCCCGTCAGTTGGGCGTTGCCATTAATTGGCCTTCTGGCCTTAGTTTCGTCACTGGGTTGTCAGCCCCAGACAGGCGGTCTTTTAAATAGCGACCGCAAACAACTTGGCCCGGATGGCCGCAGAATTTCAGGCCCTCGCACAAATACTCCTAAAGAATACCTTCCCTACAACTCTTCTGGGCCTGGTCGCATTGAACTAAAATGCGGCGAAACGTGGTGCCCACCCCAAGTGGGTATGCTGATCTTCTTTGCGCAGGAAGGAAGAAGTGACGGCTTGCGACTCGCAAGGAGATGTACGGCATCAATCATTGCCCCCAACCTCATTCTTAGTAACGGTCACTGCGATCGAACGGCAACATCACAAGGCTATTTTGTGACTCAGGATGGACAAAGCCATCGGGTTGTGGGAGTTGAATTTAAAGAATTCACGCCCAGCAAATCTGAATCAAGGCCCGCTCAATCTTCAAAGCGGCAAGAGCTCTCATCAGGTCGGCCCGATGTTGCCGTGTTTCGTCTTGAAACAAGTGTCACCAACATTGCCCCTTTAAAAATTGCGAAAGGCAGTCAAATTAATTTTAAAAGTTTAACTGGGTACGTTGTGAACGCAAACGATGCTGGCGAAGGATATAAAGTTGAGTCCGTGCAATGTTTGATTAGATATCATGGTGCCGCCTGGCCATTTTTTCTCGAGGAAAATCCGGATGTTATTTTTGGCTTTGACTGTAAAACTCGGCCAGGCAATTCAGGCGCTCCAATGTTTGCACCAGGAATTCCTGAAATCCAAGCCGTGTACTTTGGGTATGGCAATTCTGAATTGTTGATAAAAGCTTTGAGAAATACGAAATCAGACCGACCACTTTTTAACTACGAAAAACATTGGAGCATGATCGCAGCGAATGTTCGCTGCTTGAATCTTCCAGGAACAGTGCCGCTCGACTGCATACGAGCTGATGAAGAAGAAGCCAATAAAAGATTTCAGAAAAGCCAAGAGAAAATAGTTGATGAATTGCGGCTTAGAAATTTGCCCGAGGCTCACAAGTTTGCTACCCACTTTGAAGTTTACCTCTATCCTTTACATTTTGATGAGCGTAGCAGTGAGCGTGGATACGAGGCCTTATATCATCCGAGATGCCGGCTTAAAGGCCAACGGCTCAGGCAAATTTCATTTCCGCAAGAACATCTAGTAACCACATTTAATGAATGGGCCGAGCCAAGGCTTTTAGTTAGAGACACCAAGGTCACCCAAGCCAAAATTGAAGATGAGCGTAATGGCATTTATCAAGTATTTGCGCATTGGCAACCCGCTTTTGCGGCAATCTGGAACTCTGGTAGAAATTCGAAATTAGTTAATGAACATCCCCGCAAAAGATATGGCACTCGCTTTTCGATTGATCTTCCAGAATGCACGCGTTAACGATTAAGTATGCTGCAAGACTTTATAGGGTTATTTCACAATCTTCCTGAGTATCTATCTTTTTGGGCCCAGCACTACGGTGCAGGTCTTTATATTATTTTATTTCTAATTATCTTTGCCGAAACTGGTTTTGTGGTTACGCCGTTTTTACCTGGAGATTCTCTTCTGTTTGCGACGGGAGCCTTATTAGCTCTTGATCTACCAAATTTAAGCATCGGACCGATGCTTGTACTTTTGATAATAGCTGCAATTTTGGGGGATTGGTTGAACTACCACGTTGGCAAATGGATGGCTCCCAAAATATTTTCTGACTCCAATGCGCGATGGTTAAATAGAAAGCACCTCAATAAGACGCGTGAATTTTATGACAAGCACGGTGGTAAAACTATAATTCTCGCTCGGTTCATGCCAATTGTACGAACATACGCACCTTTTGTCGCGGGCATGAGCGGAATGAAGTACTCTTCATTTTTCTTTTATAATGTGGCAGGCGCCACAGTGTGGATCAGCTCCTTTTTATGTTTAGGCTATTTTTTTGGTAATTTGCCAATCATTAAAAGTAATTTTCAATATGTTATCCTTGCTATCATTGTGCTTTCCTTTATGCCTTTGCTTATTGAGTATGTTCGGGCGTTACAAAAAAAATCTGATTGTCATGCACCAAGTGATGAACCGTCTAATGTTAGGATAAGGTCTCTAGAATAGTAAATCGCTGGGAAGAAGACAGACTCCAGGGAACAAAGAAGTCTAGATCCGCCTACCACGGTGGCAAGAGGACAGAGTCCATAAGTCATCGGGCCTCAGGATTGCAGAAGTCGTCTGCTCGTTGAGGAGAAAAAATATGCCCAATATCACAACAACCGAATTGAAGAAAACTCACGGCGTTGCCGCCGAATCAATACCTTTGGAATTCATTGGCACTCAGGAAATGTTAGCGCTGGTAAATGACGCAGCTAAGCTGGTGCAGAGTCAGGGCGAAAGTTGTTTTGATGCTTTTCGCAAGGAGGGAAGTCCGTGGAGAGAAAGGGAAACCTATATTTTTGTTCTTGATCCAAAAGGCAGAATGCTGGTTCACCCGGATCCCGAATTGGAGGGAAAAGACACCTTACAATTGAAAGATGTAAATGGCCGTCCAATTATACGCGGATTCATCGACGCGGTGACGGCTTTGCCGGAAAAGCCCGAAGGTTGGTACCATTATCAATGGCCGGTTCCAGATGGAATTTTACCGCGTTGGAAAAGTAGTTATGTGCGTCTGGTTCATGCACCCAATGGGCAAAATTTTATCATTGGTAGTGGTGTATACAATGATCGAATGGAAAGAGCTTTTGTTGTTGATATGGTCAAAGAAGCTGTTGGGCAAATTGAAAAGCTTGGTGTTGATGCCTTTCCGCTGTTTCATGACAAAGCCGGACGCTTCATGGCCAAAGACTCGTACATATTTGTCGTCGATCAAGGAGGCGTTGAGCTCGTTAGCCCTGCGTTTCCTAGTCACGAGGGACGAAACGTATTGGACGTTAAGGACACAGACAAGAAATATGTCTTTCGTGAAATGTTGGCCGTGGCCAGGACTCGCGGATCTGGCTGGGTTAATTATATGTGGCCAAGGCCGGGAGAAAGCATTTCAACTCAAAAATCTTCTTATGTAGCCCGAGCCAGGCTCAAAGATGATTGGGTGATGGTTGGCAGTGGCGTTTATCTGGCGGATGCACTGAAGTCCGCAGAAAGTGAATATCAAATAGGTGCGCCCGACATTATTTGGCTGGTGCGAGAGGGTGCACAGCTGCTGGAAAAAAAGGGCACCTCAGCTTATCCCGAATTAAGAAAAAAGGGGTCAAAGTGGTTTGATGAAGATCACTATTTCTTTGTGTGGACTATGGATGGTGTGCGGAGGTTTCATGCTGCGGATCCATCTTTGGAAGGATCTAGTGGAACCGATGCGGTGGACGTTCTGGGACGACAATATGGAAAAATGATGATCGAGATTGCTGCGAGCTCAATTGGTGAAGGATGGGTGCATTATATGTATCCTCATCCAGGTCAGATTTTTCCCGCGTGGAAATCCGTTTTTGTAAAAAGAATCACGTTCCCCGACGGCGGGGCTCATTTTGTCGGCTGTGGCACCTACCATCTGCAAATGGATGCTGCGTTGATCGAAGACTTAGTGTTTAGGGCCTCATCTTTGGTGCGCAAAAAAGGAGAAGAGGCCTTTGATGAGTTACGAGACAAGCAGGGACAATTCTATTTTATGGATACTTACGTGTTTGTCGATAGTGCGGAGGGGATCGAGCTTGTCAATCCCGCTTTCCCCAGTCTACAGGGGCAACGGGTTATCGACCTTAAAGATGCTGATGGGAAAGCTGCTGTTCGTTCTTACATTCAGGCAGCGTTAGCCAAGGGTAGCCAATGGTTGGAATACAAATGGTATAAGCCGGGAACCAATGAGCTTTGGCCAAAAAAAGTTCTCGTGCATAAGGTTGAACACAATCAAAAGACCTTCATCGTCGGCTCGGGTTTTTATTCGACAACCAAAGAAGGATAGATTGTAAAATCAGGATTAATCATACAGCGGTAACTTGCTACTGCTGTATGATTAAAGCCGAAGCCCCACTGGGCAAAGATACACCATTTTTGTCAACTATGAGCATTTCACCAGCTTCACATTGTCCATTAGATCCAAATGCATCCACGAGTTGGTTTTTAAGGGAAGTGGGAGTGTAAGCCTCAGAATGTGCGGACAAGCATACAAATGATCTAGGGCTTGAAGAAAAAATTTTTTTCAATTCACGCAAGAGGGGCATTAAGTCGCTCTCTATTTTCCAGACCTGCTTTTTTTCACCCTTGCCGTAACTGGGCGGGTCTAAAATCAGTCCGTCATACAAAGAACCACGACGAACCTCTCTCGACACAAATTCTTTTACGTCATCCACCAGCCAACGAATTTTTCGATCTTCAAGATGGGAGAGTTTAGCATTCTCACTTGCCCACTTCACGGTTCCCCGTGAAGCGTCGACATGTGCCACCTCAGCTCCAGCCTGAGCGCAGAAAAGAGAACTCCCGCCCGTATAAGCGAACAGATTCAAAATTCGGGTCGCTTGTCCATGGGCTTTACGAGCTGATATCAACTCACGAAACTTCAGCCAGTTTTGCAGTTGTTCAGGAAAAATTCCGAGATGACCAAAACTCGTGAGTTTAATGAGGAAGCGTATTTCAAAGATGTCGATAACAAAAGGTTCTTGTACTTTGCGATCACTGATTTTCCATTCCCCTGAGCCATCTTTGTGGCGCACAAACTCAGCGGCAGTGTCAGACCACAGCTTGTCTGAAAGACGGGGATCCCAGACGGCCGTGGGAGCTGGTCGCACTAGCCGGTAGGGGCCTACCTGCTCGAGTTTGCGAAAGTTACCGGAATCCAATAGTTTGTATCCAAGTTCTTGCATAGGTGATCTAGTGCCACAAACCCCAGGTAGGGTATAGCCGTTTTATAAAAGATTCCCAGACGTTGGCTAACTCATTCGCGCTTTCAGGGCTCGTCCGTAGACTGAGAGACCCCCTATGCCGACAGCAAAAAAGGAAAAATCTTCGATTGCGAGTCTTAGTCACGAACTCATCGAACGGGCTCTTGAACTTCATGAAGATATGTACTTCTCGAAAGTCGGCGAGGAGCGGCTCGCGAAAAAATCCAAACGTGTCTCTCATGAGGATGTGTGGGATTAAATGTCCTCAGTCGAGTATCTTGATACTGTTGTTGATGACCTTAAATCCATTTCTAAAGCCGATAAACAGCGAATCCGTAGAGCCATTGAAACCAAACTCGCATCTAATCCCATAGAATTTGGAAAGCCTTTGCAATATAGCTTAAAAGGATTACGCCGACTTCGAGTTGGTGATTATCGCTTGATTTTCCAAATCAAGCCTGAGCAGAAAATTGTATTAGTCGTAAAGATCGGACATCGTCGAGAAATTTATGAATAGCTTATAGGTTATTAAATTGAAAGAGATCGCAATTTGATTTCTATAGTATTCATTTTATTTACCATCTCTTTTACGTCAGAGAGATTATAGTCCAAAAGAACCGCTGCGATTAAGGTTATTTGGTAAATGGTGGCCGAGGACGGAATTGAACCGCCGACACAAGGATTTTCAGTCCTCTGCTCTACCGACTGAGCTACCCGGCCGATGAAAATAGTCGTTTAGCGTCATTGGTTGGAGCTGTCAAATACTGCGTCTTGTGGCGCAAGGAGCCAGAGGCTGAGGCAAGCTAAGCCTTTGCCAAGGCTTGTTCCAGATCCGCAATAAGATCAGCCTGAGTTTCAATGCCCACACTTAATCGAATCAGGGAGTCTGAAATGCCCAATGCTTCGCGAGTTTCAGCCGGCACCGAGGCATGAGTCATAATTGCAGGGTGATTGACGAGCGACTCCACACCACCCAAGCTTTCGGCGAGCGAGAAAATCCTAACTGACTCTAAAAAACGCCTCGCTTGGGGCAGAGCTCCCTTAATCACAAACGAGACCATCCCACCAAAACCAGTCATTTGTCGCTTTGCTAGTTGGTGTTGAGCGTGCGAGGTCAGGCCAGGATAGATTGTTTTTTCAACTTTGGGATGCTGTTCGAGAAAGCGAGCAATGGCCATGGCATTTTCACTGTGGGCCCGCATTCGTACGGGTAGAGTTTTTAAGCTTCGCATTGCCAAAAAAGAATCAAAAGGAGATGCGACCGGACCCATAGCATTGCTCAAGAAGGTTAATTTCTCGGCTATTGCTAGGTCGTTAACCACAGCTACTCCGCCCACAACATCGCTATGACCATTAATATATTTAGTGCTCGAATGGACGACAATGTCAGCTCCGAGTTCCAGGGGCCTTTGGTAAAAGGGGCTCATGAAGGTATTGTCTACTGAGACCCAGAGACCTTTAGATTTTGCAATCTTGGACAACTGCTCGATGTCGACCAGTTTTAGCATTGGATTAGTAGGAGTTTCCAGCCACACCATTTTGGTATTGTTTTTAATTGCAGCTTCCAAGTTTTCAGGTCGGGTGAGGTCGACGTAGGAGAATTCAAAACCATTTTGGCGCAATACCTTGTCAAAAAGACGAAAGGTGCCTCCGTACATATCGTCACCAGCAACAATGTGATCTCCAGCTTTTAACATGTGCAAAACGGTGAGAGTCGCTGACAGGCCCGAGGCGAAGGCGAATCCGTGCGTTCCACCCTCAAGGCTGGCGATACAGGCTTCGTAAGATTTGCGGGTGGGATTATGTGTTCGCGAATATTCGTAGCCTTTGTGGACTCCGGGAGATTCCTGCACATAAGTTGAGGTCAGGTATACGGGAGTCATAATAGCTCCCGTGGTAGGATCAGGGTGTTGGCCGGCATGAATCGCTCGGGTTTCAAAGCCTAGTTTGTCTTTTTGGGTCATTTGTTTAACTCGTTTGTTGGAATTTCTTTATCTGATTCAAAATTGAGAGCATTGAGCACTTTGGTTATGCGTTCCGCAGGGGTCTTTCCGTCGGAGATGCCTGCCGCATGCATGCAAGATTTGACAATTTTCTCTTCAGGAAAATCTTTGGTGAGTTCATTGAACAGCGTTTCCAAAATGCGGAGCTTGTCCGTGGACTCCATTTGTAATCCCCCATGTTTTTATTTGAATACCTGGGCTCGCTGTAGCTTTGAAAGGATCACTGCGTCAGGTCGGTTTCCTTTAAAATTCGGGATTCACCAGGCTGAAGGCTCAAAGGGAATTTGCCTCTGCCAGTCGAGGTTTCCCATTCTAGAATATGTTTTTTGTCATCGGGTATCTCAATGTCGACAGGGGCGTAACCAATTGTGCGACCGTCCATACGTAAAAACAGCCAGTTCTGAGAACGAATGCTGAGTACCGCGATGTTTGGACGATGCAAGGTTGAAGCGCTTGAACTTGCGAGCATCAGCACTAACAGGCAACAAAAATAGTGGCCATTGCTCCTTATATTATTCTCTTTTGTAAGGGTTTGTGTGTGCATTGCTCTTAGTGCCTCTTGTCTCTTTTTGAGCTTGCGAATCTTTTGCCCTAACAGAGTGCGGCGAGACTGATTGGATGCGATATTCAGAATTTTGCGTTTGTTTGGGTCAAAGGCTAGCCATCCTTCTGTGTCGACATAATCTGTTGGTTGGCCCATTAAAAAACATTCGAGTCTTCCCAGGGAAAATAGATCTGATAAAAAATTAGCCGTGTGCCCAGCCATACGCTCTGGAGCAGCAAATTCGGGCGTCACTCTTATTTCACAATGAGAACCATTGGCCAATCCGAAGTCTAGAAGTCTGATGGTCCCCTGGATATCGACAAGAACATTGTGAGGGCTAAGATCGCCGTGAAAAATATTCTGACGCGAAAGATCTTTGAGTCCTTCTTGTACCTGAGCCAGTATCTCTTCAATGTCATTTCTGCACAGTAAGCAGGTTTTGCCCAATTCAGCTAGAGTGACTCCATCGACAAATTCAAGAATTAAGGCGGGTGCGCCATTGAGTCGTTCAAAAGAGAAGACCTGTACACAGTAAGGAGATTTGACTCGACTCAAAGACTCAAACTCTTTTTTCCAGATAGCGACAGCATTCTTGGAATGGAGAATTTTGACCGCTAGGGTTTGCCTGAGATTGGCGGCTTGATCATGGCGTAAGGCTTTGTAGACACGCCCCTGGCTACCTTCACCCAGCAATTCTCCCACTTCGAACTTTACTTGTCTTTTCCACATACGTTACGCGGTTATCAATTTTCGGACCAAATTTTGGGCGCATTTTTATAATTTCGAATTTTTTGGGCATAGCTTAGGCTTTTTCGGCACGCGGGTGAGATATATTGATTTTTGGTCCAATTTTTGGGCATGCGTAATTCATGGGCGGTCTGCGCACAGAGATCATCTAGTTGGGCGATAATTCTTACTCTTTTCTTTTTTGGCAGCAAATGCCACGCGGTTTCTAAGGCCACGGCCTCGAAGCAAGCCAAGGGTGTTTGAACTTTTTGAATCTGTCGCTGGCAAGCAAGCTTGGCGGCATTTAGATCTTGAAAATACTTTTGGGCTGATCTTAACTCAGCGGGAGTTTGTGCTTGGCGGATTTGGCGCGCATAAACGGCGTCTGATCCTTGAGCGTAAGCCTTTGAGGTCAAAAGCAAAATTAGGAGTATGTGAACCAACTCACCCTCCGAGGCCTTTGTTAAGCTCCCGCAGTAACGGTCCGATCAGAACAATCAGATAAGCGGGAAACATGAGCAGCAAAAGAGGCAGCATCATTTTGAAGGGAAGTAGTGCAATGTGCTCTTCAAGCTCGGATTGCGCGGCGTGCTCAATTTCTTCCTCTAGGTGTCTTAGCGCCTCTAAAACAGGTTCGCCTTTATTTGCTCGCACAATAAGATTCCAAAAGGCCTGCTGCCGATGAGACTCAAGAAAAACCTCGCGCGGCCGTCCTTTTATGAGTGCCATATGCGCCTCTCGGATTTGAGCGGCAAAGGAGTCATTATGCATTTCCATGTAACTGCGCAGTGATTCATTCATTGATAACCCGGATTGCATGAACCATTGAACTGAACGCACAGCTTGCAAAACTGGCGGAATCACACTTTCCATTTTCTTTTCCTAGCCAAAAAGTTCATTGCAAGCCCTCCACAGCAGGACAACGCTACGGCGAGTCCGATCAAGTCGCCAACCTTGTTCCAACCAAACCGTCTTAGTGCCACAAACGATATTGCAAGTAGTAGAATCACCATTCCGACAGCTTGAATGCGTGCTTGGCGAATCGCCTGTCCGGACCTACGTCGAAAGTCGGCCGATTTTTTTAAGATCGAGCGAAGATTTTCCAGCCGATTCAAGGCTGAATGTGGTTTTGTTGCGATATTTTTGAGCTCTTTTTTAATCATTGAGTCAAAAAGCACATGATCATGGGTTGTTTTGCCATTCAAAAACAAAGTTCTGATCAGTTTTGCAAAGTGTGGATCCATTTCCTCAAGGGCTGATTCGCGTGAATAAGATTCAGACATTCCCAATCTGAGATTGAGAATCCAACGGTCTAAAAAATTTGGGAACAAGCTCTCTATGAGACGCAGTTTTTGTAGTTCGAGCAGTCGCAGGGAAGCCCAGTGGAGCACGCTAATGGTCAAGATAGAGATCGTTGCGACTGTTGGCCCCAGTGCAAAGGCAATCATAAAATTGAAAGTAAGAACTGCAGTTCCGATTTTTGTTAATGTTGTGACTGAGATCAATGCGCGTTCGCTGATTTTTATTTGTGTTCGGATCACGAGCATCTGTCCGATCACCAAAACTGTGAATAAAATGGCTTGCACCTCTACCTCCGATCGAGTCTTTCAAGCAAAAAATGTGTTTTTTTGAAATTTGCTATTGACGAAGGTAGTCACCTGGATAAACTGATTGAGAAAGCAGCGTTGAGAAAACCGCTTTGCTAACTCATCTGAGGAGGAGACAAATATGGCGAAGAAAAAAACCGCTAAGAAGGCCACTAAGAAAAAAGCAACTAAGAAGGCCGCTCGTAAGAAGAAATAACTTCGTCGCTTTTAAGAGCGAAGTTGAAACCCTCGGCTAACCCCGAGGGTTTTTTTTTGCCAGAGGGTACGCCGTTCTATTCAGTTGCGAGTCATTGACTCGCAACTGAATAGAACGGCGTACCCTAAAACAACTTCGCCTTGATCCCCTCTTCCTGTAGGAATTTTTTGATAGCCTTGCCATCAAGTGGCTCGAGGCGTTGAATTAGTCTATTAATCAATGCAATTGTTTTTTGGGCTTCAGAGCTGCGCATATTTTGCGTGAAGTAAGCGCCATCCTCCAAAATTACCGACAAATTTTTCACCAACTTATGAATTTCTGGATCGCGCGATGTTTTCTCGAGCTGCTTGAGCATTTTCTCGAAATTAACAACCAATTTATTTAATGTGTTTATGGTTTCAATAACCGAGCCTTCGTTTTTATTGACGAATTCCAATATCTTGCCGGCAACGGCATAGCTTTGTGAGATCAGTTGGTCGATTCGAGGAGGGTCTTCCCCGCGGACTACTTGGCCAGGTTGAAGTTCGGGGTTCTCCAGGCTTCCCGGGCTGATCTCAAGGAATTTTTCTCCGATGACCCCGGCCAAGTTGATATAAAAGCGGCTGTCCTGCCGAATAGTAGGCCATGCCGCCTTATCGATCGATATGCTGATGATCAGCTTTACCTCTTCGCCGCTGGTGGGCATCTTAAAATCTGGTTGAAAGTCGATGGAACGAACTTTACCCACCTTGATGCCCATGACTCGAACTGGTGAACCAACCTCAATACCACCTGCAAAATTATAGGCCACCCTGAGTTCTTTGCCGCTGGCCAAAAAGGAAAACGTTCCAAGCGCGTAACCAAAAGCGACCACAGCGACTAACGCGACCAGAAACAAAATACCTACTTTTGTCTGAGGCTTCATTTTAAAGTCCTCTCAATAAAGGAATGAGAATAAGTAACTTAAAACAAAATCCAAAACGATAATCGATACAGAGGCCGCAACTACTGAATTTGTAGTTGCAAGACCTACGCCTTCAGCACCACTCTGGCAGCGAAAGCCAAAAAAGCAACTCACGAGCGGGATCACCGCGCCAAAACAGGCGCCTTTGACGCCAGCAAAAACAAGATCTTTAAATTCCACAAAAGCGCGCATGCTAGTAATAAACATTCCGTTGGAGTATCCCATTTTCATTTCACTCACTAACATAGCACAATACAGACAAACGAGATTGGCAATCACGCTCAAGATTATGCCACCAAAAACGCACGCGATGAATCTGGGGACCACAAGAAACCGAATTGGATCTATTCCCAACATACGAAGGGCATCTATTTGCTCCGTGACTTGCATCGAGCCAACTTCAGCAGCGAGCCCTGCCCCAACTCGAGAGGTTAACAAAAGTGACGACACAACAACGCCAAGTTCGCGTAATATCAGAAGAGCTGCAAAACCCGGGACCAAAGAGTCGTTTTGAACAACGAGTTTCATGTGAAAAGAAGATTCGATGATTGTGACAATGGCGGCAGAGCAAACGCAGAAGCAAATGATAGGGATACTTTGCCAGGAGACAAACTCTAGCTGCGCGAAGATATCTTTGGGTCGATAAGGGGGAGTCAAAATCGCATTGAGGCTGCGCCAGAAATAAACAGCAAAATCTTTCCAAAGGTTGATCATGCTCCCGCCCCGCCAAAAAGTTTTAAGGCGGTTTCACTTAAAAAGCTCGTCAACCAGTCTGCCACCACAATACCCACCATGGTCATAACAGCGGTTGCAACAACGCTTTGACCGACCCCTTTTGCTCCGCCGTGGGCAGTATATCCTTTATATGTGCAAACGGAGGCTAAGATCAGAGCGAAAACCAGGCACTTGAAAAGGCCGCTAAGAACTGAATAACTGCTCACGATGGTCGGAATATGGCGAAGATACTCCTCAGGATTGATTCCGCTGAATAACAGACCGAGCAGGAGTCCTCCAAAAATTGACATACTGAGACCAGTCGCCAGAAGAAAAAAACTGGAAATCACGATTCCAATAAATCGGGGAAGGATGATTTCCTGTATTGGATTTGCGCCCAAACAGCGGATAGCGTCAATTTGCTCTGTAACTCGCATAGTGCCAAGCTCAGCCGAGGTGAAAGCACCCACTTTTCCGCTGAGTAAAAAAGCGATGAGAAGGGGCCCCACCTCACGGATTGTTGCGGAAGTGCTCAGTCCACCCAGGTAACCAAGGGCTCCAAAGGTTTTAATTTGCATAGTGAATTGGACTGTCATGATGGCACCGACAAAAAAACCGGCCATGCCTGTGGTAGGCAGACTTTGGATGGTCACTTTCCAGATCTGCACACAAATGCTTTCATACGTGCAAGGAGAATAAAAGGCCGTACGCAAGACATCTCTAACAAATAGGACACAACCACCGATATCCTCTACTAAGTTAACTGCCGCTTTCACCATCAATAGCCTCTCTTAAGAAGTCCTGGACTAGCGGGTGCTTGCTTTCTCTCATTTGTGCCGGCGACCCTTGATCAACGATTTGGCCTTGATCAAGCATAATTATATGGTCAGCGATTTCTAAAGCACAGTGCATATCGTGACTGACTACCAGGGAGGTTGTTTTGAGCTTTCGCGATAACTCAAATATCAGGTGGTTTATGGCTCTGGTGGTAACTGGATCAAGTCCAGTCGTGGGCTCGTCAAAAAGCAAGATGCGAGGCCTCACTGCGACGGTTCGCGCTAAGCTCACCCGTTTTTGCATTCCGTAAGAAATTTCTCCAGGCTTTTTGTTCTCTATGCCTTGCAAATGAACAAGTTCAAGGCATTGGGAGACCCTTTGAGCAATTTCTTTTTCACTAAGATCAGGTTCATGTTTGCGAATGCCAAAAGCTACATTCTCAAAAACACTCAACGAGTCAAAAAGAGCTGGGTGCTGAAAAACCATGCCGCATTTTCGTCGAATTGGGAAAAGCTCCTCTTCGTCCAATCCAACAACGTTGACTCCGTCAACCGATATTTCTCCCGAAGTTGGTTGCAACAGGCCAACAATGGTTTTTAGTAAAACGCTTTTGCCAGTTCCGGATGTGCCTAAAATAAAAAGAATGTGCCCTTCGGGGACAGCAAAAGAGATGCCCTTCAAAACTTCGCGTGAGCCAAAAGATTTGCGGACGTGGTTAAATGCAATCACGAAAAGCGCTCCGTCAGCGGTCCCTCAAGTTGCCCTCTGATGAACTGTACGACTCTAGGGTCTGTGTTGCGCAAAGTGGATTCGCGATCTCCGGTTACGATAATCTCCCCATCAACAACCATGGCGATCCGATCTGCCAGCTGATAGGCGCGCGCCATGTCATTAGTTATGGCGACGATGGTTGAGCCTTGCTCCTCTTTGAGCTTCAGGATGAGCTCAACAATCCGCCGACTTGTGATGGGATCAAGTCCAGCGGTTGGATCGTCATAAAGAACGATTTTAGGGTTTAAAGCCAATGCTCTAGCGATTCCTAAGCGCTTTTGCATTCCACCAGATATCTCATCAGGAAATAATTCCCGGGCATGGTTAAGACCGACCTGTTCAAGAAAAAAAGAGACTCGTTTCTGGATTTCTGCTTCAGAAAGAGTTGTAGTCTCGCGCAAAGGGAATGCGATATTTTCACCGACGCGAAGAGAGTCAAATAAGGCATTTTTTTGGAAAAGCATGCCCATTTGCAACAGCAGCTGGACTCGTTCTGAGAAGGGCAAAGCCGCAAGATCTTGGTTACAAACCAAAACTCGCCCTGAATCTGGTTTGAGCAAACCTGCCAAAAGCTTTAAAATGACGGTTTTACCTTGTCCGCTAGGGCCAATGAGCACTAGAGATTCGCCTTGAGCTACAGATAGATTAACTCTTCTGAGCAAGGGGCTCCCTGCGAAACTCAGGCTTATATTTTCAAGGGCCAATTCGGTCGATGCCACGCTGCAAAACCTATCCTTGAAGATTCCTATGATTGTACAAAAGTTCGTGAGTGACGCAAAGAACTTGTCTATGTTTTAACACATTCCATTTCCAACGAAAGGTGATCGCCTTATGAAGCATGCGAGAAAAAAAATTACTGTGGTGGGCGCTGGGTTTGTGGGTTCCACTTGTGCGCATTGGGCCGCAGCCAAGGAGCTGGGCGATGTGGTCTTAGTCGATATTAATGACGGAACGGCTAAAGGGAAGGCTCTCGATTTGTATGAATCTTCTCCCGTAGAACACTTCGATTCGCGCATTATCGGTACTGCCGATTACAAAGACACAGCAGGCTCGGATGTGGTTATTATCACCGCGGGCTTGCCGCGCAAGCCAGGTATGAGTCGAGATGACCTCTTGGCTACCAATGCCAAAATTATGAAAGAAGTTTGCAAAGGTGTTAGGCAGTATTCGCCAAATTCGGTTGTTATTGTTGTCAGCAATCCCCTTGATGCCATGGCCTATGTAGCGATGCGTGAGCTAGACTTTCCACGTGAACGCGTGATTGGCATGGCTGGTGTTTTGGACAGTGCCCGCATGCGAACGTTCATCGCAGAAGAGTTAAAAGTGAGTGTTAAAGACGTGTTCGCTACTGTCTTAGGAGGCCATGGAGACACTATGGTCCCTATGCCTAGACATTGCTCTGTGGGCGGAGTTCCCTTGACTGAGCTGTTATCCAAAGAGCGTGTTGACGCTATTGTTGAGCGTACACGCACGGGTGGCGCAGAAATCGTAGGCTTGTTGAAAACAGGTTCGGCGTTCTACGCTCCAGCGGCCAGTGCAGTACAGATGGCTGAGGCTATTTTGCGCGACCAGGGGCGAGTTTTGCCTTGTGCCGCCTACTTACAGGGCGAATATGGCATAAAAGACTTATTTATTGGCGTCATTTGTAAATTAGGTGGACGCGGCCTTGAACAAGTTATTGAAATCAAACTCAACGATGAAGAGCGCGCAGGTCTCAACCATTCAGCTAAGGCTGTTCAAGACTTGGTCGACGCTTTGACTAAACTCAACCTCTAGGAACTGCAATGAACATTCATGAATATCAGGCTAAAGAAGTTCTTAAGCGCTTCGGAATCCCTACGCTAAAGGGTCAAGTGGCCGCGACTCCAGAAGAGGCTGTCGCAGTTGCTCAGAATATGGGTGGCAATATATGGGTAATAAAAGCACAAGTTCATGCTGGTGGACGAGGTAAGGGCGGAGGAATCAAAGTCGCTAAGTCGCTCGATGATGTGCGTGCTTTGAGCCAAAAAATTCTAGGAATGAACTTGGTAACCCCGCAAACTGGTTCCGAAGGTAAACTCGTTCGCAAGGTTTACATTGAGCAGGGCTGTGACATCAAAAAAGAGTACTATGTGGCCTTTTTGGTTGATCGCCATTATGGCCGCGTCATTTTGATGGGAAGCTCTGAGGGAGGGATGGACATTGAAGAAGTTGCTGCCCACAGTCCCGAAAAAATTCACAAAGTGGTGATTGATCCCGCCGTGGGCATGCAGCCATTTCAGGGACGTCAGATGGCTTTTAAGCTGGGCATGAAAGACAAAGCTGTCGGTGCGGCAGTGAAAGTCTTTTTGGGGCTTTACAAGGCCTTCACACAGACGGACTGTTCTCTTGCAGAAATCAATCCACTGGTAGAAACCGGCGATGGCCAGATTATTCCTCTGGATGCTAAACTTAATTTTGATTCGAACGCCCTGTTTCGGCACCCCGACATTCTAGAGTACCGCGATATTGGCGAAGAAGATCCAAGCGAAGTTGAAGCAAGCAAGTATGATCTCGCGTTCATTAAACTTGAAGGCAATATTGGCTGTTTGGTGAACGGAGCCGGTCTGGCGATGGCCACTATGGATATCATCAAGCTTCATGGTGGCGAGCCTGCAAATTTCTTGGATGTTGGTGGTGGTGCCAATAAAGAAAAAGTGACCGAGGCTTTCAAGCTGATCTTGAAAGACCCCAACGTTAAGGGAATTTTGGTTAACATTTTCGGTGGAATCATGAAATGTGACATTATCGCCGAAGGTATTATTTCTGCATCTAAACAACTGGGCTTGAAAGTGCCCTTGGTTGTTCGTTTACAGGGAACAAATGTGGATTTGGGTAAAAAGCTACTCGAAGACAGTGGATTGAATATCACTCCGGCGGATGATTTGACCAGCGCGGCCAAAGCTGTTGTTGCCGCCGTGAAAGGACTCTAAGTCATGTCGATAATCGTGAATAAGGAAACAAAAGTAATATGTCAGGGATTTACCGGTGCGCAAGGAACCTTCCATTCAGAGCAGGCCATTGCTTATGGCACGAAGATGGTGGGTGGGGTAACTCCGGGCAAAGGTGGAACCCAGCATCTTAATTTGCCGGTCTTTGATACTGTGGAAGAAGCGGTCAAAAAGACTGGCGCCAATGCCACTGTGATTTATGTGCCTCCGCCCTTTGCGGCAGATGCTATTATGGAAGCTGCCGATGCGGGTGTACCCCTTGCCGTGTGTATCACAGAGGGAATACCCGTCATGGATATGATTGCAGTAAAGCGCTATCTTCAAGGGTCAAAGACACGCTTGATTGGTCCAAATTGTCCTGGGGTCATCACTCCGGGCGAATGTAAAATAGGAATTATGCCGGGTCATATTCATAAGCCTGGTCGAATCGGAGTTCTGTCTCGGTCGGGAACTCTTACTTATGAAGCCGTTTTTCAGCTCTCGGCGTTGGGTCTTGGTCAAAGCACTTGCGTAGGCATTGGTGGTGACCCAGTGAACGGCACCAATTTCATCGATGTGTTGGAGCTGTTCAACAAAGACCCCAACACTGATGGAGTTATCATGATTGGTGAAATCGGAGGCAGTGCTGAGGAAGAAGCTGCAGAATACATCAAGCGTGAGTTTAAAAAGCCAGTGGCCGCCTTTATTGCGGGTTCAACAGCACCAACAGGGAAGCGAATGGGGCATGCGGGCGCAATCATTAGCGGAGGCAAGGGCACTGCAGAAGCTAAGTTCGAGGCTTTGGCTTCTGCAGGCTGTAAGATCGCGCGCAGTCCTGCCGACTTGGGTACCACACTAAAATCAGCTCTTGGCTAGCAGCCATTTTTGAAGGGGTTGCCATGGTGCAACCCTCTTGGGTATGGTGCGCGTTTCAGAAAGAAAAGGAGAATCCAAGTTATGGCTATTGAGACAACCTTCAGCATTATTAAGCCAAATGCAGTAAAAAAGAACGCAATCGGATCGATCATTCAAATGTTTGAAAAAAACGGTTTGAAAATAGCTGCTATGAAACTGGTGACACTCGACAAAGCTAAATGCGAGCTTTTTTATGCAGAACATAAGGAGCGTCCTTTTTTTGGCGAGCTTGTTAGCTTTATGACCTCAGGCCCAGTTGTGTTGATGGCTCTCAAGGGTGAAAACGCTGTTAGCCGCAATCGCGAAATCATGGGTGCCACAGATCCCAAAAAAGCGGCTCCAGGCACTATTCGCGCTCTCTATGGAGACAATGTCGGCGAAAATGCCGTTCATGGTAGTGATTCGCTCGCCAGCGCAGAGCGCGAACTTCAGATCTTTTTTGAGTCCTTTGAGTTCGTCAACGCTTAAAGAATCCTTTGAACTGAACATTGAGTCGCTCTCCTACTTCGGAGGGCGAGGTGTTGGACGTCACCATGGGGTGGTTGTATTTGTACCCTTTACTGCCCCTGGTGATTTGGTTCGTGTCCAAGTTAAAGTTAAAAAGCCAAAATTTTGGGAAGCAGAAGTACTAGAAGTTCTACTTCCATCAAAGCACCGACGCCAACCTCGCTGTCCTGTTGCTGGACAATGTGGCGGCTGCACGTGGCAGCATATCAATTACGATCAGCAGATCGTACAGAAAGAAAAAATTCTTCGGGATAGTCTCAGGCGGCTAAAGGGTTTTGAATGGCGACCCTTTTTGGTTGCAGCGCAAGAGTTTCATTATCGCAACCGGATCCAGCTGCAAATTCGCCACGGTCAAATTGGTTTTTTTGCACCACGTTCGCGTGAATTGGTTCCCATTGATCAGTGTTGGATTGCTGAGAAGGAACTGAACCAGCGAATGCAATATCTGACTCGTGAGGAACTTTCTCACCAAAAATTGGAGCTGGCGATTGGAGAGGATGGTCAGGTGGTAGCAATGCCCGGGCTACGAGATCCTGAGGCAGCACTTTTTTCGCAAGTCAATCGTGAGCAAAACGAAGTTCTGAAAAGAGAGACAATCGCTGCGGTCTCTATAGAGCCCGATTGGATTATGGATCTCTACTCTGGGTCTGGAAATCTTACTGCTCCCCTGACTCGCGCTCACCCTCGAGCCCAGATGACCGCAATAGAGCTCAGCAAGTTTGCGGTGGCACGCGGCCGCGAGCGGCTTGCATCGGTGAATTGGTATGCGGGAGATGTCGCCCATGTTTTGAGTCAGCTTTCCAAGCCAGACGGGCAAGGGCTTATTGTGCTGGACCCCCCACGCCCGGGCTGTGAGACGGCGGTGATAAATCAAATTCAGCGGCTAGCTCCATTGCAGATTCTTTACATCAGTTGTAATCCAACGACTTTTGCTAGGGATGCTGAGCGGCTTTTGGAAACAGGTCTGTACAATCTGGAGCACGTGAGGGGATTAGATATGTTTCCTCAGACAGAACATGTAGAGCTGATAGCTTCTTTTCGTGCTTCAATCTAGATGTCAGAAGTTAGGGGTGGCAACCTGCACGCGAGGATGCTAGCGTTATAAGCATGAAATCGCGATTTTTCGTGGTCTTATTTGTCTCCTCAATAGTGGGATGTGTCTCGTCGCAGAAGGCTCGCGAGGAACGTGCTATTTTACATTTGCAAATTGGCACGGGGTACCTTGCTCAAGGTATGTATCCACAAGCGATTTCTGAGTTACTGAAAGCGGAGCAATTAGATTCTCGCAATGCGTCTGTCGCAAACAATCTGGGTTTGGCTTACCACATTCGAGGTCGCGTCCGACAAGCAGAGAATAAGTTTCGCCAGGCTATTAAAATAGATCCACATTTTTCAGATGCTAAAAATAATTTGGCACGTAATCTTTCCGACCAAAGGCGGTTCGAAGAAGCCTTACTCCTTTTGCATGAAGTTGAAGGCGACTTAACATACCCAAACCCAGAAAAAACATACACGAATCTGGGTATGGCCTATTTTGAACAGGGAGTTTACAGTAAGGCCGAGTCCTACTTGTTGCGCGCTCTAGAAGTTCGCCGAGAAAATTGTACAGCTGCAAATTACTATGGGAGAACCCTGCAACAGCAGAATCAATTCAGGCAGGCCGCCGCTTCTTTGGATCAAGCTATTGAATTTTGTCGTAGTGTGAGATTTGAAGAGCCCATATTTTTTTCTGCAATGAGTTATTTTTCCCTCGGCGAGAAAGAAAAATCGCGAGCTCGACTTGAAGAGCTTCTGAAGAATTATCCGCAAAGTAAGTATGTTGTTAAAGCTAAAGGAATGTTAAAACTTTTAGAGCAATGAAAAATACCGGGCTTTTGCTAAAACATCGGCGCGAGAGTAGTAACCTTTCATTGGGCGAAGTGGCCTTTGCCACGAAGATTAACCCCAAAATACTCAACGCTATTGAAAGTGGTGATGAGAGCGCTCTGCCTGCGCGCACTTTTCTCAAAGGCTTTATTCGATCCTACGCGTTGTATTTAAAAATGGATGTCGATGAGGTCATGCGCAGCTTTCACGAGGAGAGTGGGAGCCCGTCAGTGACGCCCAATCTGGAAGTCGAAGTAAATAATAAGCCAGAAAACGATACGGTGACTACGGGACGACGCCGGGTGGACGCTTCAGAGAATCAATCTGGCATACGCGTCATTGCCGTTATACTAATAGTTGTTCTAATTGGTCTTATTATCGGTGTCCGTGAGTTGGTTGAGAAATATCAAAAAGAAAAAATTGTTGAAATGCCGATCGACCTAAAAGTCAGTCCCTTAGTCAATCCCTCACCCGTTGTCCTTGATAAAGCGAACTCTCCAGGCATTGAAAAACCTGAGGTGGCTCAAGTTGCCCCACCCCCCAGCGATAAACCGATCGAGACCAAAACCAGTAATGAGCAGGCTGATGCACCCAAAACAGACCTAAAAACGACTGACGAGCCGAAGTCTCCTGAGGCAGCCAAGGAAGAAGTGGCCCAAATTCAAACTGAAACCGTGGGCGCGTCAGAGATTATTTTGGAAGCCCTTGATCGAGTTGAGGTTAAGTTCGATTTTAAAGGACAGACTAAAAGTCTTTCTTTAGCTCCCGCTCAGGTGCATACGATCCGGTCGGAACAGCCACTAACTTTGAACTTTAGTGATGGTGGCGCGGTAAATATCATTCTCAATGGCCGAGAACGTGGTGTTCCTGGTGAGCTTGGGAAGCCTAAAACAATTAAGATTCCGTGAATCAAATTCGTTTTATTTTTTGGACCTCTCTCATTGTAAAGCTAATCTTAGCTGCCTTTCTGCCGATGAGCAGCGACGAGGCCTATTACTGGGTTTGGTCTCAGCACCTGCAGTTGAGTTACTACGATCATCCACCATTTGTGGCTTGGTTGTTTTGGCTCGGAGAGCAGATGCGATTGCTAGATGGAATGGTTCGGTGGCCGGGTGTTTTGTTAGGGCATGGAGCGCTTGCTATCTGGTTGGGTTTACTAAAGCCATATCTTTCGATTGATCAGCGCAAGCTATGGT
>JAYQON010000047.1:0-22545 GCA_038144835.1 Bdellovibrionales bacterium
ATCACAGCGAATAAAACTGGCTTGCTCCATCACAGCTTCTGTAAATTTTGACTGGCGAAATCTGCATTCTGAAAAAGTAACTCCACGAAGCTGAGCTCTCTCGAAAGAAGCCTCGGTTAGATCGCACTGATAAAAAGTCGTACCTGCTAAATTCGCGCCACTAAAATCTGCCCGTCGAGCATTACATCCATGAAAAAAGGCGCCCGTAATATCTGTGGAGTTAGTAAATTTAGCACTCACCAAATCTACTGTCGTGAAACACGCCGCGTGAGCGTTAACCCCAGACAAGTTAGCCTGTCTGAGGGACATTTTTTCGGTCAAGTTGCACTGAAAGATGGTTCCAGAAAGATCTTTCTCTGACCAGTCCGCTCCAGCCAGATTTTGAAGGCGAACAATATATTTTTTTGGCTCAAAATTCGTCACACCCTATTTACAAAGCAGGTCCCTCAAATGGTCAAGATCGTTCGCTTGGCCGGGCGCGCCATTAAACCTCATCAAGTCCGATCTCATGTGATGGATTAAGCTTGGACAAGGGTTAAAAATTCTGAAAGCCTAATCTAACAATTTTGTGTTTTTATAAATTCAGAAAAGGCTAAAAAAATGAACCATCGATTCGGTCTCGCGTTAATGCTTACCATTCTCTGCTTCTTCGTACAGTTTTCAGCCATCTCTGTCCAAGCTGAGGAAAATAAGATTGCCGCCTATCTGTTGGTTGGCAAGAGAAGGGAGCCCATCGCTGAGGTTTTAAATAAAATTGAAACAAGTTTGAAGGACAATGGCTTTGAGGTTTTTGGGAAGTACAGTCCAATCGATCCTGGCTCTCAACAGATCATCATTTTCTCACGTAAGGATCTGCTGCAAAAATGCAGCGAGCTTAACAACCGGGGAATTCTTGCAGCTTTTTTGAAAATCGGTCTTCTTAAGCAAGAAAATGGAGATATTGAAATCTCAATTCTAAACCCAGAGTATTTGGGTGCAGCTTATTTGAGAAAGGAATATGGAAAGCTCAAATCAGATTTTGAAAAAATTAGCAAAGACCTAAAAATTGTTTTTCAAGCCTTCGGTTTAGATTTTGCTAACTTTGGTGGTAGTATGACACAAAAGAAACTTGAGGATTACTACTACATGTGGCCTGCAGCTACACAAACTTTTGATGATCCTATCACACTTGCGACATATGACTCCTTTGACGAAGGAGTCATTACGATTGAAAAGAATCTGGGCCAGAGGGTAGAAGATACTGACAAAGTTTTTTCTTGGATTTCTGAAGACAAAAAAATCGCTGTCTTTGGCATAGCTCTTCATTCAAAATCCACGGGCGAATCAATTTTTCTGCCCAAGATTGGAATTCAAAATTTGGCAGCAATGCCCTACGAAGTAATATTGGTAGACAAGCAAGCGACAATGCTCCACGCAAAATTCAGACTAGCGGTGCATTGGCCCGAATTGACCATGGGGCAATTTATGAAAATAAGCTCAACTCCTGGAAACATTGAATCGAGTCTTAAGGCTGTCGCCAAACAGAAATGAGGCTCTGCTACCACCCGTTCCGGTTCATTTCTGACATTGGCAGAGGTAATTATTTTGATGATTTTCGTCAAAGACTAGATCTTAAGTCCAACTCCGATTGCGAAGATCGCTTCGGTCAAAATCAAAGGGGGTTCAATCTCAAAATATTTAATTCAGGCTCCTCTCAGGTTTTGAATAAGATCTTCAATAATTTTGTGTGGTATTCGTCTCTGTCTGGTTATGGCGTAAAATCGCTGTTCGATTCTGCCGGCTCGTTCAAGCACGAGTAATTCGTTTGCCTGGATTTCGTTTTTTACCCCCATTTCCGGAAGGCAAACAACAGCGCCCGAACGCAGAGCAAAGATCCTGAGCAAGGCAATGTCATCAATTTCGCCAGCAATTCGAAGGGGTAGTTTAAGACTCTCTAGATAGGCATCTAGTTCAGGTCTGATTTCAAAACTCAGCCCAGGAATATAAAGCGGCTTTCTAGAAAGCATCAATTTTAAATCTGATACTTTCCTCAAGCTTCGCTCAAATTTTGTGACGAAAATTAGCGGCGATTTTGTCAAGACATGGGAATAAAACGAAACCTTTCCGTCGGATTGAACATTGTGAGAGGAAAGCACCACATCTAAAGAGTGGTCTTTAAGTAAGCCAACTAGATTCTCCTGATCACCGGTCGTTACATCGATTTTAACCGCGAGGTTATCAATAATAGGCTTAAGAAACTCGTACTGCAAGTTGCGCGAGAGCCCAGAAATTGCGCCGATACGGATCACGCTGGCTTTAGGAGCTGCACCTTTGCTGGCCCACTTTAAAAGTTCCTGACTAGTCTCGAAAATCGAATTTGCGTAATCGAGGACGCGCCTTCCGTCACTCGTAATCTCAGGTCGCCGCTTATTGCTTCGATCCACCAAAGTAAGACCCAGCATTTCTTCGAGCAGCTTGATTTGCGTCGTCACAGCGGACTGTGCGATCGCCAACTCATTGGCTGTCCCGGTGAAACTTCCGATTTTTGCGAATGTCCAGAAGATGAAGAGGTGGTGGTGATTAAGTCTCTGCATCTTTTGATATATATATAAAACAGATTATTTATCAATATTTTATCTATTTTATTTCGATTGAAATAATGGCGATCCTAAGCGCAAGAAAGGAGAATGCACAAATGAGACCGCGAATTACAGTAGCTCACGGTGATGGCATCGGCCCTGAAATCATGGCTGCTACGCTCAATATTCTTGAAGCTGCCGATGCAAACCTTGCTTTCGACACTATTGAAATTGGCGAAAAGGTTTACCAGAGAGGTTTAGCCGCGGGGATCGAAGAAAAATCGTGGGACATTTTGAGGAGAAACAGAGTTTTTCTCAAAGCTCCCATTACCACTCCCCAAGGCGGAGGCTTTAAGAGTCTCAACGTCACCGTACGAAAAGCCCTCGGACTTTACGCGAATGTTAGGCCTTGTCGATCTTTTAGCCCCTTCGTTCGCACAAAGCACCCCGAAATGGGTCTCGTGATTATTCGGGAGAATGAAGAAGACCTCTATGCAGGAATCGAGCACAGACAAACAGATGAAGTATACCAATGTTTGAAACTCATCACGCGACCGGGCTGCGAGAAAATCGTACGCTATGCCGAAGAGAACACCTTCCTATCGAAGAGTGCGAACTCTGCAATCCTTAATGAAAGCCGACTATGAGTCCATTTGATCTACTAAAAATTAATTTTCTCTCACCTCTTGTCCTCGCCTTTCTATTGGGGATTTTTGCAAAAATTGTTCGCAGCGAGTTAACTCTACCTAAGGATATTTATTCAGGCATCTCCCTTTATCTGCTCTTGGCACTGGGGTTGAAGGGGGGAGTTGAACTTTCACTCACCACATTTCATGAAATTGCCTTACCAGGCTTGGTGACCTTGCTCTTGGGCGTGATAACTCCGATTACCGCATATTTTGCTTTCCGGAAACTTGGTCGTTTTAGTGGCATAGATTCAGCGGCAATTGCCGCACACTACGGATCTGTTTCTGCGGTGACTTTTATTGCAGCCACACAGTTCGTGTACTCGATGGGCGGGGAAGTTGAAGGTTATATGCCTACTCTCCTGACTCTGCTTGAAAGCCCTGGCATCCATATAGGACTGGCTATGGGAGCAATTCACCGATTAAACAGTAAAACGCTCACCTCCCAAAAAGGCTCCCCCCATTCTGTTTTACACGAAATTCTGACGGCTCGATCAATGCTTCTACTCATCGGTGGATTGATTATCGGTTTTCTGATTGGCGAAAAAGGCTATCAGCCGATCAAGCCGTTTTTTGAAGGTGGGTTCAAGGGAGCTCTGGTTCTCTTTCTCTTAGAAATGGGCTTAATTGCGGGTGAAAGGCTAAAAGACCTGGCTCGCTCGGGTGTGCGGATTTTAATCTTGGGAATTCTTCTGCCAATTCTTCACGGCACGCTCGGAGTCACGTTGGGCTATTGGGCCGGACTCTCAACCGGAGGCGCGACAGTACTAGGGGCGATGGCTGCCAGCGCCTCCTACATTGCGGCCCCGCCTGCAGTGAGAATGACTCTTCCAGAGGCTAACCCCGCCTACTCGCTAACCGCTTCGCTGGTCGTGACATTTCCTTTTAATCTATTGGCCGGGATTCCAATATACTACGCAATTGCCGGTTGGCTATCAGGGGGTAACTCTTGAAATTTTCCAAATTTATGTTGGTTACAATAGTTGCTGAACGAATTTTAGCTGGGCAGATAAGGGCCGAAATCCAAGAACAGGGCGCCAATGGAATTACGATTTCGGAAGTCAAGGGAGAAGGAAATCGTCACCTACATGCTGGCGAAGTTCCCGGAGAAAAAATCAAAATCGAGTGCATCGTCGATGCGACTTCAGCCCGAAAAATCATGCAACATATAGCTGATAAGTATTTCAGTAATTTTTCTTTAATTGTTTATTCTCAAGAAGTTGAAATACTTCGCTCGGAAAAATTTAAGAGCGTTAGAGGGAATCAGTAGTCATTACTTAATGTGAACGCCGCCAAAGTTAGATTGTCATCCTAGAAGCAAAAACCAGAGAGTCATAAAATATTAAAAAGAAACCCCAAGTCCTGAAACTTGGGGTCTTTTGCTCAAATCAATTTTAAGTAGGAAGCAATAATGGTGGAGGCGGCGGGAATTGAACCCGCGTCCGCAAGTGATCCGCACTCAGGCAAGGCTACATGCTTAGTCGTTGTTTTAACTTGGACACAAGGGCTTCCAACGACAAAATCCCTCAAGTCCGTCCCCCAGTATATTTAGATCACGGACCCTGGAGAAAACAGCCGCGATCGAGGTGACTGAATTAGCGCTTCCCCCAGAACATCACCGATTCCAAGTTCAGCGTGCTACGCTAAATTAGGCAGCAAGTTGATAATCGTTGCCGAATATCGAGTGCACGTTTTTACGAGGTCCTCATGCGCCTCGGCATGCTCCTGAGGTTTCACGACCCACGTCGAAGCCATGTCGCCCCCGAAACACCCTTAACGTACCACAGCCGAAAATAAATTGCCCGCTAAATTTATCATACGCGGCGCCATTCACCTACTCAGTAAATAGCTGGACGATTAAACTAGAAATGTCTTGCGCACTCTAACCCCGATTAAAGTCGTCCTAAGGAGGGAGCCTTTGTCGCCCAAGATAAGATGGATTTTGACTTTAGTTTTGGCAGTCATTGTAATTGCGTCCCTCATTTTGATGCGCTCTATATGGAACAGCCGTTCCATTGATGCGGAACAACCACGACGGGGGGAAATTACCGAGGCGGTCTATGGATTGGGTAAGGTCAAAGCTGATCGTCGTTTTGAAGTCAAATTAGGGGTCATCTCCACCGTCAAGGCTGTTTACGTACGTGAGGGAGACTTTGTGCCCAAAGGCGCCAAGTTAATCGAATTTGACAGTAACGCGCTCTTTAGAGCCCCTTTTGATGGCACGGTCACCAAAATTGCCGCTCAAGAGGGCGAAACAGCAACGCCGCAAGCTGTAGTGTTGCGTTTTGAGGATCTCAAAGACAGATACATTGAAATTTCACTTGAGCAGCAAGGCGCCTTACGTATTCGCAAAGGTATGAAAGCCAAAGTGTCATTTGAATCCTTGCGTGGAAAGGTACTTGAGGGAGAGGTCGTAGCTCTTTTTCCTAAGGAGGATGAGTTTTTAGCGCATGTTGCGGTAAAAAACTTGGAAGACAGCGTGTTGCCCGGAATGACTGCCGACGTTGCAATTGAAATTGGCAAAATTCAAAACGCCCTCTTGATTCCGCTTAAAGCCATCAGTAATGGCAGCGTGCTCATTGAACGCAACGGTAGACGAGAGAAGATCAAGATCGAAATTGGCCATATAGATGGCCTATCCGCCGAAGTTCTGGGCGGAGACATAAGACCTAGTGACAAAATTTTATTTACAAAATCTGTGAAGTGAAGAGTGTTATTTTTATCTTGGCGCCAATTGATGGCGCGAAAAAAACAAACTTTTTTGATTTTACTGGGAATTAGTTTTGGAACTTTACTTTTTGTCAGCATATCGGGCCTTCAGCTCGGAATGCGTCAATATATTATGGAACAGCTTTTAAATAATACTGCGCATGTTTTAATTTCTGGCGCTGAAAACGATATCCTCGTTGAAGATATCACCGATATTTTTTACCAAGATCGCAACGTTTTATGGACCGTTCCACCGGGCGGGAAGCGTGCCGAAGTGAGGCTAGAAAACTATCAAGCCTGGGTCGAGAGATTGCAGAATGATCCAGATGTACTTGATTTTTCTCCTCGGCTTAACTCCAATGTCCTCCTCTCAAACGGCGAATTTTCTCAATCTGTAGGTATCACTGGCATTATTCCTGAACGTTATGAACGAGTGAGTAAAATTAAAAAATTTATGAGGGAAGGTTCCTTCAACGATTTGAAGGGTGGAGGCAATCGCATCATTCTAGGATCAGGTGTTGCCCAACGTCTTGGCACCCGGCTCGATCGCTTTATCTCCGTCAATGCCGGACGTGGACTATCTCAACCCTTCAAGGTTGTGGGCATTGTTCATTTCGGTAACCGCCAAATTGATGATAGTTTAGCCTTTGCACACTTAACTAACGTTCAAACTCTCAATCGTAGCCCAGGTCGAGTAACGGCAATTACTGTCGCACTCACCGACATCGACCGCGCACCTGATGTGGCCAACCGTTGGGAAGCCCAGAGTTCAGATAAAGTCGAAGATTGGCAAGAGGCCAACAAGATGTTCATGGAGATGATACGCTTTCAAGATATAACTCGATACTTTATTACTGGTGCGATTTTGATCGTTGCGGCCTTCGGTGTGTACAATGTCTTAACGATAATGATTAATCAAAAGAGACGTGAAATCGCTATTCTACGTGCCATTGGTTATGGCCCCCAACGCATATTAGAGCTTATTCTATATCAGGGCCTGATTCTAGGAATCGGCGGAGGCCTTGCAGGACTTCTTATGGGATTTTTATTGTGTTTGTGGATTGGCAGCATCGACATGGGTTTTGAGATTGGTGGCAGTAACAATTTACTCATTTCTTACGATCCCTCCATCTATGTGATTGCGTTTATAAGTGCGAATTTGGCGTCGTTGGTGGCTTCTTATCTGCCAGCACGCGAAGCCAGTTTAATGACACCGATGGATATCATAAGGTCCGAATGATGATTGAATGTCGTGAGATTACCAAAGAGTTTGGCTTTCCCCCCCAACGAGTCTTGCACGGCCTGAGTTTTAAAATTGAGACCGGTGAATTTGTATCGATCTCTGGGCGCTCTGGAAGCGGCAAGAGTACACTGTTGTACATCATTAGCACTCTCGATCTACCAACACAGGGAAAGGTGTTTATTGATGGCATAGATATTTCCCAAATGGGCCAACGAGAGGTGCATGAATTCCGTAACCGTCAGGTAGGTTTTATCTTTCAATTCCATTACCTACTTCCTGAATTGACCGCCTTGGAAAACGTGTTGCTCCCAGCTCGTAATTTACAAAAAGACGTAGAAAAAACCGCTGAAGCTATGAGACTTCTGGAGCACATGGGAATCGTCGACCAAGCTCACAAGCTGCCGTCTCAAATGTCAGGAGGGCAACAACAACGGGTTGCCATCGCCAGAGCTTTAATATTGAGCCCTAAATATATTTTTGCCGATGAACCAACGGGCAACTTAGACACGCAAAATGCCGCCGTCGTTATGCACATTCTGCAGAAGGTTAACCAAGAAAATGGCACCACAGTATGCCTCGTGACACATGAACCGCAATTTGCAGCAATGGCCCATCGGGAAATTTACTTGATTGACGGACACATCGCAGATCGATCCGCTGATCAGTAATTCCAAACTAAAGGCGTGCAACCAATCCAGAGACTTGGTGCGCCAAAGAGACATGGGTCAATTTTCCACACGAGGACACAAGTAAAGGAGTAACATATGCAAAAATGCGAAAACTGCGGCAACGAATACGCGCGTGCCTTTCAAGTTGTCATGGACGGTGAGAAACATACTTTTGACAGTTTTGAGTGCGCGATCAATGCGTTAGCTCCTTTCTGCAGTCATTGTCAAACCCGCGTTATCGGGCACGGGGTAGAAATTGGCGATCGCATTTTTTGCTGCGCTCGCTGCGCGAAAATGAATGGAGTTGTGGGCTTGACGGACCATCTCGACTAAAGTCCAACTCAAACGCTGGACTCCGCACTGATGATTGAAAATGCTAAATTAGAGAGATGCGATCTCTAATTTTTATTTGCTGCGGACTTTTTACCTTCAATGTCTATGCGGCCGGTTTTCTGGTTGAGCCCTATGGGGGCTATAGCTCCGGTCAGCTTGCAATAAAATATAGCGACAGCTACACAGACCAATCGCTACGCAGCGTGCGCAAGGAAGGCTCGATCAACGGAAGTACTTTTGGTGGCCGGGTCGCTATTTTTTTAGGTCCACTGTTTATAGGTGGAGACTATCAGTTGGTTAACGGGAAAAGAAAATTTGAACAAGAAGAGGGACAAGCGTCCAACTTTTCCACAAAAACTACATTTGGAATTTTGGGCCTACAGTCCTCTAATGGACTTCGTCTATTCGCGGGAATGAGTTTAAATAGCGAAACCACTGAAGCAACTTTGACTCAACCGCGCCTTTATCAAGGCTTGGCCCTTAAGGTCGGACTTGGCCTACGCCGACAATGGCCGGTAGCCATAAATGTGGAGTATGTGCAGTACAACAATAAAAAACATGAACAAGGTGACAGCCGTGGTGAAATCTCAGAGCTTTTCAAGATTTTTAACTACAGCAGCATCAATCTGACCGTAAGCTTACCATTAAGCGTAGGTCTCTAGCGTTTTCCTAAGGAATTGAAAATACGCGCTGGGACCGGTGAAACCACTCGACCCGGCACTCGCGTTTTTAAGTGCGTGTTAAGCTGCTTTTCGAAGTAGCGCGATAAGCGAACAAAAGGCAATCCAATTAAAAAATAAACTGCTGCCGTCAGCAATCCAATACCTAAATAATCAAAATATGTTGACGCCAATTGACCGTAAGTCGAAGTCAGCTCCACCATTGTAATGATAGAAACCAAGGAAGAATCTTTTAGTAGGGCGATAAAATCGTTAGTAACGGGCGGAATCACCACGCGCACAGCTTGCGGCAAAACAATATGCCTAAGAGATTGTCCCCAAGATAAACCCAGAGCTAAAGATGCATCTGTTTGCGACTTTGGAATACTAAGAATACCAGCTCGATAATTCTCCGCTTCACAAGCGCCATAGTTGAGCCCCAGTCCAATCACTGCCGCCATAAACGGATCTAAACGAATACCAATATGAGGGAGTCCATAAAAAATTAAAAATAGCTGAATCAGCAATGGAGTTCCACGCAAGATTTCCACAAAAGCCAAAGCTAAAAATGACAGAGGCCATGGGCCATAGAGTCTGGCTAACGCAGCCAATAGACCAACAATCATAGCCACAATCATGGCTACAATAGAAATTTGGAGAGTCATCAGCGCGCCTCGAGCGAGAAGTGGCAAAAAAGAAATGTAGCGAACCAGGCGCTCTTTAAAACCCGGTTTTGCGTAGGCGAACTTTAGATACCTATTATAACTCGATGGCTCAATATCGACCCGCGCCTCTTGACCCCATGCCTGGGCGATCATCGGATTCCATAAGTTCCAACGCTCCAAGATAGCTCGCAAAGTGCCATCAGCAATGAGGGCGTCAAGCGCTCGATTGACCTTGCCTGCAAGCTCGCGATCCTCTGGGCGCAGAGCAATACCATACTCCATGCGTCCTATCGGAGCACCCACCATTTTGAGCTCTGGATTAGGCTTAGCATAGTAAAGCGTTACAGGCTCATCCATCAGAACCGCATCAATGCGGCCAAGCATGAGATCATTGAAAAGATGAACCTCTTCATTATAGGTGACTGTTTCCAAGGGAAAACTTTGCTCATTCAAGATTCGTTGTGCCAGTGTGCCAGCAAGAGTGCCTACCCGTTTACCTTGAGTGTGTTCTAGCTTGGTAATAGTGGTATTGCCGGCACGCACCGTGAGCCTTTGATACGTCAGGTAGTAAGGCTTTGAAAAAGTGACCACCGTTTGACGGTCGGATGTAATTTCAAGGCCATTTATAACAATATCGTAATCATGACGTTTGAGGCCTTCGATCAAGCCCTCCCAATTATTTTGGGTAAAGCGGGCCTGCATTCCAATTTTAGCAGCTATGGCCTCTATGATTTCTGATTCAAAACCAATAACTTTGTCTGGATCTCCAGGATCCTTGAAAGAGTATGGGGCTCCACTTTCAATATCAGCTCCCCAACGCAAAATCGGAAGTGATTCATCTGCACTGGCACGAAAAGTAAAAAGGATATAAAAAATTAACAGCGCATAAAGACAGGCATATCCCGAGATTTTATTCATAGAAAATTTCCCAAGAACGCTCGAGTACGTTCGTTCTGAGGGGCTGAAAAAATTTGTTCGGGAGGTCCCATTTCTACGATTTTACCTGCCTCAAGAAAAACAATACGATCGGCAACATCGCGAGCAAAACGCATTTCATGGGTGACCACAATTTGAGTCATACCTTCATGATCGAGTTGCTTCATAACTCGCAAAACTTCATTCACTAAAGTTGGATCAAGTGCACTCGTGGGCTCATCATAAAGCATGAGCTGCGGCGACATCGCCAAGGCGCGGGCAATTGCAGCTCTTTGCTGCTGGCCTCCAGAAAGCTCATGGGGGTAATGGTCGGCTCGATCGTCTAATCCGACTTTAGCCAGAAGCTCGCGCGCGCGCCACTCGGCTTCGTCGCGATTCATTTTGCGCACGACCATGGGGGCCTTCATCAAATTACCTAAAACCGTTAAATGCGGAAAAAGGTTGAAGCTTTGAAAGACCATGCCGACCTGTTGGCGCACAGCCTGAGCACGACGATTAAAACCGCGTTCACCAATTTTTTTAGGGCTTTCTAGAACATTATCCAGAACTTGGACTCGACCCTCATCGACAGATTCCAAGCCATTGATACACCGAAGGAGAGTGGACTTGCCACAGCCTGACGGCCCTATCAGGGCAATTAGATCCCCTTTTTCCACGTTAAGGCTGATGTCGTTGACCACCGCCCCAGCGTGAAAACGTTTTTTGACGTTCTCTACCGATACGACCAACTCTACGCTTCTCACTCGTAAAAATTTGGCCAAATCTTAATTTCAAATTGCCGCAGAGGTCAAAAGGTAAAAGCCTCTAACCCTCCATCTGAAAAGATTTATCGTACGAATGTACCAATCCATTCACAGTGCGGAGAATGCGGAAACTGATCAACGGCATAAAGCGAGACAAGCTTATAGTTCATGGCTATCAATCTATGCGTATCACGTAAAAAAGTTTCTGTGTTGCAGGAAATGTAGACAATGGCCTGAGGGGGTGAAGCCTTGAGGTTGAGATCTAAAAGTTCACGCAGTCCAGATCGCGGAGGATCAACAATTAGGCCTCGGTCTTTAAAACTAGGAAGCAGCTGTGGCTTTAAGTAGATGTCAGCTTGGCGTATATGAATGCGCTCTGTCCACTCTGCATGCGAATTGGCGCTCATCCTCAAACCTTCAAGCGCAAGCTCATCAATTTCAATTGCGTCAACTTCGTAACCTCGAGCCGCCATGGCCAACGTGAAGTTACCATTGCCACAAAACAAGTCTGTCCAAAAACGCAGTTTGGTGGACTCCACAGAATGGACAACAGCCCGAACAAGCGCTTGATTGGCATTGAAGCCGACTTGGGAAAAACCTCCGACAGTGCTGTAAAGAGTGATCGGTTTAAAGTTGGCATCGTATGTCTGAAACCACGGCTTCAAGATCGGCTCACCAAGTTTAGGCTGACCGTCTCGCCATTCAAGGGCTTTGCGTCTTTGTCCAATTTCGATAAAAGCAATTTCACTTAAACTACGCAGGTACGTTTTTTCTTCGAAAAGATGTTTTACATCTTCGTTAGCAAAATCGAGCCAAACACCCCAATCCCCGTCGGGAGAAACACGCAGGCGCACACTACCTTTTTTGATTGGAGGAGCCATCTTGCGAAACTGCCGGTAAAAGTCACTCAGCGCATCGGTCATCATTGGACAACTATCAACATCTACCGGGTCTCGTTGTTTAAGACCGTAAAAACCCAGTCGCATCTCACCATCTACTTCGGCCCATACCATGTCCACCTTGTCACGAATGCCTTTTAACGGCGCGAAGACGATCAAAGCATCAGGGGCGATCTCCTTAACCATAGCCAATTTTTCGGCCTGCTGATCGATGAGAGGGCGCCCACCCCAACCGCAGCCACCACAAACACCAAATTTTGAACAAAGAAGCTCGTTAGACACTTAAGAACCCTCCGGTAACACCTGACCTTGAAAAACTCTCGAAGTATAGATTTTGGTTAGAGATACCCAAAGTCTTCCTTATCTCTATCTATATGGCCAGCCGCCAAATTTCAGCCCCTAGCGACGTTAATTGATAGTAAATATTTTTCACATTAACCCTAGAAAGATTTTATGGCCAGTTGACCCTCAGTACCGCCTGGATCACAACTTGCTTTCCATTTACGCGGAACGTTGGTAGAAGCAGCACGTTTGTTGAGTAAATGAAAACCTTCTTGAGTCTTAGCGGCGGGCACTTTCCCCCTCCCCCCTAAGAAAGTCGAAGTGTCAAAACTTCTAAGCTCGTCGCTGGGACTTCAAGAGGTTAATTTTTCTTTCCATCCGGGGCCGCCATCTCGGTTACGGGAAAAAGCTGAATATTTAATTGAAAAACCCGATCACCCTTAATTGTCTTCCGAGCCACAGAAACATCTTTGAACCAGCGTTTGCGAAACTGCCGCAGCTCAAATTTGAGCAATTCAAACTCATCTTCGGTTAACGCCAAGGTTTGAGCGCCAAACTCGCGATCTTGAGGTAAATCCTGAAACAGGGACTCCAAGCCTAAGTAAATCAATTCAGCCTGCAGTTTTCGCACGAGGGCCACGGGAACACTCTCTGACCCACTCATTAGCTCGCGACCGCGTGACATCTCGCCAGTCTCAGGATTCTTAACTAACTCCCCTGAGGAGACCAGCCGTTCGAGGCTGCGCCGAATTTCTTCGATCCTAGCTTTACCTCGCATTAAGTCCGCGAGTGTTTCAGGCTCAAAGTTGACACCCTTTTGATCAACTAGGGCATTGATCACCCATGTCACCCAGCTGGGCACCTTTTCCCACGTTTCAACATTGATTTCGCCACTTTTAAGCTGCTGCCGTACACGAATGTCCGCAAGGACCTTTAAGTAACGATTACGCTCTAAAGGCTCAGTCGCTTGAGTGAAATCGACCAAAGCCAAAAATTCTTCCGTCTCTTCTTTTGCAAACCCAATTGCCTTAGCAAATTTTCGAGCCATCTCAGGAGAAAGGTTACGCTGGCCATCAATGATCAGCTTAAGATAATTGGGTGATTTTATGTCGGCTGCCGCAGCAAATGTGGCGTAGGAATATGGCCGTAGAGATGTGCGAGTTTGTTCCCGCTTGTAAAGGTAGAACTCCTTTAGAAAAAAACGGTAGTCCGTAAAGACATTTAACCGGGGCGGTGATTGTTTAGCGCCTATTTCTTTAGTCGTTTCTTCCACTGATGCTATCCTTATGGACCATTGTTTCACGGCCACAAGGATAATTTCAAGCTATTAACGCTACTGACCGTGAGCGATGTCCGCATCACCAGGTTCTTCCTTTTGGGCCAAATCTTGACCGGATATCTCAGGCATATTTTGGACTTGGCTGGCAATTTGGTCCCTCAAGCTCGGATCCTCAAATAGGCTAGTCAGATTTAAACGGGTGTGAGACTTAGGCGTCCCAATAAAAGCCAGCTGTAAGTTGATATTTCCAGCACCATCATTCATCACCAAACGGGCGTCACGAATAAGTTGAGCGTACTTACCATTCTTATTAATAGCCAAAGCTAGTGGCCACACGGGACGTGCTTCAGACACAACCAACCTTCCTGATACTGATAGAGCCAAGTCGTCTTTGGTATTGCTCGCGAAGTCTGCGAGAGCAAGTCTCGGTTTGGTCGTTGCTAGCCATTCAAAACCGGACCGACCAAATGCAACCGACCAAGTTCGCAAAGAATAATCACTGGCCGCGGCCTGTTGGCGCGGGCTCTTGCCGCCGCATTCTCGCAGTTTTCGCTCATGAGCACAGACAGGCAATTTGCGCCCACTTTGCGAGACGTCACCAAGCAAATTAAGACACGAGTTGTGAGCCGTATTGGCAAGAAATAGGGCCATCTGTTTGTGGGCCAAATTTGTGATTTTTTTTGATACCTTTTTGTCCCTTTGCGAGAGCGACACATGCACGCTCCCCCAGCGGTGTATGATATAAGCCACTCGAATTATCCGATCTGTGCGGCTATGCTGACGCAGGCGAATCATGATGTTTTGGCAACCCAAGTCGACATCGGCGCAGATCAACTCGGCAGAGAAATGGGGCTTTTGACCTTTGATCAAGACCTGCTGCATTTGAGTTATGGCGCTCATGGAATTCTTCTCTCTTTGCAACTGGCCCCGGAGGAGAATTGGGATAAAAATTCCCTGTTGGATCTCATATCCAAATTGAAGTTTAACCGCTCCTTCTTGAGGATCTAAGCTGACCTTTATGTCATCAAGGCGAATCGAAAGTTCTTTGCTTCCTGGCTGTAAAGAAGGAGGCAGACGCGCAAATTTTTCGAAGGCAACATTCAATAAGCCATCCGCGGCAGCATCTGTGTAGTAGACTGTATTTTTCTTAGGGGCTTTTTTATTTTTACCTGCTGACTTACCCTCAATAACCTCAGCGCCGTAAGTTAAACGAGGTTCCTTAAACGGCTCATAAGGAAGGCCCGGATTCCAATTGCGATCCTTAGTTAAAAAATTGACTGAACATTGTTTAGCCTTTTCCTCCTCTGGATTTGCAACTGGTTGAGGTCTTAACTGATTCGGCTGAGAGGTATCACGAGGCTGCACACGTCTTTCCACACGTCGAGTTGTTGAGCGAGTGACAGTGATATCTGTTATCGGAGACGGGTCCGTCTCCGTATTCTTCTCTTTTACAACAAAGTCTTCTGATCTGTGCTCTTGATCGATAGTGACTTTGGTTTTAGGTCGAGCGCGAACATCAGAAATTTCTCCTCCCGGCCGCGGCTGACCTTCATCGTCAGGAGGAAGCGGCGGTACTTGCTGCTTTTGTTGACCAAAAGCCAAGGCATCTTTAGCCGCACGAGGGCCCACCTTTTTTGCCTTCTGCTGTCCGCAAGCAGTTATCCCCAGAATAGTTATTAAGCTCACAGACACAATTTTTGTGAAAGACATAAACCCTCTCCAAACCACAAGCCAATGTCATGTGCGGAGCAAGGGATAGACCATATTGGCAATGCATTTATTTCAAAAAGGGGAAGAAGAGGTGACGGTTAATGTCACTGCAAACCGAGTTTAGTAACCCGTTTGATCCTTAGCCACAGTTACCGATTCAAGACATGGAGTCCAAGGGCCTCTAAAGTGCAGTTGAACATGAGTTCCATTGCGTAGGGCCTCACGCAAAATTTCAGCTCGCTGATTATCGTAGACTACTCCAAAGAAAGGCTCATTCCTTATATCTCGACAAAGCGATCCGAGCTGACTTATGCCATTCACCTTGTAACCGATAATAATTTCTCTCCCTGTCACTTGAAGACTTTCGATTTTTACTAGATCCACACTTATAGACTTGGACTGCATCTGCTCCCATATTGAGGGAGAAGAATCTTGAGACTTAGCTGTCAAAGAGAAACATACTAATATATATGGCAACGCCTGAATCAACCTCATGACTGACCTCTTAAGCATCTGATTCTTAAGCACTTCGTATGCCACCCTATCGGCATGAGAGCGCATTGGCATGAGAGGCATTCTCTGGCGACGACAGCTTTTTTCTGACTCTCAATCTGACGCGGTCTCAACGTTGTAATTCGATCTCACACTTCAATCGCGTGTTGAATTCTTTTGCAGCCAGCTCAGGTTCAAAGGGCCTACCAGTAAACTGTTCAATAGGTGAAGGAAAAGGCTTCGTGTAACCATCGCGGTAGTAAGCATTAATCAGTCTTTCGGCAAGAGAGTCTTGAAGATATAAGCTGGCTCTACCTGTATCACGCTTCAGATCAGCCAGCATTTTTTCATGACTTAGATTTACGGCGATGTTGGCCAATACGTAGCCAATATAGCGAACTAGTCCACCATAAAAATGTCCTGTAGAAAACCCAGCCATGGCTTGATCGATCCCATTTATTTCTTCCAGTCGGAACGGGGTATAGCGAGAGAATAGCTCACGTCTCAAACGCAAAGACCGATCAACGTAGGATTCTTCTCCCTCCCTATACTCGTGATTCCAAAGCATTAGATCAAATAATGCATTCATGACATTACCGCGAAAACGGATACGATCAATAAGCTGACGCTCGCGCACCAAAATACGCGCCTGAGTAAGGCTCAAATTTTTTCTTGAAATGTTAAGGAGAAATTCAGGCTCCTCTAAAAATTTCTCCATAAAATATGAATGTGTTTCAGACCACGAATTGTTAGAACGTCCAATGAGAGACGGCTGCCGATGGCTATACTCCATGGCATGACCGTTTTCGTGTAAACCGGTCCGCATCGAATCCAATCCGTCGGCGCGAAAATTCTGCACAATTTGAATCAAAGCCGGATCGATCTCACTATCTGAATTAGGTAAGAGGCTCAATTTGGCCGCATCGATTCGAATGACTTTCGCCCGCGGCAGACGCACGGGCATCATATAAGCATGAGAATGCTTGCCCTCACGAGGAAAGCTATCCATACCAACAGCATCGACGACACGCGAACTAAACCCACTTTGCTTGAGCACCGACCTAACAGCCGCATCAACAGCACTCACTGGAAAGTGCGAGCTGAATTCAGCTTGTCCACCGGGCAAAAAAAGCTCGGATGTGATAGTATTCCAGGGCCCCTCGGGAGCTCCCAACCGTCGACCCACCTGGGAATAAAACTGATGTACAACTTCTGAAGTCTGCTCGAGAAATGCTTCTAAAAATGCAATCCGAGCAGCGACACTGCGTAAATCTTGTCTATAAGAATCACCTTCTTTAGCTAAACTCATTTCAGCCCAATTTTTAAATCCTTTTTGTTTGGCCAATTGGGTCCGTAAAATAGCAACTCGAGTCAAAGATTCGCGAGCATGGGTAGCGACGTATTGGCCATGGGCGATCAACCCGCGCGGCAAAAGGTCCTTCAACTGCTGCTCAGCCTCCAAAAACGAGATCTTCTTTTTACCAAAAGCACCTTGGATTTTTTGCCCTTCCCGTACAGCCGCCGAAACGCCCGGATTGACTGGCGAGGAATTGGATACACTTTCGATATTAACCATCAGCTTTTGAATTTCTTCAAGAATGGGTAAATCTTTTTCATTTGAACCAAGCTCTATAACTTCGTGATAAAGCTGCTCAGCAGCTTCGACGAGCTCACCTTTGAGCCCTCGGCTCAATTGATAAAATTGACGAATGTCTTCTCTAAAGTCTGGACGAGCTTCAAGCGCGATGGCCTGGGCATGAATTTGACGCATTTGAAGTTTCCATTGCTCACGCTCAGATTCATTTTCAAAAAGAGCACGGTCGTAGGCTGCTTTCAATCCCTTGTAACGAGTAACGAGAATTTCTTGCGCTTCAAATGCCGGCTGAATTTTATCTGAGTAAAATTTCACCAAGGCTACCTGTGCAGCAGTCGCGCTGGCAACATTGACTATCTCCACACGCGCCGGCTGAATTTCGGCTATTGAATCCAATAGCATTTGACGATCTTGGCTTTGAGCGAAAACTTGTGAAACAAAAAATATGAGACTAAGCATCCGAAGCTTTTCTCTTTCGCAAGCTCTCTGAGCAATAAAAAATATTACACTAAGAAGCTTTAGACTCGACGCGCCCGTGCATTTGCAAGGGATTTGGGATCACTCCTCTGAGCCTTCAACAATTTCGTCTTCGGGTATTTCAAAATCAAAGGCACCAGCTGGTTCACCAGCATCTTTTTTTTCAAAATCACAATTGGCAGACAGGCCCTGGTCACGCAGAATCTCAGAAGCAATCCTAAGATTATATACGTTCCTTGGCTCCGACGGTTTGACCCTAAATGCCTCACACAAAAAGTGAAACCCTTGATCAAATTCATTACTTTCAATCAAGGCAGAGCCCAACGTTGCCAAAAAGCTGGAAAAGGCTGTGGGCTGTTGAGCTTCCATTTTTGCCAGATTGAGGCGCCGTAGGATAAATTCCATATCAATAACCTTGGCAAATTTGCGAGAATGCAAATAACAATAGGCTTTATTCGCTAAAGCCATTATATCGTCGGGGCGCTCTCGCAACGCCACATCTGACCAGCGCACTCCTGACTCATAGTCTCTACCATTTTTACACATGACAACCGACATTCCCAAAGCGGTGGAATAAGAATGAGGCGCTGTTTTGGCCATATCGAAAAAAAATGAACTGTCATCCAGCCAAATTTTTACGCGATGAAAACTTGCGAAAGATAGCGTGGGCAGCAGCAATATCAATACTGCAGAAACGAACCGACCAGAAAAGTGGACTAAGCTAAAAAAGAGAGCCAGCATAGCGGCTACAGCGACCATCGGCAGGTAATGATAATGATCTGAGGTCGTTGAGATTTTTTGAAAGCTAAAGGCCAATACTCCACTTACTGGCAAGAGAAGTATGAACCAGGCTAAGGCTATTAGCCAACGACGGTCTTTATTCCAAGCCAATGCCAATCCAAACAGCGTCACCAAGGTTAACAATAAACCAGTGACGGCTGGCCAAAGGGGACTTTGTAGAACAGATTGCGGAGTTCTGCCGTAATTAGCCGATAGACTCCAAGGGGTAAATAACTTGCGCAGATAAAAGGCAAAAGCATCGATAGCAATTAAAGGTCGCTGGTACCAAGGCACCTGAAGAACGTGTTCCGATTGAGCATGCAATGTTATCACCGTCACCAGCAAGGCCATACCCATCCACAATGAGCAATCTCTGATTGCACGGCGGAAGTTTTGAGCCTGCGTCAGCCAAGCTAACAGGGGCAAGAGAACTGGTAAAACAACAACACTTGGTTTACAGAGAAGGCCAATCGCAAATAAAGAGGTCGCAACAAGGTAACCAAGCAGCATCGGCCAGCGAAAGTAAATGCTCAACGCCGCCAAAGCCATAAAGGTGCCCAAAAGATCTCGCCCTCCAGAAATCCAGGCCACAGCGTGAACCTGCATTGGATGCAGTGCAAATACGGTCAATCCCAAAATCACCGCTACTGGTTGCAACTTCCAACGGGTCGCCAATCCTCGCAAGATCCACCATACAAGAATGATATTAGCAAAATGCAGGATCAGATTTAAAATACGAAAAGGCCAGGCCGCTCCGCCAAAAAGCCAATACAAAACACCCCACACAGTACTTATGAATGGGACATATAAGCCAAAATACGAATCTGTCCATAAAGGCAATAGCATTTTGGCCTGATAGTAAGGATTGGCAAAAATATTTGCGTCATCATCCCATGTGAGACCCGAGGCACCAAATAAATCTTTATAGATCCAGCCGGTCAATAACAACAGACCCAACAAATACCAAGTTGTCCAATTCGATTTGCGTAAATCCATTAATTATCAAGGTACCCATTATGACAGTCGAGCTGCAAGCACTACCAAAATGCATTTGTGAGCTTACCGCAAGAATGAGCGGCATAGAGGTGACGAGCTTTGACATTGATTCCCGAACTTGGTCCAGGCCATTCGCAGGCCACCAGGACATGCTTTTGCGATCGAACATCTCCGGGAGACCAAGCTACCGGTAAACCCGAAGGCAAGGCAAGTTGACCTTCAGGTGTAAAAATCAAAACCCGCTCGGCTTGAACAAAGCGGCTGCGTGTACGCAACTGTTCAACAATTTCCCGCCACGCCGGCGTTGAGGTCAAATCTACCGTGAGTTCCCAAGAAAGTGGCGTTTCTACCTGCAGATCTTTAAGTACCTGACGGAATGCGAGGCGGCCGGAATTGGTAGCTATCATGCCCAAGGAGAACAGATGCTCCTCAAGAGTTTTACGAAACCAAACCGCCATGGATTTCGCCTGATCTGTGACCGGGACCGAGATCAAGGGTAACCGAATGCCCGTATGCAGTTTTTGGGCAACCGCCAATTTCTCGCGCAAAGAAAGTCGCAAATATACTTTTCGCAAGGCTAGGGCCAAAAGAGAGCGAGCCCCCCAGATTTTGACCTCTAAGTCTTTCGAGTCAGGAGGATCACGTCGGCAATCATAAAGGTGAGCGAGTGAAACCAGTGGTGATCTGCAATATGTAGCAAAGTCTGCCGCCACCGTTGGAAATTTAAGATGCTCAGAAAGAAACAACTGGCCTGATGACGATGGCCACAGATCCTCGCGGAAAATAGATAAAAGCAAAAAATCGGCAACAACTTCAAGCTGGAAACGGTTGTGTACAAGCCATCCAGGTGAGTCATGCACGACAGCCATGATGAGAGCTCGTCGCAATTGGATAGTGTCAGTAAGCCATTTTTTACCCAAAACCACTTTTCCGCCGCGTTTTAACTCAAAAGCCAAGGGGTCTTCAGCAGCAACCTCAACAATCAATGTCGGCATTTTACTAGGCAGAATTGAAGATAGCGAATCAATGCTCTCCAAGGAGCGCAAGATTCGGTTTTGCTCAAGGTTAATCGGATAAAATAAGGGGTCAAGATTCAAGCGGCTCTCAAAAAGACAGTTATCCAGACGGCGTCCATCCATCTTCACCGCGGCAATGAACTTAGAATTGAGGCAATGGACTCGCAGTTGTAAGGCTCGGTGGCATACCCAACAAAGCATAAAAAAAGTAAAAATCGTGAGCCCATGCGCCAGGCGCTCTGCAAATCGCCAGTCTTTCAAACCTACTCCGGAAGTTGTGAATCTTCCTTCTGCCCAGATCAAAAATCAGGCCTTCTTGTATGACATAAAAAGAGTCCTGAGCGGTTAACCCCGGGGAGTCTTTACAGGATTGACTAAAGGCTCGGCTCCATTACGTTTGGCAAATTTTTCTAACTGTTCTTCAAAATTTTCGGAAAGCTAGCTAAATCCAGCAAATAACCGCTATGCCACTTGGTATGCGATTCGCAGACATCTCCCGTTATGGAAAAATATTTGAACATCGCTAGTTTTATTTTATTGGCTATTTTTTTGACCAACGTGACTGCAAAAGCCTCTGTTATTTTTTCCAATTAAATTTTGGTAGACCGGCTTGCAAAGTTTTGGATGGAAGTTTGTGACCCACGTCGATACTCATCACTGGGCCAAACTCTAAAAGTTTCTGAAGATTAACTCCTGTTTTGATTCCCATACCTTCGAGCATGTAGACCAAATCTTCTGTTGCTAGATTACCGCTGGCCCCCTTCGCATAAGGACATCCGCCAAGCCCTCCAAAACTTGAATCAAAAACTTGCACGCCCATTTCGAGACCCGCTAGGACATTGGCTAAGGCCGTCCCACGCGTATCATGCAGATGAAGAGCTATTTTTTTAACTGGAACATGCCGTTTCAATTTTCCAACTAGAGAACGAATTTGTCGGGGGGTGGCGACGCCAATGGTGTCACCAATCGAAATCTCGTAGACTCCCAACTTTAAATACCTTTGGACCAGATCAATGACTCTTTTTTCAGACACATGACCCTCGTAGGGACAGCCGAATGCGACACTGAGATAACCTCGCACACGCCGCTTATTAAGCTTTGCCAACCGTATGACTTCTTTGAAACGGTCAAAACTTTCTTCGATCGAACAGTTGATATTTTGTTTTGAAAAAGCTTCGCTGGAGGCGCCAAAGACGGCAACTTCAGGAATCGAAGTCTCCAATGCATCCATCATTCCCCTGACATTGGGAACTAATACTGAATACTGAACAGATTTGGTGGTACGCGAATCCTGGTCGACTAAGGATCGAATAACTTCGTGACTTCCCCTCATCTGGGGAACCCATTTTGGTGACACAAAAGCTCCCACTTCTATGCGCTTTAGACCGCTGTCCACCAAATGTTTGATAAAACGAAGTCTTTCCAACACCGAAAGAGCACGGCTTTCGTTCTGAAGACCATCACGCGGTCCTACCTCAACGATTTGCAATCTTCGCATTTACTCCCCCAGCTTGACCAGAACTTGCCCCAACCCCACTTGCTGCCCCGGTCTACAGCCAACCTCTATCACTTTTCCGTCTCGGTCAGCCTCCAAAGTATATTCCATTTTCATGGCCTCCATGACCACCAAAGCTCGCCCTTTTTTAACGACATCATTGGGTTGAACATTAAGCCGAGTTATTTTTCCAGGCATGGGAGCCATAATCACTCCTGGATGCGTCTTGCTTTTTTCTCTGCCACCACGGCGAGAGCCTGAGCTAACGTCAACCACGTGGGTTTCACCTTGCCAATGAAACCACAGGCGACCTTGAGCCTTCATC
>JAYQON010000048.1:0-22411 GCA_038144835.1 Bdellovibrionales bacterium
CATTTGGCCAAAGTTTTGCCAATTTTTTGAATAAGCCCGTATATGCTGATGGCCTTTTGCACACTCTCTCGGGAAGAGGCGGATTTTACCAAACGAGGGGCCAAATGAACGACGGTATCTGATTCACGATGAAGCTCGAAAAATCTTTCAGTTTTGGCTTTGCGCATATAGAGCTCGGCCAGTCGAAATTGAAGCTCTGGCTCCATTTCTGTGCCCTTGTATTTTCGTAGTAACTTATTGGCTTGGTTAATCGCGGCCTGCTCTGCTTTACTCACCAAGAATTCAGCTTTGAGAGATTTTAATTCGTTGCCTTTTTCATCACCCTCAACAAGCCGCAGTTCCTCCAATGGACGAACTTGCTCATTAGTGTCGGCGACGACTCCTGAAGCGACCTTAGTCGAGGGGGGAGATGATGATTTGAGAGCATTTTTTTTGCTCTTGATGGCTTTCACTTTCTTTGAAGCGGGCTGCGCTACAGCCGTCGCAGCCACAGTGAGAGAAGCCAAAATACTGAGGGTTGCTAACCAGATATTCATTTTTTTATGCCACCCTTTTTTTGAATTCATCCTGCACCTCTGGACTGACACTCAAAAAACGCAAGCCATACTCAACAGGTGATCCATCACTGACATACTTTTTACTGACGACTTCACAAAGAGCATTGAAAGAAGGCCACTCGCCATATCGAGAAAAATGCACAGTCAGTTGTTGACCAGGAACGACCAACGCATTGGTCAAACGTAGTCCAACCCCACCCTGTGAAATTTCAAAACCTGAGCCTTGCCAAAGTTTAAAGTTATCATGCACGAACACACGACCTTCAAAGGAGTACCTTTTGAACTGGCGCTTAAAAAAAAGATCGCTCTGGCCTTGTTCTTGGGCCAGCTTACGAATAGCTTCTGGTTTAAATTCATCTATTTCAGCGACACGCATCCAATCACTCATTCCCACGTGCCAAATGAAATCAAAAGAGAACACGACCTTTTGCTGCAGCATTTTTATGAGCTCTGAATAGCCAAACGGACCAAAGCGATTTTCACCCTTGAGGACAAACCATTCAACAATACCGTGGGGATTATCTTTTGAATCCAAAGACTGAACCACTGGAGTCTCAAGGTTCAGTTCTGGTGGACGCGAAGGCTTTTTCGATTTCAATTGTGCGGCAACATGGGGATGTTCCATCAACATCACCCAATCCCCCTGATTCTTATCGTAAATGTAGTCCAACAGATCCAAATCTTTCGACCGTACTCGCTCAACAATTTCTGGCAATGTGAACGGACCCAGCTCATGACCTTGATGCGACACCAAATACTTCATAAAGACTTTTCCTTTTTTTCTCTTAAGGATATCGGTGACGCAGTTTTTTGACTCAAGGCCAATAAGTGCAAAAGGCTTGGAATTACCAATGGATGTATAGGTTTGGGGCATTGGCGATGAGGTTTAAAAAAAATGTCAACTCGTAAGACAGGTTGATTTGTTCACGAGTTTGACGTTTTGCGAAGATTTGTTGCAGTGAACATTTGGCCAGAAGATGGTATAGACTTTTGTCGTGGAAAAACATCCTTTGATCGAAATCTCTGAACATGTCGCATCTCAGGCAAGTCAACACCGCGTGGCCGTAGTGTTTGATCTTGATTCGACACTTTTTTGCGTCAGCCCCCGAATTCAGCATATTTTGAGAGAGCTTGGGCGCAACCCTCAATTTGCGTCTCGATATGTCGAGGAATCCGCAGTTCTGCGCGAGATTGAAGTATTCCCCACAGATTGGGGGGTACGCACCGTTCTCGAACGAACTGATATCCCTGCAACTCCAGATCTGGTAAGAGCCATACGGTCTTTTTGGGGAAGACATTTTTTTTCAAATGACTTTTTAGACAAGGACAAGATTTACCCATCAGCTAATGAGTACGTCCGACATCTGCATGAACTCGGGGCCCGCATACTCTACCTCACGGGACGTAGCGAAGCTGCCATGCGCACAGGGACTTTGCGTGGTCTGAAGCAATGGGGCTTCCCTCTCCAATCCGAAGCAGACCTTTACATGAAACCCAATAACGTAGAAAGAGACGAGAGCTTCAAAGCTCAGATACTCAATAAAATCAGCCAGGGTTTTGACCACATATGGTTTTTTGAAAATGAGCCCGTCATCATTGAACAAGTGCATGGACTTGTTCCGAAAGTTCATGTCGTCTTTGTAAACTCCACACACTCAGGAAAGGCAATGCCTCCAAAAAATTTACGCACAATTGGGATGGATTACAGCGAAGGCTTGCGCAAAAAGAAACTTACTTGACCAGTTCTCTATCCCGCAGGTGACGGAGGCTTAAACCCAGAGATGCCGCAATCAGTGAGTGTTTAAATTCACCTTTGAAGAAGGCATCGATAGCAGCTTGTGCGGGCATGAGTCTGACCGTCAGTGATTCAAAAGGGTCTAACGTAGGCTCACCTACCTTGTGACACCCGATAGCTAAAAAGGTGTGCATTTTATTACTTTGCAGAGCTGGATTAGGATAGTGAAATCCACAGTTCACCCACTCGTGCGCTTCATAGCCAGTTTCTTCACGTAACTCGCGACGAGCGGCCTCCAAGGGAGCTTCCCCATCTGAGTCTGAACTCCCTCCAGGAATTTCTAGAAATTCGAGACCTGCGGCGTGACGGTACTGCTCTATCAAAACCATTTCTCCGCTTTCAGTGATCGGGACCACGTTGACCCAATCTGGGAACTCCATCACGTAATAGCGGGGCATGATTCTTTGATCTGGTAACTGGCATTCGTCTACGCGCAGCTTGAAAAAGCCCGATTGAAAAAGATTAGTGGATTTGAGGACTTTCCAGAACGGCATAGTTAGGCTAGAAACTTAGCATGCCTCTTTTTGTCGTCGCAACACCTATTGGAAACAAGAAAGATTTCGGCCAGCGAGCCATAGAAACCCTGGCTAACGCTGACCTGATCATCGGCGAAGAGCTTAAAGAACTCCGTCAGATCCTGAAGGCTGCAGGTGTGCAAGCCAAGGCTTTAGATCAACTCAACGAGCATTCTCGCCCGGCAGATATAGAGCACTTTGTAAATGAGATACGCTTTAAAAAGGTAGCATTAGTTAGTGATTGCGGTACTCCTGGCTTTTGTGACCCTGGAGCTGAGCTCGTGGACGCGGTCTATCGTGCTGGACTCGAGGTTCAATCTATTCCTGGTCCATCAAGTCTCATGGCATTTCTCAGCATCTGCGGTGTGCGTTTGGACCGGTTTTCATTTATGGGCTTTGTGCCCGCCAAGACAGAAAATCGTGAAAAATTTTGGCGTGATATAAAAAGCATACAACTGCCCGTCATTTTCATGGAAACACCCTATCGCTGTCGCAAGATGCTTGATGAACTTGCTACTTTTGCTCCGCAAAGGTTTTGCGTCGTGGGTTTGAACTTAACCCAAGAACATCAACGCGTGCTCCGAGGATCGGGAGCAGATTGCGCAAAGATCGAAATCGATAACGCCGAGCCGATTGTACTGATAACAAACATGGCTGTCTCTAGCCACCATACTCAACAATCTAAGACTAGGGATTAATCAGTCTGTCGTTTTCTAAAAAAATCTAGAAAGAAATATCTATCAAATCCGGGATGATAGTGGCTCCATTTTTCTTCCTTGGGAACATTCTGAACTTCATTTTTTAGAAAATGAAAAAGCGTATTCATTTTACTATCGAGATCATCAATCATCGACACCACGATAGCTTCGAGTATCATAGGAAGCTTAGGTGATCCAAACTCAAGCTTTCCATGGTGAGATAAAACGATATGCTTTAAGATGTCTTTAAGATCTTGCGGAAACCACGGTATAGCCGCGGCTTTTTGGTCAATCATTTCACAAGCCAATGCCATGTGACCAACCAGCCTTCCACTATTCGTATAATGAATACCTTCCGCCAGATCCAATTCAAAAATCTTACCAATATCGTGATAGATGGCTCCAAAAATCAACAAATCGCGATCCAAATAAGGATAGTGAGCCGCAATAGCATCCATAATCTTCACAATAGAATGCACATGCTCAATCAACCCTCCACTATAAGCATGGTGGATTGTCTTCGCTGCCGGGGCCTTCATAAGCGAAGCACTTATGGCTTCATCTTCCAAAGTTGACTGGAGCATTTTGCGAATAAAATCGTTTTTAAGATCAGCCACAATGGACAATAAATCATCCAAATACCGGCGCGAGTGGGCCGACATATCCGAAACAAGCTCACTCATATCAAACTCGTCATCTGAGGCCTTGCGAATCTCATGCAAAATAATCTGCTTTCGGCTATGAAAAAGTTGAACAAATCCCTTCACCCACACCACATCACCTTGTTCAAAAGAAGGGGTAAAATTCTCAGCTTTTTCAAACATACGTGCATTCAACTGACCAGTTGAGTCAGCAAGGGTCACACTGAGGAAGGTCTTTCCATTGCGATCCGTTCCTGAGGCCTTTTGAGTTGCCAAAAAAACTGACTGAATATGCTCTTTTTCTCTCAAATCACGTACAAAGCGTTTCATGATTTACTCACATCCCAATTCAGGGTATCTGGAGTCCGAAAAAGTCAGGCTACCAACATGAAGACCCTCAAATTCAAATTTGAATATCACAAAGGTTCCACTCAATACAGAGACATATCTCTGATCCGCTGTGTAGACCTCAAAACCATCTCCAGACATCTTGCGGTTAAAATATTTTGTCACTTCAAAAAATTTGCCACATCCTGCACCCAATTTTTCCAAGCCAAATTTTCGTGACCGGGCTTGACTCAAAAAAAATACTCGTGTGTCGGCAAGTCTTTCTCGTCCGGACTTTGTCGGGGTAATTTTAACGTTAAAACCGCCGCGCTCAGTGCTAACATAATCAGCGAGATCAATCACACCACCACCTGGAGGACTTAATACTCGCACATCCTCGCTCAAAGCGGCTCCTCCTCTACGCGTCAGTTCAACTTCCAGGTTTAACAAAACCCGCTTGATACCACCGGTGGTTCGACGAATTTGCTGATCTAGAAAATGACGATATTCAGATTCTAGCTTGTTAATTAACGGCATGGGTAGGGTAACGTCACGCGCGCTTGACTTAGGAAATACTTCGCGCATTTTTTTTTGCGACTTGTGTTCTTCAATATGAGGGGTGGACGAATGAGATTGGTCCGCTGTTTCTGCGGGCTGGCTGGCCCAGGCTTCCGTGGCCAAAAAACAAATGAACCAGAGAGCTATGTGTCTATCGAGAGACATTCCAGCCTTCTCCTTCAGCCTGCATTCTCAGCGAGAGCAAAGGAATGTAGTCAGAAGATATCTGCAATCCCCTATCTATATGAAGTAAAGCCTCCCCATAGGCACCTTCGCGCGAATAAACCCACGCAAGCCCACCAATCGCGGGAAGATGACTCATATTACGTTCATAGATACTCTTCCAATATCGCCGTGCACACTGTACATCTTCTTTTTCCTGACAAAATCGAGCCTGCAAGAGGACAGGTAGAAGATAACGACCTGACCGATTCAAGTCATTGGCTCGGGCCAAAACCACACTGGCTTGGGTGGACTCTCCACTTTGATTCAGAATATGTGAATACCAGGCTTGAATTAATGGATCTTTAGGTTCTTGATTCACAGCCTGTTCAATTTCACGACGCGCCAAATCCCAACGACCTTCATAGGAATGGCAAGCGGCCAAAAACGCCATCCATGAAGCCCCAGTTGAACCCGAAAGCCTGACTATCTCTTCACAGTAACGCGCTAAATTGCTCCAACTAAATCTGCCAGAATAAAAGAGGTAAAATTGAATATGATCCAAGGCTAATCGGGGGTCACGATCCAAGAACTGAGTGATTTTTTCAACACTAGGTTTGCCGTTAAGCAAGTGCTCTGCGTATATCGAGTACAAGTTCAACTGAGGAGCATAATGCCAATTTGAGTTTTGAAACTGCTCAATGCTCTTTTTTACTGAGGCAAAATCAGTTCTCATTTTGTCTGTTTTGAAAAGCTTTGTCTGCGCCTCAGCCAGAGCCAGCATAGCTTCGCCTGAACGTTCGTTTTTCTTCAAAGCACTCAGTGCCATACTTTTGGCTCTGATCAAGTCGCCCTGACTCAGGTATAGAAAGGCCAAATTAACAAGCGCCGGGACATAGTCAGGATCTAAATGAAGTGCTTTTTCTAAGTTGGCCTTAGCTCCGACCCACTGAGAATCAAACAGATCCGCCAATCCCATACCGGTGTATGCCTGCTTGTCTTCTTGCGGACGAGTTTCAGAAACCCACTTCAACACCCGTCGGCCCGGTACGGTCTGTTGATCGACCGAGATCAAGAGAGCTCCGTAATAGATTGCCAAATCTCCAGATTGGAGGGGGTCAGGATAAAAGCCACGCAAATCTTGCAAGGCCTCGCGGTAGTGACCCGCTCGAATCAGTGCCATGACATTATGCCTAAACCCTGACGCTGAGGTTTTAGTTTCAATTCCACCACTCGAGATTCGTTTAAAAACAATTGCGGTTCCCACAAGAGCGAGAATTACGATAGTAAGTATCCATAGCCGACGGGTATTTTTCTCAACTTGCGTTTGAATGGCTAAATTTTGAATTCCGTGGGGAGCATAGCGACCAGCCCCCGGCACAGAAGACGAAAAATTTTGTTGCTCGTTGACATTGTGAATTACGATTTCTTTAACGGGACTAGAGAATGAAGAATCTAGTCCACTATCAGTGATTTCTTCTGTGAGTTCAGCATCAGAAAAATCCGTCAATGTTTGGGTTAAGTTACTGCCTCCGGGAGTCCAATTTGTTTCAGTATGCTCACTCAAACTTGCTTTTCGCAAAGAGTCCACAATCTCTGTGAAATTGTCATGGTACTGAATCGTCAACCAGCGTTTCAAAGGCTGCGCAACTTCATCCAGAAGAGAAATTTCGCGCGTACGCAATAGCTCAGCGATACGCTCAATTGGGAATGGGCCTAAAATTCGTCCACTGCTCTTTACTAACCATAGAGCACCATTTTGCTGCATATCTGATAATGGTGACTTAAGTGATCTAAACTGTCACGCTTACAAGTTGCGTTAATGGCGGAAATGCCGACGTCCAGTTAATACCAGGTTCATGCCTAGCTCTTTTGCTTTGGCGATGACTTCATCATCTTTAATCGAACCTCCCGGCTGTATCACCCAGTGAATGCCCGCTGCATGTATACGTTCAATTGAATCTGTAAAAGGAAAGAAGGCATCACTGGCCAAAACAGGGGTCTCAACCTTTGGGTGAAACTTACGCATCCTTTCTATAGCCAACTCAACAGCATCCACACGGTTGACTTGGCCCATACCTAGACCAACAGTCTGATCGCTGGCTGCAATGGCAATTGCGTTGCTTTTAAGATGAGCACAGACAGTCCAAGCAAAACTCAAGTTTGCACGAATTTGAGACGACGGACTTTCACCTAGAATTTGCCACTCTTTAGACCAAGGCAGTATCCGATCTGGTTGCTGAACCAGAAAGCCACCCTGAATTGTCTGTATCTTTAAGAACTCATCTCGACGATTCAGTTTTGGCCACTGCAAAAGGCGAAGATTTTTCTTTTTCGAAAATACCTCAAGGGCTCCGATCGAAAATTTAGGAGCAACTATACATTCTAAAAAAATCTTGCTGAGAATTTCGGCCGCAGTCGCGCTCACCTCTTGATTGAGTGCAATGATACCGCCAAATACACTCACTGGATCAGAATCAACACAGGCCTGAACTGCCTTCTCCAGGTTATCCGCAGTGGCTGCTCCGCAGGGATTATTGTGTTTAACAGCTACAGCAGAAGGTCTGTCAAACTCTCGAACCAAGCCCAAAGCGGATTCAAGATCTAAAAGGTTATTATAAGAAAGCTCCTTACCTTGCAGGGTCTCCGCTTCATGCCATCCAGTAGCAGCCCCTCGTCGTCGATACCAGCTAGCTTTCTGATGCGGATTTTCACCATAACGTAGTTCCTGCACCAAAGTTCCGCCCAACGAAAAGTTTTGAAAATGCTGTTCTGGCGCGAGTGTTTGCGAAATCATTGCATCATACGAGCTCACATGCGCAAAAGCTTTTGCGGCATAAAATTTTCTATCTTCGAGACTCAAGTCCTGCACTTGCAAAAGTTGTGAATAATCTGCAGGATCGACAACGACAGTGATTCGTTCAAAACTTTTTGAAGCTGCACGTAAAAGGCTTGGACCTCCGATATCAATTTCTTCAATCAAGTCACTTTGCTCTGGCTCTGTAGCAAGGATTTGTTCAAAAGGGTAAAGATTGACAACTACGAGGTCAAAGGTCTCCAACTTGTACTCTTCCAACAGGCGCTTATCTGCTGCATGCCCCTCACGCGCAAGTAAGGCCATATGAATTTTGGGGTGCAGAGTTTTGACTCGACCATCCATAACTTCGGGAAAACCCGTCTGTTCGCTCACATCAATAACAGTGAGGCCAGCTTCGCGCAGAGCTTTTGCCGTTCCTCCAGTCGAAACAATCCTCATTCCCTGTTCAAAAAGAGGTTTTACAAACTCTACCAATCCCGCTTTGTTTGAGACGCTGATCAAAGCATTCTTAAATTTCGCCATGAGCCACTCTCTAGCACAATGCTGCTAGTGGCTGAAGAACTCTATGCTTTTGATGCAAGGCTAAATAGTACGGCGTACCTTCGCCTAGAATGAGACTTTGGATGCTAGTAACTTTAGGTCGTCGTTGGTTATGAATAGACCAGCGCCTATGAATGCTGATGACTTTTCGCTCTCAGCCCCCAGCAAGTTATCGCCACCGGCGACCATATAGACACCCTTAAAGAAGTTGTAGCGTGCGAAAGCGCGAACTTGAAGATCCTCAAAATTAAAAAACTCTGCCGACAGGCGCAAACGCTTATCGAACAAATGATAATCGAATCCAACGCCGCCGGAGTTTTCAATAATTCCTCCTTTGACCGTCAAATCCCAGAAATTTTTTGCAAACAAAGCCGTTAACTTTAATTTATTGCGGTAATATGTCGTTTCTTGCTGAGTAGTAACCGGGCCATTATTGGTAGATAATTCAGAATACGTTGACCTTTTTGTACCCTCTGGATCGTCAATCACAGCTATTTCATAGAAACGATCCAGTCCGGGCTGAATTTTAACACCTAAATAGGACTTAGTTTGCGACGGCCCCGACAAAAACTCACTATGAAAATCAATAGTCGTCTCTAACTTTTCTGCTCCACCGAGAAACTTGTTCACATTTGTGATTGCTGAATTGAGTTCATCCACAGTGCGATCATCGTTGATAAGACGTCCCAGCGTACCTTCACCCTTAGCCAACCTCGCCGTCACCTCTTCAATATTACGCAACGAACGATCTACTCGCGCTAGACTCTCCTCACTTATATACGTGTCGATGTTCTTGGACAAATTATGAACCCGAGCCATGATTTCAGAAATGCGCTCTTTGTTTTCAGCCGTCACATCCTTCAAGTCGCTTGAAAGTGACTCTAAATTTCTTATGATACGCCCAATCGAGGTCGAATCATCGCCACCCTTTGAAGCCTCATTCAAAGTGTCCATGAGTTGGTTCATGCTCTTGGCCACTTTACTTAAATCTGTCATTACATCTTCAAGGCTTCCACGACTCGTGCTCATCTTGAGCTCACTGCCGGGACTGAGCTCCGGCTCATCCGAACGCCCCGGTAACACCTCAATCACCTTATCACCCAAAATACCCTGAGCTTTCATTTCGACATTGGAACTCTGCGTGATCCGCGCATCACGATCGATGCTAACGACAACTTTGGCTCGGCCATCTTCCAGAACGATATCCTTGATGACGCCAACCTTAATGCCCGCCATGCGTACCGCCGAGTTCTCCACTAAGCCGCCCGCACTGTCTGCACGAAAATAAAACTCCTTTTGGCCTCTAAGCAAACCAGGGCCTTCGGCCACCTTCAGTGCCATCACCGCGACGAGAGCACTCACCACGACGACCAAAAAGCCGACTTTAAATTCTGGAGAACCAAACAACGTTGCCATCCCTTAAAATGCTTTACCCTTGCTTGAAGCCTTTGGACAGGAACTTCTGTACAAGTTCATTATCGGACTTGTGAAAAACTTCCTGATTTCCTGCCAATAACACACCGCCCTTATCTAGCATAACTATATAGTCTGAGATTCTGAAAGCCGCGAAAAGGTCGTGGGACACAACTATAGACGTGGATCCAGCATGATTTTTATGCGTTTCCAGAATTAAATCATCCACGACTTCTGTCAAGATTGGGTCAAGGCCGGTCGTAGGCTCATCATAAATCAAAATTTCTGGATCAAGGGCGAGTGCGCGTGCAAGTCCCACACGCTTACGCATACCGCCACTCAACTCTGCCGGCAATTTGCTGAAGTGTTTGGCGTCCAATCCCACTTGTGACAATTTGCGCATGGCAATGGCATCCATCTGTTCTGCAGTTAAACTCTTGCGATGCTCCTGTAGTGGAAACTTCACATTTTCCATAACCGTCATGTCATCAAATAAAGCTGCATACTGAAATAAGACTCCCAACCGAGTCCGCATTCGGATCAACTCGCTCATGCTCATGCGCCATAAATCTTGACCAAGAACCTCAATTCTACCCGAAGTTGGTTTGAGCAAACCCAAAATATGCTTAAGTAGAACACTCTTGCCAGTACCGCTAAAACCAATAATTGATGTGAGCTGGCCCTTTGGAATCTCTAAATTAAGACCATTCAAAACGTAATCGATGCCATTAAAGGTCTTTTTTAAATCTTCAATTCGAACTGCCAGCTCAACAGATTGAACCATGGCTTATCTCCAACCCATGGCTACGTAAAAAAAGCGGATAAAATTGGTCATGAAAAAATTCAGTATGATGATGAGCACCATGCTATTCACAACGCCTTGATTGGTGGCCTCGCCCACACCCTTAGCACCCCCAGAAGCATTGAAACCCCGATTGGTGCATATTGCCGAAAAAGCTAAGCCAAATACTGCGGCCTTAATCATGCCTTGATAAATATCGCCCGGATTCAACCACAATTGGATTTTGTCCCAAAAAATGGCTGCATCCAAACCTAAGACTTGAATGCACATAAAGTGCGCGCCTAGCATTGCAATAAAATCAAATATGGCACACAGCAGAGGCATGGTGATGAATGCCGCGAGCATTCGTGGCGCAACAAGATACTGTTTAGGATCGACGCCCATCACTTCAAGTGCATCAATTTGTTCAGAAACTCGCATAGTGCCAAGACGGGCAGCCATGGCTCCCCCTGCTCGCGCCGCCACAATCAACCCAGTCAAAACCGGACCCAATTCACGGGTAATGCCCAAACCCACCGTTGGCCCCACGATGTTGGTGGCGTTGACCAACCGAAATCCCAAAAAAATCTGATACGCCAAGGCCATACCCGTAAAAATACTTGTCATGGCAATAATTAGAACTGACTTATTTCCTATGAACTCCATGTGCCGTAAAACTTCTTGCCGTCTAAAAGGAGGTTGGAAAATCAGTTTTATCGATTGCACAAAAAAAATAGAACCGGCTCCGGCATCCATAAAGCTTTGACGGACCTGATGAGCCAAATTCACAAATGCATCATCTATGGCCTCATTTACACGGTCTCTCTTTTCTTTCCAAACACGAATCATAAAACCAACTTTATCAAAATGTCTGGCGCGGCACGCGTGCACTAATTGCAGTTACTACTTCATAGGCAATTGTTCCCGCCTGCTCAGCAATCTCATCTGCTAGAAGACGTTGACTCCCCTGCTCCCCCAAAACAACGACCTTTTCACCCGTCTGTGGTAAACCATCATTGAGCGCATCCGTAAGATCGACCAAACTGTAATCCATGCAAACGCTGCCGACAACCGGAACTCGCCGACCTCGAAACAACACCTGCCCTCGATTTGAAAGAGCTCGCGAGTAACCATCTCCATAGCCTATAGGTAACACGCCTATGTGCGATCGACGCGTCGCTATCCAACGCGCACTGTATGATACCGACTCACCAGGTTGAACCACATGGACGCGCACCAACTCTGTGTGCCATTGCAGAACTGGACGTAAAAAATCACACCCTTCCCGACCATTAAAAGGCAAACCATAAACGGCAATTCCGGGGCGCGAACCATACGGGTAGTCATGCACTGAGTTCCCTGCAAGCTTTATAAGCGTGGCACTCTTATGGGCGTGCTTTACACCTGGAAAAGATTGGCTGAGGTGGCGAAAGCGAATCAATTGGGCATGACTTGGTCCATTTTTATTCAAAATGTCCTCACCATGAGACAAATGCGTGCATACACCTTTCACCGCAATATGAGACCCATGTTTTTGCAAAAAGCTTTTTAAGCCGTCTATGTCGGTGTCATCAAAACCTAATCGATTCATGCCCGTATTGAATTTCAAATGCACACCCACTGAGCTCTGAGGCGAACAACTCACAATCGCTTCGAGATCTTCAAAGCGGCCAATGACTGGAGTGATATTTTTTTCGATGACTACGCGTGCCGATGCGAGATCCAAAGAAGCAAAGGAAAGAATGGGCGTTTGACACCCCTGACTACGCAAACTCAAACCTTCCTCGGTCAGTGCCACTCCAATCGCATCGACGCCAATCTCAGCGACAATTGGTGCAACGATATTTTCTCCATGTCCGTAGGCATTGGCTTTCAACATGGGACAAAAAAAATACCCACGATTCCATGACTTCAATAGCCGCAAATTATGGCGCAAAGCTTCGAGATCAATTAAAACGCGGGTTGGACGAAACATTAACTAGATCCCCTCACAATAGGTTCAAAGTCAGGCGTAAAACCGTCGGCAGGAGTCGCAACACAAGTTTTATTACCAAGATTACGGACCTGTAAAAGCGCCTCGTCCGCCGACTGTAAGAGCTCTTCTACATCTCGAACCAAACCCGGATATTCACTCACTCCCGAGGAGATCGTCAATTTTGGGAATGACTTCAAAACTTTGCTGAAATCCGCCGATTGTATAAATCGACGCAAACGTTCTACTTTGATCAAAGCCCCCTGCTGACCTGTATGAGGGAGAACCAAACCAATTTCATCAGCGCTGAGACGGCCCAAGACGTCATTCACTCTTGATTGACCAGTCAGCAGCCGAGCAACGACACGCAACACGGTTTCCGCCTCCTCTTGCCCAAACTGGGAAGCAATGACTCCGTACTGATCCACAGTGATGCGAGCCAAAGAAACGGTGTCCATATTGCGACGAGCGCGACTGAGTTCTTTGTGCGCCTCGCTCACAAAATTTTTAGTGGTCAGCAAGTCCGTACTGGGGTCCTTGACTGCTAAAACATGTAAGCGACGTTCGGCTTCAATCAGCTCAATGGCTTTGTTCAAGAGCGTCAACCAATCACTAAGCCAAAGTCCTTGATCAAATCCCGGGTCATGCCGTAAAAAAATAAAAATACCGCGAATTTCTCCCAAAGCTTCAACGGGCAAGCAAAAGAAATTTTCAGTAGAAAAAACTTCTTTCACCAGTGCTGGCATCTGAGTCAGAGACGCGGGGTCGCGCAAGTCGGACGTGCGAAATGCAGGTTCTTCTTCATTGAAGTTTAAACCTATGCCATTAATTTCATAGTTCTCCAGACGATGAGATTGATCGACAATCAACACGCGACGGTTGGGAAAATATTTTAAATACACAATTCCACAAGCCCCAAGTGCCATCGAAGCCAAACGCATAAACGTCGAAATGCAGTCATCGGCCGATTTTTGCTGAAATAGCTGGCGGGTGAACTCGAGATGACCTTCTTCGTTCACCCAAACACCGGCTTTCGTTCCCGCTGAAACGGCCGAGGGCATCACCGTCGTGTGTTCACCTATGTAAATAGACGCCGAGGTCTGCACACCAACCTCCTCGCTGGAGGCGGCAAGGGTTTGTCTTTGCGCCGCTGAATTTTCCTTGGCAACCCTCTGATTGAGCTGTTCATTCAAGTACATGAAATAGTCACGCTCAGTGGCTCTATCCAGACAACGCACCAGTTCTCGATCCGTTGCTAGTGGTGTATAAATAAAATCGTAAACCCCAATCTCAATCAGAGGTACGGCTTCGGCCCGCAGATTTTCGGGCACCACCAGAAAAATATGGCTTTCAGGCAACTGCAAGGCCACCTGCTTGATAGCTTTTTTGAGATTAAACTGACCTTCTTGAAAATCGAACAACAAAAAATGCGGCGGGTTCGAGGGAAACTCAGAAAACGCCGCTGTGAGCTCAGTGAAGTTGGCCGCCATATAACCAGCCAAGCGCAATGTCTCGGCAATACCTTCCAGTCGGCTGAGATCGCTAGCAATCATATACACAGTAAATGAGGCTCGGACCTCCTGAATTTTCACTCGATTGTCCTCACCTTAGGTTTGCGAATGCCAGAAAGAGAGAATGTCTCTGTGGAATGCACGGGCAAGGCGCTAAATTCATCATCTGCTTCGCTTTCGCCTTTTCTGTCAGCGCCAACCATGCGGACATCATCAATAAACAACATATCTTTTAAGCTCAAGCCCCCGACAGCCTCCATCGCCGCATCCGCTATTGCCTTAGCTTCAAGATCTATTTTAGGCATTTCAGCAACCGCCGCGACCTCGTCGCCCGCAGGCCACTCCATCGTCACTGTTGTCCCGTGACCTAGGTCACTCTGAATTACAACTTTACCCTGCATCTCCTCACAAACTCGGCGAACAACGTTTAAACCAAGTCCGCGAGCAACCCCTTGCGAGTCCTTGGTCGAAAAAAACGGATCAAAAACTTGAGATAAATTTTCTGGCGGAATTCCTGCTCCCGTATCGTGTATCGTCAATATGATTCGGCCATCGGTCAGCTTGGCTGAAAGAGTCAGCTCGGGACTCACCGAGTTCTCCATCGCCTCAATGGCATTTTTAAGAACTTCATCTACAGCCGTTTGCAACTGAAGGACATCACACTGCAAATTGATCAGGTCAAGACCGTCCATCCGCACGAGTATTTCGCGCTCACGAATGCGTGGTTCAAAGGCTCGCAAAGAAGCCTTAACAACCTTTTGCAAGCTCACGGCCTTTTCGAGGATTGGAGCGGTCATCTCAGGTTCGGCTCGCGGCTCAACAAAATTGGCTTCGGGAAGCTCTGATTCAACGAGGACTGAAGGTCTTTGTTCGGAGAAATTAGCCCTTTCTGCGAGCTGACGTTTGAGGCTTTCACTGAGCTCTTCAGTTTGCACGAGCTGTTTAAGGAGGGGCTGAATCAAGTTAGCGAATAGCGCCCAATTCGCCACCAAAGCCCCTATCGCACTCAACAACAAATAGATCCATAGCGGCCAAAAGGGTACCTGTGTGCGCGGCGTTTCTATAGAGGCATACAGATTACTGTCCGCCATTCGCACTGCGGCTCCCAGCATGGATTGGCCGCGATCAGTTTTCCATTCATGGCGAACGCTCACCTCTTGGTTATTTAAAATTTCACCGATGAGGATTTCTTTTTTTAATGAAGCTCCCACATAAGCCGGATGAGTCAGAGCCAAAGCAAAACCTAGATGGTCAAATACACGCACCTCGCGAGTACGATCAGAGCTCAAGTTTAAGCCGAATGCGGAAGCGGGAAAAACTCCAACTCCAAGCATCACCACATTATTCGGTTTACGCACAGGCATAACCATGGCGAAATAGGCCTGACTCTGAATATCACCCACTTTTGCGAAGAAAACTTCATCCGCAGCGATTTTGGCCAGCGGCCATTGATTCATCCAGATTTTAAGGTCACCAAGTTCATTTTTTTGTTTGTTGTAATTCCATAGAATTTTCCAGGTTGCATTGTCCCACTCGATTAAAGCCACAGACACAAAAGCTGAATCTTGAAAAGTTCGCGTTGGCTTATCGCTACCCTCTGCCTTGAGTACGTCTAAAAGACGATATTTCATAGCCTGAGTCGCTGTCTTGACCGCACCCGAGAGCATAATAAGCTCTTGCTCGACACTCCCTCGTATTGCTTGGTCAGCGAATTGGGATTGCTGCGGCACGATCCTCCACCCCCAAACAAGGGAGAGAGCGATGATGGCTACAGAACTGTATAGAAACAGACGTATGGACTGCTTTTGCATAGTATCCTTCCCTGGACCTTTGCTTTAGTCTTGGATTTTTTTGAACTTTCAGGCCAAGAACCTGACTTTATTCTAGTTTCTTTTTGTCTTTCGTTCCAAGAGGCTTTTTCAATGCGCGGCATATATGTTAGGACCCCATTCTATGGACACCGATTGTTTGGTTTTAGGTTCTGGTCTAGCGGGTTTAACTCTGGCGCTGAAGGTGGCCAGCCATTCCAAAGTCCTGATTTGCACAAAATCCGATCTTGGCACGACGAACTCGGCCATGGCCCAGGGCGGGATCGCAGCTGTAATGTCGTCCGAAGATAGTTTTGACCAGCATATTGAAGACACTCTCAATGCTGGGGCCGGATTGTGCAATTCACAGGTGGTGCGGCAAATCATCGAACAAGGCCCCGATCGCATCCAGGATCTTATTGATTGGGGCGTGAAGTTTGATGTTGACGATTGTGATCGTATTGCCCTAACGCGAGAAGGTGGCCATAGTGTCAGGCGCATCTTGCATGTGGCCGATCAAACGGGCCAAGAAGTGCATTCTCAACTGCTTCAGCAAGCACTTCACCCCCCGAACATTCAATTTCTGGAGCACCACTATGCTCTCGATCTTATTTTGAATCATCACCTTGAACCAAGAACAATTGGTGAACGACGCTGCCATGGAGCTTACGTGCTTAATCGTGGCAATGGGCAAGTCTTTCCCATATTAAGCCATGCCACATTCCTCGCCACCGGAGGTGCTGGCAAAGTCTATTTGTACACATCTAATTGGAGTGGAGCCACGGGAGACGGCATAGCCATGTGTTATCGGGCTGGAGCACGAGTAGCAAATCTCGAATTCATGCAGTTTCACCCCACCTGTCTGTATCATCCCCAAGCTCGCAATTTTCTGATTAGCGAAGCTCTGCGCGGAGAAGGCGGAGAATTAGTAGATCGTCATGGACAAGCCTTCATGCACCGCCATCATAGGCTGGGCAGCTTGGCTCCCCGTGATATCGTCGCTCGCTCAATTGATGCTGAGATGAAGCGAACCGGCGTCGAATGTGTTTACTTGGATATGACCAGCAAATCGCGTGAATTTCTAAGTCGACGGTTCCCTGCCATTTATAGTCGCTGTCGTGAACTTGGGATTGAAATGGCGACAGAGCCAATTCCTGTGGTTCCGGCAGCCCATTACCTCTGTGGTGGCGTACTTACTGACACCAGCGGAGTCACTGATGTCCGCGGTCTTTATGCACTGGGTGAGACCGCATGTACAGGGCTGCACGGCGCCAACCGTCTTGCCTCGAATTCACTGTTGGAATGTTTAGCTGTTGCGCACGGTGCTTCCCAACATTTTGCCACTGAAACGCGAGAGCTCTTACCAGTTTCAATTCCAGATTGGCCCCAACTCGACAAAGAAAATGCCGACGAAATGATTGTGATCCATCATATGTGGGAGGAAATCCGCCGGTTGATGTGGAACTACGTAGGCATCGTGCGGACTGATCGCCGCCTTCAGCGTGCTGAAAAGCGACTACAATTAATTTTAAAGGAAATTGAGGATTACTACTCTACCTTCAAGCCACACTCGGACATTGAAGAGTTGCGAAACATTGCGACGGTCGCCGCGCTAACGGTAAAATGCGCACTCTCACGCAAAGAATCGAGAGGAATTCACTATAATCTTGATCACCCGTCTCAGTCGTCTGCGGCGCACGATACAATTTTGAAAAACTGAAAGTTTACGCGCCTCCACCAGCACTGGCGCTGGCACCTAGATGAAACACCAAACCAACTCCAATGTAGAGTGATGTTCCGGGACTGACACCAAACTTCATATCAGCTCTAAACCAAGCGATACCCGATAGATGGGCCTTCAAGCCTCCTCCTGCATGCGCTCCGAAAATTAACCGTTCCTTTACGCCATTGCCCGAGTACATGATGCTATCAGCTCCCACATATGCGACGGCCAAAAGGTTCTCCACTGGTATATCTATACGAATATCAAGGTGCAGATTTTTCCAGCGAGCGCCTTCACCATTGCCGGTAATAAGGCCACCCTCCATAAATGTTCCGCTGGCAAGCCGCATGCCCGCACGCACACCTCCCAAACCTATGATTTCAGTGACCCCCGAAATCTGGTTGGGAAGAAAGTTGCCAACATGCAGACCGCCTTCGAAGTTCGCCTCAGATGCTCCACCGCTGGAGCCCTCCTCGGCCTGAGCAAAGACTATGCACGAATAAACGCCAATGATGACAAGCAGAAGCTGACGTACAAATTGCATATTTAGATCCTAGCCGAAAGACATTCACGTCACAACCGGCCCTTGACCATGTTCCCAATTAGACTAAAGATAAGCCATGCCAAAGCGCTATGAAGGACACTTTAAAGGTCACGATCAAACCGAACTATTCTACCAAACCTGGACTCCTGAAAAAGTTCGCGGACTAATTCTTATTACCCACGGGCTGGCTGAGCATTCTGAGTGCTACAACTCCCTGGCCCAGAGTCTTGCTGATGATGGATGGAAGGTGTTCGCATGGGATATGCGGGGGCACGGTCGTTCTGAAGGTAAACGCGGTTATATGCGCCACATTTCGGACAGCATTAATGATCTTGGTTGTTTCTACGATCTCGTGAACCGAGAACGCGATGGAAAAAAATTGGTGCTTATAGGTCATTCTCTTGGGGGTTTAATCACCCTTCGTTATTTACAAACTAATAAAAATGAATGCGCAGCCGTGGTTTTAAGCTCTCCAGCACTGGGCTTGTCGATGGATGTTCCTAAACTCAAGGAACAGTTAGCTCGGATTGCTATACGCTGGCTTCCAACAATCACCTTATATAATGAAATTCAGTATGAGGACTTAAGTCGCCCAGAAGAGATGCAGAAGTTTTACAAAACAGATACTCTTCGACATGACAAGATCTCGCCCGGTTTGTTTTTGAGTATGGTGGAATGTTTTCCGTTAGCGACCTCCGACGCCGATTCTATCAAAATGCCAGTGCTCATGCAGCTTTCCGGAGAAGATCGTTTGGTGAGCACATCGGCTTCAATGAGTTTTTTTGAAAGTCTACCGAACAAGAAAAACCAGATGATTGTCTACACTGACAGCCTGCATGAAGTTTATAATTGTGTGGAACGCGAGCAGGCCTTAGCCGATCTGAAAAGGTTTCTTAGCCCTTATTTAGGAGCATAGAGCGATGCGTGGGATTTTCTGTTTGACGATATTTCTAGTTGCAGCTGGTTGCACTCAAATTCCTATAAATGCCCCGAGTGCCACTCCACCCTTAGCGAAGAGCCAGTATGTAAACCTGGTCAAGCAAAACACCAAAAGCACGAATCAATACTCTGGGCTCTATCAAACATTTCAAGCGGACGTAACTATTTTGACCAGTGAATTACAAAGCGAAAGCCTTAAACAAAAAGCTCAGTTCCAACAATGGGACGCTCGCCGATACCAATTGGAACGCGAGAAGATGCTCGAAGAAAACGCCGCATTTGCAAAATTTTTTCTTCGCTTTTACACGCCTGAACGAGACTACGACGATTTGGATAAAAGTAGATCAATATGGAAAATTTATATCGATTATAATGGCAATCGCTTTGAAGGTAAGGTGAGTAAAATTTCTGACAAACTTGTCGAAATACAACATCTCTATCCACATATGGACCGCTTCAGCACGCCCTATGAAATTTCCTTCAATGTTCCAATGGCCACCATTGAACAGGGCAAAATTATAGTTACCCTTACTAGCAGCCTAGGTACGGCAAATTTCCAGTTTAGCAGGTAGACGACAAGGAAGGGCAGACACACAGTCGTGTTGCGCTTAGGTAATTTAGACTCAATCTCAATTGAAATCGGTATTAGTCGAGTTCAGTGCTCGAAGCCACATAATCACGGGCTTCCGATGTTTGGTGGAGAGGATATAATACGACCATACGAATGGGTTCACTATGCCCAAACTTACGCAGAGCCCAAGCATATAGGTTTAGCTGTTGAAAGGCCTCTTCTTTGAAAGCCAGTGATCCAGACTTATAATCAATAATGTAAAGAACGCCCTGAGACTTTCCCCATAGATCAATTTGGCCTTCAATCACGCCTTGGTTCGTTTTAATTTGAAAACCCCATTCAGCAAATCCCGACCTCATCAATTCGCGTATTGGCGGATCCTGCAACTGAAGAACATACTCTATGGAAACATCAAATTCGCCCGACCAATGACCAAGGTGTTTAACTCCCTCCAACGCCTTATGAATTCGAGAACCTTTTGTCTGAGCTTCCCAACGTCGAATAACATCTTCTGTGGTCACCGTGTTCACGTGCGCAGACCTAGATTGAGCCACCAGTTGTGTCACAGTTGTATGCACATTCGAACTATCCGCTCCGACGTTAGCTTCAGACAAAACTCGCCACCTTTGGCGAATTGAAGATGGTTCGTCGCTTTTATTACTAAAAAAATCCGTCGCGACTGCAGTCACACCGTCCGAAACTACAAATCGGTAAGCCTTGGAAACATATTCCTCTGCTGGCCTCTGAAACCAGTCGCTGCGTGAGGCCCAAGAATCTCTATCGATGGGAAGGCTCCAAGTCAGAGTTAAGGTTTCTTTAGCTCTCGTCAAAGCAACGTACAACCAACGGTCAAACTCTTCTCGCTCTCGGTTTTGCTGACGGCGGACCGTCAAACGATCAAGTGGGCTCTGAGATTGTTTATTTTGGCTTTCATCACGAATCGAGAAAAAAAATAGATCACCCTGATTTTGCAGGGCTGGAGTATTTGACAACCTTTGCCCTTCACCCATTCTGGCGACGATGACGTGATCGAACTCCAGTCCCTTAGACCCATGAACCGTCATCAAATTAATACAATTTGGCTCTTGAGCTGAGGTTGCATCGCCTTCGCTAGCATCCATAGGATCGCCAACCGACTCGCCATCCATTAGATTCAGCAACGAAGCGCCTCCCTCGCGTTCCAAAGCTCGCGCTTTATGAATGACTTTCCACAAATTTGATTCCTTGCGCCCTGCAGGATCATTGTGCAAACATAAATCGAGATAGGCGGCTGAATACAAGGCTTCTTCAAAAGCACGCACCAATCCCACCTCTTTAACTCTAGCGAGGGCTGCTTTTAGTAAAGAAATTTCCTCTGGCGATTCACATTTAAGAGCAGAAATCTTACTCCAAAGCGATAACGGACGACTCTGCATCATTTCCGCAATCCATGTGTCAGATACGTAAAACCATGGTGTGCGCAACAAATGTACAAGATTGTTTGTGTCGTGAGGATTGATTAAAAACTTCCACAACGATAAAGCATCTACGACTTCCCGACGTTCGCGAAAACCACGAGATGCATGTACATGCGTTGGATATCCACGCGCACGCAATAACGACGATACCTCCATCAGATTTCGATGAGTACGACCAAGAATACAAATTTTTTCCATGCCGACACCCGAAGCCATCAATTCAGCCACTCGCGTAGAGATGGCTTCAAGCTCTTGCGTCTCATTTTCACAGCGAATCATGGTCGCACACACTCGAGCCGGACTCTCTTCAGGCTCCTCGCGCGGCAACATGGCCCTGAATGCTGGGCTCAAGCTCGCCATAAAATCATTGATCCACATAAGTAGGTCGGGACGCGAACGCCAATTGCGCTGAAGCTCGACCAACTTACCGCCCTCTGCTAAGAGCCTTCCCTGTGTTTCATCAAAGACTCCGACCTCGGCACCACGAAACAGATATATGCTTTGTTGAGGATCACCCACGAAATATCTAGGCCGATCGCCAATCAAAGCCTTGAGTACAGCCACCTGCAGAGGACTCGTGTCTTGGTACTCGTCAATCATCCAGAAGTCCCACTTCTCTGCAAAGATTTCCCCAAGAAAAGGCTTGGCCCGCAAAATCTCGAGGGACTTATACTCAAGATCAGCCATATCAAACTGTGCTTGCGACTCCTTGGCGTGCTTCAACCTTTCAACATAACTTTGACCCAAAGGCAGAAAATCAGTCCACTCACTGACCATCTTTGGCCATAGGTCTCTACGCCAACAACTACTTTTCATTTCATCTTTGAAACGGTTAAGGACATCGTCGGCGCGATCATGCCAAGAAAAATATTCTTCTTGCTTCTTCGAACGCCGAGGCTTTTTAGGCAGTAAGGCCATTTCACCAATATCGCCCTGCCAATTTGAGGCGAAGTCTTTAAGGGCCAGCGCAAAACCATACCAACTTTCATCCCCTACCTCTTCCAATACGGTGGATGCAAAGTCGTTAAGTTCGCGTCGCCAAATCTCAGCTTCAGCCTGAGCCGCTTCGTGCAAGTCGTCC
>JAYQON010000049.1:0-22152 GCA_038144835.1 Bdellovibrionales bacterium
TTTTGCAGAGCGATCACTTTCTTCTGTACGCCGATTTAGAGCTACTTCAGCTTAGAAGCGTAGAGCCGTAGAACCTTGAGCTGCGACATGGGGTAGAGCCTGAAGTATTGATTTGTTTTTCGTAGTGAAAAATGGGGCGATTGACGGCTATTGAATGATTTCAATGACTTAGCCCATCCAAAAACGACAACCCAGCCAGTTCTTGCGGTTACGACATATATGTCGTATACTGATCCGGTGAAATTCAAGGACTTCCAGGGCCGCAGCATTGAACTCTCCGACGATTCTTGGGCGCATATCCAATAGCAACACCCCGAAGTGTCGGTGGACGACATAAGAAATGTGCTTGCCGATCCGCAGGAAGTCCGTGAGTGCCCGCGGCAAAACTTTGTCGAGCTATTCTACCAAGCCAAAGTTCATCCGCAAGGCAAGACGAGATTTCGCGTAGTAGTGGTCAAAGCGATCAGCGGCAGTGGCAACTTCATCTCCACCGCTATGACAACGACCGCGATGAAAGATGGACGAACACTTTACAAAAAGGAGGATCCAAAATGACGATCTTCTATGACAAAGACAGGGACTATGCCGAAGTTTTCTTCAGGAAAGAGGAGAATTATGGCGAAAATATGAGTGACATGGTCATGGTGTTTAAGTCGGAAAAGAACGACAAGGTCGTGGGCTACGCCTTCGAGGGCGCGAGCCGCGCACTCTTCGAGAATGATCTCATCTCGCCGAGCACGAAGCTCGCCGCGTTGTTAAAAATTGTGCGTGCTAAGAAAGATTTGACCCAAGAGCAGGCCGCGGAAAAGATCGGTGACATCACCTTCCGACACTACCAGCGCCTCGAATCCGGCGAAGAGAACCCGACCCTTGAGACCATCGAAAGCATCATGGCCGCGTTTCCTGGCGAGGACTTTTCATTGATACTGAAACATTCACCGAAGGCATCGTGAGAGTAAAGGAGCTGCGACCAATAGCACAAGCCCTGGCCGCAGCTCCCGCAGAGTGATTCGCTCACATGAACGTGCAATGTTAATTGATTCTTCTGGTTCTACTCAGATTTGGGCAAGATGCTGGAGCCCTGAAACAAGTTGACCACTTGGTTTTTCGTCGGCGCCTCTGGCGCGAAGCTCAAAGCTTGCGTTGCGTTCTCGATCTCAATTCCAGCCAGCCGGATGTACTTCATCATGGTTTTGAGGTCCTTCCATCCTCCGACTTTCATCACGGTGACCGCCGGCACGTTGTTGCGTAACATTTGGGTCGCACAGATCAGAGTCTTTCCGCATTTTGGACAAATATCGTGGTCGCTGGTGACGTCGTTCAGGCATGCAGGGCACAGGTCTCCGGCAACCAGCCGCTGATACAATCTCCGCCAGTTACTTTGAAAGTTGCGCCACATTGGCGTTTTCGCGCACACACGGATTCCGACTTCCAGGTCCGCGAGGCTGATAATTTGCAGCTTGAATTGTTTGACTATATCATTCAGTACCATCACGTTTGCTGCTTGCCGGAGAGAGACCTGACTCCAAATTGAAATCCCTAGAGTCATTGAGGGATCGGGGTCCGCCATTTGCTGAAACTCTTCAGTCGTCACCCCCCAGCCGCGCCAAGAGCACGCGAGTGTCCACATTCAAGTCAAAAGTGACAATTCGATCTTCTTCCATTTTTACTCCTGTTCTTTTTGGTCAGCCAAAACTCAGCCAAACTCTGAGATGAGGTGTGATGCTTCGTGATGAAAAAAGGCAAAGCACGGCCCTAACCTGTTGATCACAGGTGCCGTGATCTCGATATTTTAGATTTTATTTTTGATTTTCCGACTGAGTTAAATGGGGCGACCGACGGGGCTTGAACCCGCGACAACCGGAATCACAATCCGATGCTCTACCAACTGAGCTACGGCCGCCACAAAGGATATTGTTGATCCGCCCAATCTTATAAGGGGGGCTTAGCTAAAGAGCAATCCCTTTTTGACGCAGGAGCGCAGCGCTGCACTGCACCCGTCGGGTAGAGGATAAGCTCCATTTGGGGTTGTGAGTCTATAGCAGAGCTTCACGTAAAAAGTGGGTCAGATAGTTTCTTGGGAAGTCATAGTGTCCGCTACTGCGGTCTTGTACGAGTCGTATGCGCGCTTGCGGGCAAAGCGGTGGTGAAGTTAGTCGACGGTAAAGCTGCAAATTGGCGTTGCGTTTGGAAGTGCTGCCGTCCGCCGGATTGAACGCCAGTAGGTAGTACGGTCTGCTGTCGCGACAAAGAGCTTGAATCACTTGTACTAAACCTTCTCTAAAACCATACACGGAATCGAGTAGGGCAATGCCTTTGAGGCTATTGAGAGTTGGGACCGCAGCAGAGGCCGCCCATGCGCCAAGCCTGCTCAAAATGACGTAGGCCCCGCTGTGTCCAGACAGCAAACGAAGCGTGGATTGGCTCGCTACAGGTAGCCCTGCCGTCGTTAGAATAGCATCGGTGAAGTTAAAAAATCTTTGTGCCTTTTCAGGGGTATTGAGTTCGGTATTGTACGTAGTATTTTTACCAAGACTTTCTGGCGCCACCAGAATTGCGTTGACCCCGGCATCGGCCAGGTATTTGCCGAAATCACCGTTTTTGCCTGTAAATGCGGATTCGCCGGCGCTAAATAAAAAGCCATGAAAATAATAAACCAGCGAGATGGGTTGAGACAGTCTCAATTGGGTGGGAATAAAAAAATTGACTGGCCGGGAGTAGGAGCGAATGTTGCCGCGGCAGCGTAAGGCTCGGGGTGAAGCCTTGGGGATTTGTGACGGACAAAGAATTCCTTGTTGAGTTAACCCGCGGACGAGTTTGAGGGTATCAGGAGTGCAGTCATCGCAATTCTGTGCTCCCGCTTGAAAAAAGGAGATTGAGAAGAGAAAAATGGCTGTGATCATGAGTGAATTGCATCACAGCCTCTATTTCTCGCCTACGTAACCAAGACCAAGGGCGAGTTGTATTTGATGAAAACGCGACTTTTGTCTCGCATTCCATTTGCTTTATTGGCGATTTATAAAAGCAAAAGTTTTTTGCTCAATAAAATCTGGATCCATATATTTGCCACATTTTGGACAAACCACCTGAGGCAACTTGATTTGTCCGGGGTGGCTTCCAGAGGCATAACGATAGTGTTCGTTGACTCGCAAAAGGATGGTTTTTTCAGTTCCGCACTCGGGGCAAAGGTAGGGCGCTTGGAAGGAGGCGATTTCGGATTGAGCTGGCAAAAAACCTCTCACTGTGTTGGCCTGATTCACCATAACGATGGGGATATCTTTTAAAACCAGTTGGGTACTTGCTGGTAATCGGGCAATCCAAAGGATCCAATTCTTAACGCCAATCGAATTGATGTAGGTCACCTTTTCTAGATTCAAAGTGACTTTAGAAACATCTTTGAAGTCTTTGGTGAACAACGATGAGCTTTCGCCGATAGGGCCTTCGATTTTGATTTCCATAAAACTATCCCCAGGGTGAAAATAGATCTCCTCATAGGCTATGGGGGAATCACATTCAATTCAAGCGTCTGACTTGGGTTGCTTAAAAACGGTACTCTAACCCAGCGCCAAGTTTCTCTTCAGTCAGCATTAGGCCTGTGGCCCAGTGCCAATTGGGAGCATACATGAGTGAAATCTCAAACTCGGTTTTTTTATTCTGCCTAAAGGTAAAATCCACATGGCTGACAAAACGCTCGGTCCACTGGATTTTTTTCTCGACATCCAAACGCCATTCGCCTTCATGGTCCAGCAGGACTTGAGTTTCAATTAAAAAGGGTAGCACATAACCAAATCCAACTACCGTTCGCGTTGTATCGGAAAAATGAGTTCCGCCTAGGATCAGATTAAAAAACTGAGAGAAGTATCGTCGATAAAAAAGGTCTCCTTCCCACTCCCAGTGTTGCTGACTTTCTTCACGCGTTTCAATTTTGGTTTCAAAAACATCCCAAGTGCGCGACATCTTCAATTGGGCTTTACCGTGATTGGTGGCCGCCTCAAGTAAACCGGTGTGGTAAAAATGATCGTGGTGGTGTGGATCAGATTTTTGTAAGTCTTGAATGTCCTTGCGGGGCGTAAAAGTTGCGTATTTGAAGACTCGTCCCATGCCTGATTTCATGTGGTACAGATTGTGGCAGTGAAGCATCCATTCACCAGGCTCGTTGGCTAAAAATTCGATGGTTCTTTGGGAATGTGGTGAAACGTCAACTGTATGTTTGAGTGGAGATAATTCCTTGCCTTGATTGAGCACACGAAAGAAATGGCCATGCAAATGCATTGGATGATGCATCATCGTGTTGTTCACAAATTGAATTTTAATAATATCGTTTTCGTTAATAATGATGTTGCGTTCTTGATGAATCGCCTTACCGTTGATGTGCCAAACATACCTTTCCATATCGCCACCTAACTCAAGACGTAATTCATGAACATTATGCGCGGCTATGAAATTTGTCGGCGAAGGAGCGCGTAGATGATCAACTGTAAGAGTTTGTAGAATTTTTGCTGAATCTTCTTGGGTGGGTTTTACGTGATGGTGGTGCGTGTGGTGGTGTTTGTTAGGGTCATGTTGGCTGTGATCCATGCGTGATTCAGTGTGAGCAAGGTGTTTGGTTGAATGGATATCCGACTCGTGTGCTCCATGATCCGAGTGATCCATGGGTGCGTAGAGATTGAGTGGTGGTCGGCGAGGGGCGTTTACTCGTTCACCTTTTCCAATCCAAGCAGAAGCTGAGCCGGTGCCATCTTGCGCTTGCACAAGGAGTTCGTAGTTTTTGTTCTCGGGAACTTCAAAAAGAATGTCGTAGGTTTCTGCCATTCCCATGAGTATTTCTTTGGCGCTGATGGGCTGTACGTCAACACCGTCGGCGGAGATGACCTTGGTCGGAGTTTGACCAAGTGAAACATAAAAATAGGTGGACGCAGCCGCATTGATGAGTCGGAGGCGAATTTTTTCACCTGCGGAAGCTTCGGCGATTTGGTGTTCACGCTTTCCGTTGATCAAAAAGGCATCATACCCTACGTCTGAAAGATCCATGCCGCCCATGCGCGTGAGTTCATTGTGAAGGTATGTTCCAAGTGCGCCAGCGTTGAGGGCCCCCCATAGCGAACGCATGGTGTTTTTTTTATAGAGATAGTAATCGCCATCTTTCTTTAAGTTTTTTAAAATCTGTGAGGCGTTTTCATCAGACCAATCACTTATAACCGCAACAATATCTCGATCGACCTTCATTGAGCTTTTTTTGGGATGAATAACAATTGCACCGTAGAGACCTTTTTGCTCCTGTACGTTCGTGTGGGAGTGGTACCAATAGGTCCCGTGTTGCCGCACCCTAAATTTAAAGGTATGCGATTGTCCCGGTTTGATTGGAGAAGTATTGAGATACGGTACTCCATCCATCTCAGGTGGCAATAAGATGCCGTGCCAGTGAACAGAGACTTCCTCGTTTGGAATATGATTTGTGACTTGAATCTCGGCATCGTCGCCCTCGGTAAATTCGAGAACAGGTGCCGGAATACTGTTGTTGTACATCAGAGCAAAAGACACTTCTTTTTTGCCGCTCAAATTGATGCTTCCGCGAGTGGCTGTAAGTTCATAGCGGACAGTTTTAGCGAAGGCTGGAAAAGTAAGAAGCGAAAACAAAAAAACGAAGCAGGCTTTCATTGTTGTATTGCTCTCCTGTTAGGGTTTGAACCGATTGAGTCGTAATGAATTTGCGATCACAGACACAGAACTTAAGCTCATAGCTGCGCTGGCCAGCATGGGGCTCATTAGGATGCCAAAGTAAGGGTAGAGAGCTCCAGCCGCTAGCGGGATTCCGAGGGTGTTGTAAGCAAATGCAAAAAAGAGATTTTGCCGGATGTTCGACATCGTCATTTGACTAAGTTTGTGGGCACGAACCAGCCCTTGAATGTCACCCTTGACTAAAGTAATGGCCGCACTTTCCATAGCTACGTCGGTTCCTGTACCCATGGCAATTCCAATATCAGCCGCGGTGAGAGCCGGTGCATCGTTAACGCCATCGCCAGCCATGGCAACGACTCGGCCTTGCTCCTTAAGCTTTCGGACAACAGCATGTTTTTGAGTTGGTAGGACTTGCGCTTCCACATGCTCGATGCCGAGTTCGTTGGCCACGGCTTGAGCGGTAACTAAGTTGTCACCGGTTAGCATCATCACGCGCACGCCGTTGTTTCTGAAATATTCAATGGCAGATTTGGCCGTGGGTTTTAATTGATCTTTTACGCTCAGTAGACCTGCGAATCGGCCGTCGACAGCAATCAACAGAACTATGAAACCTTGAGCGCGTAAAACTTCACATTGAGACTTGAGCAAGTCTGAATGGATTCCACAATCCTCAAAAAATTGGCTATTGCCGGCGTAAACCTCCTGGCCACGGATGCGTCCCCGGATACCACGTCCGGGAATATAAACAAAATCTTGTGTGCTAGACAGGACTAAGCCTCGCTTAAGGGCCGCTTGAACAATGGCATCAGACAAGGGGTGTTCACTGCTTTGTTCGAGCGATGCCACCAGAGTCAACAAGGTATTCTCATCCCAGTTATTCACAGTGAATAGAGAATGAAAGATTGGGCGCCCTTCTGTTAGTGTTCCGGTTTTATCGACCACGAGGGTGTCGATCTTTTCTAGCATTTGCAGGGTCTCGGCGTTTTTAACAAGAACTCCGAATTGGGCCCCTCGGCCTGTACCCACCATGATCGACATCGGTGTTGCTAAACCGAGAGCGCATGGACAAGCAATAATCAAGACAGATACGGCATTGATGAGTGCATACATGAGCGTCGGTTCTGGCCCCCAGAAGTACCAAATGATTGCCGTCAGGGCGGCAACCGCGACCACTGTGGGTACGAAATATCCTGCGACATTGTCTGCGAGACTTTGAACAGGGGCCCGACTGCGTTGAGCTTGGTTAACAAGTTTTACTATTTGGTTCAGTAGAGTTTCTGAACCCACTCGTTGAGCCCGCATAAGAAATGAACCTGATCCGTTGATGGTGCCTCCGGTGACTGGGCTGCCCACAGTTTTTTCTGACGGCACGGCTTCGCCGGTTAGCATACTTTCGTCGACGGAGCTTTGCCCTTGTGTCAATTCACCGTCGACCGGAACTTTTTCGCCAGGTCGCACGCGCAGTGTATCGCCCGGGTTAATTTGATCAAGTGAGACGTCGCTTTCGCTACCATCCGCACTGACTCTTCGGGCCGTTTGAGGTGCTAGCCTCATAAGTTCACGAATGGCTGAGCCTGTGCGGTGGCGTGCGCGTAATTCCAGAACTTGTCCTGCGAGCACCAGAGTTATTATGACGGCTGCGGCCTCAAAATATAAGGGAATGTGGCCAGAATGATTGATAAATGCGGATGGTAGCATTTGAGGTATAAGCGTTGCGAGTACACTGTAACCGAAAGCTATCGCCGTTCCGATGGCGATTAATGTAAACATATTTAATTTTCGCGTTTTTAAAGAAAGCCAGCCGCGTTCAAAGAAGGGCAAGCCACCAAAAAGCACGACCGGGGCAGAAAGTATGAGCTGAATCCATGCGAGCAACCACGGAGCGACACTCGCTTGCAAAGGCTGCCCTGGAATCATGTCAGACATGGCTAGAGTCACCAGAGGAATCGTGAGGATGGAACAAACTTTAAGGCGATGAGTGAAATCGGTGAGTTCTGGATTTGCTTTTTCATCAATCGAAATTTCCTCGGGCTCCAATGCCATCCCGCAAGTGGGGCAGGTGCCGGGACCCTTCTGCCGAACTTCAGGGTCCATGGGACAAATATAAAATTGATCCATATCTTTAGGGGTAGGTTTCGCGTGCGGGGCAACGGGGCCATTGAGATATTTTTTAGGATTTTGGGAGAACTTTTCGCGGCATTTAGGATTGCAAAAGTAATATGTATTATCTTGATACTCATGTTTGAGTTCAGTTTTTTCTGAATCTACTTTCATTCCGCAGACGGGATCTATATTGATTTCCATAAAATCTCTTAACGTTTGCTGAGCAGTTTAAGGAGTTCATTGATTTTTTCTTCCGCTAGTCTGGGATCCCTTGCCTGAATGGCATCGGCAACGCAGTGTCTAATGTGTCTGTCCATAACGAGAGCCTCGGTAGACCGCAACGCCGCCTGAATGGAGCGAATCTGGTTGACTATGTCTAAGCAGTAGCGATTTTCTTGAATCATTCGTTCAACCCCTTCAACTTGTCCACGAATGCGTTTCAAGCGAGCTAAATCTTGACGATGATCGGCGGGCTTTTTTGAGTCTGCTTTTGTTTTGCTCATCGCGGCCTTCTCCTGCGCCCGATACCCTATACCCCTATACCCTATTAGACAAGCAGATAGCTATTCGCGTCAAAGGTAGGGGAAAAAGGGAAAAAATCGGCCTTTTTGAAAACTCAAGCCCATCGGGTGAAAATCCGATGAGTCATTATTATGAGTATGTTGAGCAGGTATAAAAAGGCCGGTGGTTTTCATCAACTTCTCGCCCTACTCGAATCTTTTGGTCCAAAAAAGCAAGCAAAGTTTCTAGCGATTATCCATTCAGAAAGTCCCGCTTGGGCGCAAGCAGTTGGAGAAAGATTGCTTACCATCGAGCGAATTTTAACTTGGCCTGATGAGGTTCTGATTGAAATTTTTAGGTCTTTACCGCCCAAAAACGTGGCCCTCGCGATGATGGGTTTTGATGAGAATCGTCGAAATCGCTTAACGCATTTTTTTTCAGCTGCGGAGAACCGCCGTTTAACTAGTGATTTGAATGAGATGGCGCAATCTCGGGAGGAAGACCTTGCGGCAAATTTTTTTAAGGTGATTCAAATGGTGCGTCAGATGATAAATGACAAAATGATTCATCCAGAAAGGTTTGATCCCGATCTTGTCATTCCCAACAATATCGAGGATAAGCTTGATCAAATAGACGCGGGGTTTACCGTTGCGATGGGTGATCGTGAAATACATAATGACGAGCAATCTCTAATCTCAGTTCACGCAGCGACCAATGTGAACTCCCTCGATACGGAAAAGCTTAAACGCAAAGTCTCGGCTCTGCTCAAAGAGAACAACCGACTTCGAGAAGAAGTCGGTGTCCTAAGGGATAAACTTGAGCGCATACGTAAAATTGCTTAACGCTCGATTTTTAAATCTTCTTGATTGGTCTTGTTGTCTGACGATAATCAATAGCTGGGGTAAAGAGCACGCGCAGCTTCTCGTTCTTGTGGCGATTCCAATCAATTTTTTGACCAAATACAGTAATGCGTAGAGTGTAAGGGTTGGCCTGCCAATGTGTGCCCTGAGTCAGCTCTTGATCCCCGATAAATACCTTCAGTGCTTTGTCGGGATTAGATACATCCCAGCGTCGGTTGAGCTGTAGTTCAACATTGGTGAGGGCATCTTGAGTGATCAATTTGCCAAATTTCGCAAGTTCACTTCCGTAATTTTCATCACAAATAGACAGAACCTGGTCAACGCCGGCGCTATCCTCACTTTCTGTGAGCTTCGCCAATACGGCCAAGGGGTTTTCTTCATCTTTAACGGTGTGTCGGGTAAAAATATAGTTGCCGCGCTTGTCACGACCAGAAGCAAATGCCGGGTCGGGACGACAGCTTGACCACGTTTTTGATCCAGGGCCGATATCCAGTCCCGGTTTAATAGCCACAGCAAAGGCGCGAAACCGGCGCTTATCGGGAGTGTCTCCAACCACTTCTTCAATGCGGCGCTTGACTTCTTGCGCGGTTTTTCCAGAAGCGTCTTTGGCGTCACTGACCATGATGGCAATAAAAAGGGCTCCATCGCGGCGAAAACCCTTATTGACACCATTGATTACGAGCGGATTGGTAACGGCGCCGAGCAAAGGTGTGAACAATTCTTCTTCCTGGGGTCCGTAAGGGCAAACTTTTGGCTGATCGGGTGTTTTATCTATCAGGTCTTTAACCAAAAATTTATTTTGCAATGGATCCAAAGAAGCTTTCAAAATTGTTCGGTAATCGTCTTCAGGTGTTACATAGCGGCGTCCGTTCAAACTTTGGGTAGGACCTTTGAGTGGACGCAATGAACCAGCATCTTCCCAATTCGGCAGAGATGAATCGCGTCCGTTAAGATCACTGCCGTCGGGGCAAGTGCGTGGAACTTTGCCTCCATCGTAGCGGCCACTATCATGAGCGACGGTGTAGCCTATATGAAAATCCACGGCTTTGATTTTTGCAATTTCATTGATGAAGGCATTGATATTTTCGCTGAGTTTCTTTTGATGGCGTTCCATTGAACGCGAATCGTCTATGATAAATAAAATATCAACGCGAGTATCGAATTCGGCAACCACAGAGTCTTGGATAGTTTCCACGACCTTGTATTCAATTTTGGGTAATGGCGGACGAGCGGGGCCTGTTAACGGTGGATTGCTTGACTTACAAGAGGTGAGGGCCGTTGTCGCCGCAGCAGCCATTAAAAATTTTGTCAGTTTCATAATTTCGCCCCTTTCAGCGTCGGGCAATCTTTAACCCGGGCTTTGTAATTATCGAGCTCGTCAAACCAAACCTCATCGCCGGCGTAGGGAAAGACAAGCACGTCGGGATTGGATCTTTCATTGTCACTCAGGCGACTCCGTTCGCCCTTGAGATTGTCGTCGGCATGCATCCGATGAATCACTTCACCTTCTATAATATGCATTTTATTAATGACGGTTTTGTATTCTTTGATCTCTAACTCAGCGAGAGCTCGCAAACGCTGAATAGCTAGAGGCTTGAGATGCTCAGCCTGTTGTTTGGCCTTGATGCCTAGCTTTTGCAACTCGGTGCCTTCGCCAGCGAATGTTGCCGCAATATTGGTGGCTGTCTGGCTCTCGTTGAGAAGTTGTCGACGATTTTCAAACAGCTGTGTGAATGTGCTGTCGCGAAAGGTTGAACGGGGTAGGCTCTCCACCAGGGGGCCTGCGCTTTCAATACTGACGCCGTTTTTGTCGATTCGATCAAGCACGCTGGCTAAGTTTTTATTGGCTCCGCTTTTAGCCAATTCCTGCAAGTCAGTAAGACGTTGACGGAGGCGTTTTTTGAACAGTTCGCTGTTTTTGAAGATGCGCGTGTAATCGCAAATTTTTAAAGATGCCAAATTGGCCAAAAAGTAGCTTTCTGGGCCGACGAGCGGCGACAGGGCAGGAGAAAGGAGCGTGATGGTTTCACTGATCGTTTTGTCAAAATCGTCGCGTTTGAGATACGCCCACGCTCGTTCTTCAACGGATTCTACCCAAAGACTTGAGCTCTTGGGAATTTGATTAAACGCTTCGATAGCCCCGGTCAGATCACCTTTTTGGTAGAGAACTCGTCCTCGTGAAGACAAGATCTGATCTGAAGCGATGACTTTTTGACCCGAAGTGCTGAGTTGGTCGAGAGCCTTTAGAGCCGCCGTGACTTGCCCAAATTGGGGGGCTTGGGTGGCGATTTGCCATAAAATGCGTGCCTGCGCATTGACGTCTTTGCGTAGTTGGGCGGCCTTGTTAATGGCTTGAGCCAGTTCTTTTTGGTTACTGATTTGAAGTGTAAATGGGCTATTGTCGTTGATTTTCTTCCAACCTCGAGAGGTCTGGACTCGACCCTTTTGGATCAGTGAGGAAGTTTTGAGCTCTTTGGTCCATTTGCTGCGTAGGCTTGAATTGAGCTCATCGGGTTGCGCATGTTCAAACAGATGTTGCAAGCCAAGCAAAGGCATTCCATTTTGGTAGAGTAGGTAGGCATAAGTGGCTTGTCCAGAGGACGTCACCGCAAACGTCGATCCTCTGTGTGCGAGATTCCAAGCTCTCAGGGCTTGACGGTAATTTCCCGCCGCCATGAGGGATTGGAATTCCTTCTGAGCCGCTTGATCCGCAGGCAAATAGTCAAAGCTATCAGCTTGAGCTTGCGAAGATAAAATTACAACTAAGGCAAAAAGCACTGTTTGAAACATAAAAACCTCTTACAAGAGGAAACCCATCGTCGCGGTCAATAAGGTTTGGTTAATGTTGCGTGAATTGAAGGTTTCGCCATCGAAAATCTTATCCGAATAATTTTGCCAGCGAGCTTCCAGACGTGTTGAAAAATGTTGGTTCCACCAGATGCCGAAGCCTCCTCCGGCTGTGTAAAGGGGCGCTATGCCCGAGGATAAATTGATTTGTCCCGCTCCACCCAGAAAGTACACATCGAACTGAGTGACTGAGATATCAAAAAGATTAATTTTTCCGTAAATAGGATACCAGTTAATAACGCCCAGCCATTCATTTTCAGCGTAGTCGACTCCAGGACGGCGAAAGGTGTTGTCGCCAGCTCGGCGTCGTGCTTCAGCATCATCAAAAACGCGTTTTCCCTCTGCATTGAGACTATTGGACGAGCTGTAATAGCGGGCTCCAATCGACCAACGGGGAGTAAAGTGAAAATCGACCTGGCCACCCAGTAAAGAGGTGTTGACGTAAGGGTCGCCACCCATGGTCATGCCGTAATTGATGCCCATTTCGAATCGATAGTAACGGTCAACCTCTCGGTTTTGTACAACCCGAATTCGATTTTGAGGATCGATGGCTCTTGCTTTTTTTAGCAGATCTCGATTTGCGCCAAGAGCATCCATTTCTGAAGTCAAGTCAGTAGCCCAGGTTTGAAGGTTGATGATTGTTAAAAGCACAAGACTCAAGCGTTTCATAATTTTCTCCTCACTCACTGTCCGTTTGGGTCTTTGTTTGACCGGCTTGTGGTTTGGCTCCCTTAGCAAAAACCGAATAATCATCCGGATATGCTAAGTTGGGATCAGCTGAAAAAGTTGGTGCCGGGCTTTCGGCAGCGCCGGGTTTTTTGGGAAGATTGAAAGTCACTATGGCGCTAATGGGCCCGGTGGATTTTTTGCTACGCTTTGAAACTGCGGTCGCTAAGAATGCAGTTTCAACACTTCCTTCTTGATCAAGCACTGACTTGAAATCGATTTTGCGAGAATCGAATTTACAGTTGAACGAGAATTTACCCTCTCCCAAAGACTTTCCAGTCGTTTCGCACTTCACAGCGCGAGTGGCATTAAGTACGGTACGCTCGCCATTGTTTAAAGCTGGAGAAAAATAAATTTTCTGAAGCACTGGCGCCATTTCTATAAGACTGGCTGGATCATCCACTACAATCTTAAAATCAAACTGATCGCCGATAGTGAGGGCGGTTTGAGGAAGTCCTTCAAAAAAGAGGGTGGGGACATCAGGAGTTTTTACGACCTGCAAGTTCATACTGACGCGAATGTCCGAACCGCAACGTTTGTTGGCAAGTTTCGATAGGTAATTCAAATTGAGCGTGAAGTTGTCGACCCCTTTTGCGGATCTTACCTTTTTTGGCCGCCAGCCGAGTTTATAAATCGCGACATTGTCTTTTTTGCTTAAGCGTATAAATTGAAGTCCAGCTGGACCAGAGGGCTTGATTTCAAATTCACCGTCGTCAAGAAGACTAATGACTGTGATTTCATAGGTTGCTTCTTGATTTTCAACGAACTCCAGTAGTCTCTCGCCACGGTCACCCTTGACCGATATTTTTACCGGCTCAAAACAGACATATTGATTGTTGTCAGGATCCACCGGTTGAGGAGGTTTTTGCCCAGGTATGTACTTGATGGCCTTTTCCTGCGCCACCCGATAGTCTTTTACCGGATTGCTTTCTCGGTTAAAAGGGTCTCCTTGGCAGCCGATGGCGGCAGTCAAAATCAGGGCTCCGCTCAATGTCCATGCAGTATTGGTTATAGTCTTCATGACCTTTTTCTCCTTAACCTTGGCTCACGCGTTTAAGAACGAATGGGTATGTGACTTTCACATTCACACCGCCCACTGGCTTCGGGAACTTCCAACCGCGCAAGCGGTTCACGATGCAGTTTTCAACTTGACCGTCGTTTAACGAATTCGAAGCTATACCGGCGGTGCTGACGATTCCGTTACCGCCAATCACGAAGCGCACAGCCAGTCGACCAGAAAGTCCGGGTTGCACTTGTAAGCCCTTTTCATAACAATAGATGACTTCTCCGATATGGCGATTGATCACAGCGGCGATTTGGTCTTTATCCAAGCCGCCTTCTACCAGTGCTTCTTCTTGCACGGGTTCAAAGTATGCGGCGGCCGTGCCACCCATATTCATTGAACCGTATCCAGGACGTCCGCCGCCGGCTTTGCCGCGCGTTCCGTAGCCACCACCACCTTGAACAGGACCGCCAGAGCCGGCGACTGAGGCCACCAGGCCTTTGCCGGGAATAGCTCGCTCCATGCCACCTGAGCCTCCAGTTCCAGCTCCACTCCAGCTTGATCCACGCGAATCGTTGAGAGCTTTGGCATTAAAACCAGAAGAATTTTTGGATCCGTTTTTCATGCCCCCCAGGACTCCAAGTGCGCCCACATATTCAACCTGCACTTTCGTACGCAGCGGGGCATTTTCTTTGCGGTTAGTGCTCACGGTTGGAGGGAGTCTCTTGATTACAGGCTTGGTTGGGGCCTCAACGCGCTTGGTGGCTACTTTTTTAACAGGAGTGACCTTTTTCATCGATGGGGCCACAGTTAGTTTTTCGCGCTTTGGAATTATGGTCTGGGGAATCACTGTTATGATTGTCTCTTCGGGCTTGTCCGTGAACAAAGGTTCGATCAATAGACCAGCCACGAGAATAGCTAACATAGTGCCGATTTGCGCTAGCGCTGTGTATTTGTAAATGATCTTTTCTTGTTCTTCAGAATCTTCTGGCAAATTGACAGATGCGACTGTTTTATCAATTTCTTTGGCGAAGCGAAATTTTGCTCCGTTTTCCAATACAATGGATTGTTGTATCACAGTATTAGTGGATGTCCTTTTGAGTAAGTCATAACTGACACCCTTTTTTTCCAAATCTTTGGTGTTCGCAACAACTTCCACTCGGCGTGTATCATGCCGATAGACGAGATATAGTTCGTCGCCGGCGATCGAGAATGTACGCACGACTTCACCATTTTTATTTTCTAGAACAAAACGTCCTGCCAGCATTTGAGACCTCACTCCTGTTCTGCCGCTTTGAGTAGGCGATCTTTAAAGTGTTTTCGTACTCCTAGAAGATCATTAAGACCTTTTTCGTTTTCGACGCTCGCTAGGGCTTCGTCTGGGGTCTGATATTGCCCATGCAGATCGTGATCGCCAAATTTGATATCCGTTTTAAGTTCGCCGCCAGGCAGAACACTTTTTTTCTGAACCTGCTTCTTGGCCGCAGACTTTGACGATTTTTTGATGACCCCCTTGGAGCTTCGATGAGAGGTCTTTGATTTTTTTGAAGATGGCTTTGTCGCTTCAACCGGATATGTTGCTACTACCACCGCGCCAAATGTTAAAAGCAGAAGAAGGATTCTCATAAGGTTTTCCCTTTCTTCAACTGATCGATGCGCTCGTCGAGATATATTGCCATGGCGGCGTTACCGCCCTGAGCCTCGAGCTCACGTAGATTCTTAGCTTTTGAAATATCAAAAGGATCAGAACTCAAAGCCCTGCGGGCCGCTAAGATTTCTTTTTGAGAGGGTCTACGGTAAGTCGATTTAATAAGATCATTCAATCGAGTTTGAGCACGACGTGGAGCACTTTGGGTCAAAAGCATAATTTCATCTTTGTAAAGGCGCTGTAGATCACTGGCGGCCGTCATGTAGGCGGCTTGCAGATTTTGAACAGTCTTTGAACTGTTCCACATGGTTTCAATTTCAGATTCGATCTTTAGAGCCTGATTCAGGTATGTCTGGCTCTGTGCTTTAATCATCTTTTGATACTCGACCTTCTGGTCTTTCTCTAATCGGCTGGGTACGGGGAGAGCCAAAATATCTTGTTCGAGGCGGCGATTTTCTCTGGCTAAAAGAGTTGCTGACAAAACTTGCAAAGTCCAATCACGTTTCTTTAAGGCGCTTTGAGCCAGTTTATCCGCCTGACTGATCAGATTGAGTCGCTCTTTAAGGGTTTTTTGCATGACTTGTTCATTGAAGCTAAAGATTTTATGACTGCGAATTTTCTTATCGAAAGCGAGATAGTTGCCGAGCTCCAAGTGACGAGCTAAAGTTTGACCGGCGGGATAGCGGACAATCATTGTGGTTTTTAGCAATTGTTCAGCTCTTTTGGAGTCACGTTGACGGGCGAAAATTTCAAGAACTAAGGGGGCAAGAAGGTCAGGGTTTGTTTTTAAATAGCGAATCTGTTTATCCAACTCAATCCACGGTTGACGCGAGTTTTTAATGATCGTTATGCGTACAAGATTGGCGGCTCTACCGTCCTTGCTCAAATGCAAGTATTTTTCGTTATGAATTTTTGAATCTAGCCCAGCCAGGTCGGCTAAGAGAGCCAGACGTAATTCCAAATCGGCCTTGGATAAATTTGGAAAACGCATTGCTTTTGATAAATTGTAAGCCTGAGCGAAATCGAGTTGCAGTTCTGCAGCCCAAACCTTTTGCGTCATGGCCCATTCTTTATCGTCGGCATTGAGGGATTTTACGGCCAGAAGCTGATCGGCGGCGTCCGTTACGGCACTGAATTCTAGTGCCTTTTGCGCAAGAATCACTTTATTTTTGAAATATTTAACTTTTTCGTTATCGTCAGCGCCGTCAAGATTCATTTGATTCAGAGTTGCGAGACTTTTTTTGTAATCGGCTCTACTAATTTAACGTTCGTCATTGAGTTTTACAGCCACAAGATTCATTGTGGCTTTGCGAGAGATTTTTAAATATTCGGTTTTGCGTTCTGGAAGTAGACGTGCGTACTCGAGTGAGCGCACTTGCAAGCTTTCATCATCTTTTAAAATTGCCAGACTATCTAAACTGAGGTCCGCTGACTTTGTTTTTATGTCTTGTTTGTCGCTCGGAGTGTTCAATGTCAGGTAATGAAATTCTGAGAAAGCCTCGCGATAACGATTGGTTTGATAAAAAACCTGAGCTCTCTGGTAGCGAACTTCGATCGCGCGAGCCCCATTGGGATTTACTTCAAGATAAAAGTTGTAAGCGTTTTCACGGGCCTTAATATCGTTTCCAGCCTCTGCCATCTCAATTTCGCCCAGAAGAGAGCCTTCAAAAATATTTTTCATGCTTTTATTGGCAGGATCTTTTTTCAAATTAGCTTGTGCCAATAGAGCGGCTTGTCGGAAGAGTTCGGCGGACTCTTTGTGTCGGCCCAAATCATGCCCGACAACCGCAGCCCAATGAATCATCTCTACGTCATCACTAAAGGTGTTCACAAAAGATTTGTAGACGCGAAACAAGTCATTGGTTGGATTTTTTCTCTGTGCCTTATTCCAAGCCGTTGCGATTTTTCGCAAGCGAGCCTTAATTTCTGAACAGGCTTCAGTGTCCTTGCAGCCATTGTTACGCCAGAGTGATGTGCTTTTATCGAAGGCTTCCGCGGCTTCACTGGTCTTTCCAAGATCGTAAAGAATCTTTGTCACGCGTGTTTGCACTTCTATTCGGTCCGTGGGCCCGACGTTTCCTTCGTCAAGATAGAACTGCCAGACCATGAGTGAAGTTTGCTTTTTTCCCACTCGATCGGTTTCTTCACCGAGTGTGTGAAGATTTTGTTTGCGATTTTTATCGGGACTTAAATCAACAAGGAGTTGAATCTCTCTATTGGTTACTTCGCCGTGTGCCAAAAAGCGGGCGAGATCGTTGGAGGCACTTTCTAGAAAAACAGGATCAACAGTTTTTCCATCGAGACTTTGTAGCGCTAGGATATCGGGGCTGCGTAAAAGCGAAATAAGGGTTTGCGTGGCCTTTTCATTTTGACCAAGGTTGAGGAGACACCACGCGATTCGGTATTCGACAAGAGCCCGATTTTTTGCTTTTTCTTTTCGGGCATTTTCAAAGTAGCTCAAGGCCGTTTTAAAATCATTTTTGCGGAAGAAGATGTCACCCATGTTACCGCTGGCGAGTGCTCGAACCTCACTGTCAAAACTGCCTTTGGGCGCTTTCAGCACTTGTTCATAGAGGCTCAAGGCCTTCGGATTTTGATCATTGAGTGTGTACAAATGCGCCAATTGAAGTACGAGTCGTCCGCGCTTTTCCTTACTGGCGTGAGGTATCACCTGGTTATATAGAGCAATCGCGCGGCTGCGGTCTTGCTTTGAACCTTTGGCTGCTGATCCGCTGGAGATTTCGTTCATGGCTTTAAGTCGTGCCCGGTCTGCATAGAGGTCAGCGAGGCGAAGGAGGATTCCAATTCGCTCAGGCTCGGACTTGTCCATATTTTGGACCCCAATTTCGAGCCTTTGAATCACCAGATTATGAGTGGTCTCGTCCATTTTGACGGCATGAGCGGCGGATACAGCCGCGATAACGAGAGCAATCAAAATTGAGCGATAAACGTACATCATACACCCCACGAACGTTGGTGGGATTCGCAAAGCATGTGCCGATCTCAGATGGGCGTGAAGGGGCTTCCAGATTCATCGAGATGACATTTTTCGTCATTCGTCGCTAAAAAGCGTCACTTCGACGTGACCTCACTGTGAATATGGACGCCGCGATCTAGAATCTTGTTTTTGGGCTCATTGAGCCTTACAAAATCACTTTGGCTAGAGGAAAGGAGCTCAAATGGCTCGTCATTTTGTTGCCGCGGTTCCACAGGGACTAACAGATAACGTCGATCTTACGCGTCTTATAGCCAAGTTGAAACGCACAATGAGAGAGCGAGGCCAAGAGTCTCGCTGGACGCCGCCAGGTTTGTGGCATGTGACTATTCAATTTCTAGGTGATGTGCCGGAGGAGTTGAGTGGTGATGTGAGCTCATTTTTCGAGAGGTGGGAACCTCAATGTGGACCTATCGAACTGCGTTTGCAAGGATTAGGGGCATTTCCTTCGCCTGAGGAAGCGCGGGTACTCTGGGTTGGTGTGAAAGAAAGTCAGCAATTCATAGATTTGCAGAGCAAGTTGTTAGAGAGCTTTACTGGCGGACCTTTTATATTGAGTGAAAAGGAGTTTAAACCTCATTTGACACTCGCGCGCTTTCGTAACGCGATCTCGGTCCACGACTTGGTGCAGATGGGCGCGCGCAAGTACTTTGGTGATTATAGGGTGAATGAACTTGTGCTTTTCAAAAGCGTATTACAGGGAAACATTATCAAGTATGTGCCCTTGATGCGTAAGGCCTTGGTTGAGCGAGGGTGACGAGGCGCATTTGATCGGAGTTTGCTTTAGCAAAGGGCTTGCGGCTAATAATTTGTCCGACTAGCATCTGAAGATTGATTAAAAACGTTGAATCAAGACGCCAGTAAGCAAATAGGCAGGAAAACCAGAGGGGAATACGATGAAATCCATGCTGAAACTTATAGCAATTTCAGTGACATTTTTGATATTCGCGATGACAGCTTGTAGTCCCAAGCCGAAAACGCATAAAGATCAGGTCAGCTATACGATAGGGGCTCAATTCGGTAAAAGTCTTAAGTCCCAGAATCTTGACCTAGATGCGACGGCTCTTGCGCGCGGTATTGCCGATGGACTCAAAGGCGAAAAATTTAGACTCAGTGATGAAGAGATGCAGGCGGCAATGGCTAAACTGAGCCAAGATCGGCAGAGCGAAATGAAAGCTGAAGCGGCTAAAAATAAAGTTAAGGCCGATGAGTTTTTGGCAAAAAATAAAGCTGCGGAAGGGATTCAGACTTCAGCTAGCGGATTGCAATACAAAATTGTGAATGTGGGTAGCGGAATATCTCCCAAGGTTGATGATATTGTGGTGGTCAACTACAAGGGAACCTTGACCGATGGCACTGAGTTTGATTCGAGTTACAAGCGTGATATGCCAGCTGAATTTCCTGTAAAGGGAGTTATTCCTGGTTGGACTGAGGGGTTGCAGTTAATGAAAAAAGGCGGAAAAGCCGTTTTTTATGTGCCACCCGAGCTTGGATATGGAGATCGACAACGTCAGAATATTCCATCCAACTCAGTTCTTATTTTTGAAGTCGAGTTGCTGGATATCAAAGCTCCCAAAAAGAAAAAGTGATTAAAGAAAATTGTTGAATGTCGCAACCACAGGGAAGTGGTCTGACGGTAGATGCAACCGTTGTTCGAGTGTCTTAGGTTGCGGTAAAGGTAAGCCCAGCTCGTTTCTATATCGGAAAATTTCGACCCCTTGGGGGAGTAGGTGGGCTTTGAGTTCGGGTGAGATAAAAATATAATCTATTTGTAAGCCCTTAATTTGGCCGCCTCGGGTAAACTGCATTTGGGTGGATGAGGATTCTGGACTCAGGTTGGCCAAGTCCACAACGCTTTCTAGATCAGTCGTCGACAATTCGCGAAATTCCTCGCCCACCTGGCCGCGCGCGGCGGATCCATTGAAGTCGCCTGTAACAATGACGGGAACTTGTGGAAATTCTATTCGTAATTCCCTGTAAATGCTCACCAAGGCTCGTACCTCGGCCTCACGCCTATGCCGTCCTTGTGGGTCTATGCCGTCTGGATCGAGTTTGGATTTTAGGTGGACCAAGAGGATAATTAATAAAGGGACTTGGTGTCCCTCTTTGCAGATACGAAGCTCTGCACAGTCACGAGAGAAGTAGTGAGTTTTGATGATGCGTTCAGGTTGAGTGTTCTTTAGGTAAAGGTTTGTTTGTTCTTCATGTGGATAAACAAAGTGCAATGGTCGATTTTTGTGAGTGCGGAGTTCGACGCGATGATGTGCAAAATCTTTGCGCACAAGGTAGCCCACGTCGATTCCTCGATCCGAATTTCCCTCGATAAGGTGCGGGACATATCTGTCGTGTAAAAAAAAGTGAGCAAAATTGCGAATAGACTCTTCGCCGCCAACTTCATTTAGGCATACAATGTCGGCATTGATCTGTAGAAGACTTTCGGCAAGCCACAAGGTTTTCACGATCGACTTGTTGGGCGTACTTGCGTTGGAAAGCTTTTGCCACTCTTTCTCAGACAGTTTGCGCCAGTCGCGTGCGGTGATATCATCCATAAATAAAAATAAATTTTCGGCATTAAGCTGGGCAATTTTGAAAGTGTTTGGCGAGTCTAGGGTCATGTGAATATGATAGCGAGATTTCTCATTGAAAGGTAACCTATGGGCACAAAAATCGGCAAAAATGTTTTGGAATTGAATCTTGAGTCATTGCTTGGCCGATATATGGCGGTTGAGCCAGTCGCTGGTGGTAAAAGTGCGAAGATTATCGTTCATACGGGACGTACGGCCAAGCCCCCCAAAGACTGGAATTCCTTATTTGTTAGCAGCGATAGTGCCATGAAAATGCCAATCCGAATTGTCGAAAATCACACGGGCGTTTACATCCTTGTATCACCCTTTGCCTCTGAAGACCTTGAACGAGATCCACAGTTGAAAGCCTCTAGCGATTCGAGAATTCGCGATGCGGTAGGGCAAAGTCTAGCTCATTTGGAGCGCTATGAAGTTCAGTCGGCAGAATATATTTTGAATCTCCCACAAGAACAGATCAGCGCGGCGATTTTAGGTTTGGAAGTTGGACTTTACCGATTTAAGCGAGTTTTCAAAAAAGAAGCTCCTAAGTTTCGCATAAGCGTGAGTCATCGAGGCAATGCCGTTACAAAAAAGACGCTCGAGCAAGGAATCGCTTTGGGTGAGGCAATCAATTTGGCGCGACATTTAACCAATTTGCCACCCAATATTTTGCATCCAGTGAGCTACGCCACGGCCATCCAGAAGCTATTTTCCGATTTAAAAAACGTAGATGTTGAGGTTTGGGATGAAGCGCGTTTAGAGAAAGAAAAAATGGGTTTGCTTCTTGCCGTAGGACAGGGAGCTCAAAATCCCCCGAGACTGGTGCACATTCGCTATCGACCGTCGGGAGCTGGCCAGCGGGCGCCATTTGCTCTGGTGGGAAAAGGGATAACTTTTGACAGCGGAGGTTTGGATATCAAACCATCTTCTGGAATGCGACTCATGAAAAAAGACATGGGAGGTTCGGCGGCTGTGGTTGGGTTGGCGTTATGGGCCGCAAAAAGTGGAGTCAAGCATCCCATCGATTTTTATGTGGCTTTGGCTGAAAATTCAGTCAGTGATCGTAGTTTTCGTCCTAGTGATGTGATTGTTGCACGTAGTGGTCATAGCGTTGAAATTCACAACACCGATGCCGAGGGACGTTTGGTTTTAGCCGACGCGCTCGACGTGGCTGTCACCAATAGGAGTAAACCGCGATGTGTGGTTGATATTGCTACCAACCACAC
>JAYQON010000050.1:0-22091 GCA_038144835.1 Bdellovibrionales bacterium
CCACTTTTTCTAAGACCGGTGGTCGTTCTCCTGGTAAAGTGGTGGTAGCTCCGCTGGCGGTTTTTGGGTCCCAGCCGTCTGCTAAACCTACAGTTTGAATTTTTTCAGCTTCTTTTTCGCTCTGTATAGATTCTTGGGTAATCTTGTGCAGTCTATTGATATTGGAAATCATCTGAGAGCAGTGACTCAATAAATTGAGACCATCTGGTGAACTTGCGATAGGTTTGCAAGTTTCTGCACAAGCATTTGCGGTCTGCAGACACTCTCTTGCGGCAGTGGCTGCGGTTGCGCTAATTTCGCGGTGCAGACTGCGCCACTGTTCCGCGGAATTGGTTAATCCCGTTGTGTTTTTTGCCGATTCGATGCGTTCGTCGAGCGTGATGCGCAGAGGACTTTGACAGATTTGGAGAGCCAAGCTGTGCTTTTTTTGGCAACTTTCATTAAGGGCGGCGAACTCGGATGCTGATTGCGGGATCGCTTGATTTGAAGAGGGGTCTGGCTGAGTTTCTTGACTTTGATGATTCAAATTTTTGCAAATTTGAATCATCGCAGGATCAATATTGACGGTGGGCTGATCTTCAAATTTCGCCTGCACCAAAAGTGACTGAATTGCCTGACATTTCTCAGTTGCCTCTTTGAGCGAAGCGAAGCCACTGAAAGTGGCATGGGACAAAGATGGAGTGGCAAAAAGAAATAAAAAAAACCTCAGGGACGTCGCTGTGTGACTCAACATAACCACCAGTATAGGTGGACCGGCGCTAAAAAACTAAGAAAGGTGGACACCGTCTCAAAATGAGACAAGTTTAGTGAATTTTAAGGAATGCCGTGATTTGAAGGGGCTTGTTTGCTGAATTTTTAAATTTTTCATTTTTGGCAGATAACCTTTTTTTCAAACAGCGTCCTAGGGCTCCACGGGCAGAATTTTCCGACTTGCCTTGAACCTCAACTTTGCCGATTTGTCCTGATGGTGTGACTTGCAGGGTTATCGAAAGTTCTTGGGCTTTTAACGATGAAGGGATGCATTTTCGTTCATTGCTTAAGGCCTTTTCGATAAAAGCGTTCACTCGGCTCTTTGGCAATTGAGAAGGTGCTTTGGTTTTATTTTTTAAAAACGTGAATCTGCGGCCCTCTTCGTTAGCGGGAGGTGCGTTTTTACTCTGCGCTTGATTCGGCAATGGCCTTTCATGGCGAGGAGTTGATGGCGTTTCGGTGGGTCGGGCAAATTCCTTTTCCAGTTCTTTGGGGACTTTTTCTACAAAAGTGAGCTCGCTGATCGTAGGCTGGCTCTCCATGGGCTGAGAAGCGCTTTTATACGGCGTCTCTAGACTTGGTGGCTCAGCAGGTTTCATGGCTTTGAAGGTATGTCGATCGATCGGTATAGCAAAAAAAACAGTAGCACAGGCACCAATGAACACTCCGGCCAGAACAAACGGAACCCAAGGATGATGTGATCGCGAGTATTTTGGTTGCAGATGCGATAATTGCTCAGGTGTTAAACCGTCTTGAGCTCTATCGGAAAAAACATGTAGAAGTAAGTTTTTCCAATGGTCTTTCAATTCGCTGGCAGGTAGAGGTGCTTCGTCTGTAGGATTCATCTTTCGTGAAAAACTCTCGAAAGCTGCATCAAAAAGACTTGAGAGTTCGGCCGCTGTCAGACTCATAATGCGTGACAACTCGGGATCAGATAGACCATCCCTATACTTCAGCCAAATGGCCTCCTGAACATTGAAAGGTAGATCAATCAAACTTGCCGACAAGTTTTTGAGTTCAATGTGGGCACTGTGATTTTCGATCAAACTCTCCTTGAAGAGTCTAGACTGACCTTTTGGTCGAGAGGTATTTTTGTTTGCTTTATAGGGAAAATTTCGGCAGCGACGTCGACACTCTTGATAAAGCCAAGCTTGAGTGGCCTCTCGTGGTGGCCGCACTTCCTGGCGTAAAAGACTAACCAGGCAATCGTAAACGACTTGCCTAGCCAGTTCTTTATTGTCTAGCAGGGCCGTCGCATAGCGAACGAGCGGCTTACTGTAACGATTGATTAAAAAGTCGATCCAGCGCTTTTGCTCCACAGACTTAAATTTTGAACTCTTGAAAAGAGACTTGTCTAAGGATGATGCGCGGCAAGATAGGCCGTATTTCAAAAGCATAGGAACGTAGATTGCAAAAACCGCTGGAGTTTTCGTCTGAGACGGAGAAGGGGGCGTTTTAATGTCTAAACGGGAAGGTCGATCGAATCGTGGTTTTGCATCTATGAATACACAACGGCAAAGGGAAATTGCTCGTATGGGTGGCAAAGCCGCTCACCAAAAAGGCACGGCTCATGAATTTACTTCCGAAGAGGCGCGCATAGCTGGTCGTAAAGGCGGCGTAATCGTGAGTCAAAATCGTGCTCACATGGCTGAGATTGGAAGAAGAGGCGGCGAGGCACGCGGACTGGGCCTTGGGAATTCAAGAGAAGACTAGCTTTTGTAGACAGATAGTTTAAGCCGTAGCATTCTATTCTGATCAAGAATACCAAGGGGGAAATATGCGTTTGCTTTACATCGGTCTTTTGCTCTTGATAAGTGCTTCGCGGGCTCATGCGAGTGTATCCACAGTTTCCTTCGTAGAACTTAGTCGCTACACTGGCCGCTGGTATCAATTGGCCGCCAATCCAATGCCATTTGATGCGGACTGTGTATGCTCTCAGCAAACGCTCACGTCACTCAGCAATGGGCAAATTGGAGTGTACAATTCTTGCAATCGCGGAACAGCGAATGGTCCTTTTTCGGACATTCGCGGGGTTGCGACCGTTGTTGATAAGGAAACCAATGCAAAGCTGAGTGTTGATTTTGGTTTACCCTTCAAGGGCTCGTATTGGATTATAGCGCTTGACTCCGATTACAACTGGGCCATTGTTTCGGATGCATCCGCCCGTTCTCTATTTATTCTTTCGCGAACACCTCAGGTCAGCGCTCAAGAACTGCAAGATTTGATTGAGCATGCGGCTCGGCAGACTGACGTTTCCAAGTTAAAACTCACTGACCAGAAGGGTTGTGTTTATCCACAAGCTGGATAAAAAACGCAACGGCGCGCATGGACCACAGTCCCGTGCGCAGCCAGTTCGTAAAAACGAGTTTTTTTATTAAGCCAAAATCTTTGCCGAGGTGAAGCTTTTGATGAATCGGCACGCTGATGGTGAAGGTCCAAATCCAAATTAAAACAACGGATGCCAAACTGAGAGAATTCCAGAGGCTCTGGTCTTGCACTGCCAGAGTTAGCGAGGTTAAAAGCTCCACCAACATGACTGGCGCCACGATATTGGTGATATTACGTTCGTGAAGTCGATGGAAATGTTTAAAGGATTCACCTTCCTCAATATGCTGAAAGGCTGGGTAGTGAACCAGTTGAATGGTCCATATTAATCCACACAGGTAGAGTGTGGATGCGAATTGAAGGTGTGTAAGAAGTGAGTTCAAACACTAGCTCTTGGGTGTTTCACAATAAGGACTTTCGGAGCAGGCTGTCTGACTCTTACGAGGGAGAAACGGCCTAATGGCGGCAAACCCACAATAACCCAAACCCGCAAGGCGATACAGGGGCGCAAAGCTCAAGACCCGAGCGAGCCAAACATACCCCGGAAGATTTTGCCAAATGTGCACAAATGCATCGACGCCGGTATAAATTTGTCCATCGCTTCCTCTCACGTGCATGACCTTGTGGACCTGATGGGGGTCGACGCCTTCCTTCGCGGCGTCGAAAGCGGAGTCAGTGATGTCAATAAAGCTTAGGCGGTCTGCACCGCGAGCCGATCGATAATGATTGATTTCGCGCGAACACAAGGGGCACAGACCATCAAAGAAGACCGTGACTTTGTCGCTTTTTGGCATAGTTTGCTCCTATTGTCTCGCCTTTTCCCTTTGTTCATACTAGTATGAACAAAATTTCTTTGCAAGTGGAAGAGCCTTTGAATGCAAGATTCGTCTCAACGTCATACAAAATTAAGGCGAGAAATGGCTCTCAGAAAGCTGTCCGGGGCTATTGGCGACTTCATTCGATACTGGGGCTTTCGTCGTATTCACGGACAAATATGGACTCAGGTATTTCTCGCAAAGCACCCTTTAAGCGGCAGCGAATTATCACGTCTTTTGAAAGTTTCCAAGGCGCTCGTGTCACCCGCCTTAAGTGAGCTTGTAGCTCATGGTCTTATTCGGCAAATCGGAGGTGATAAAAAAACCAAAACCTATGTGGCCGAACCTGACGTTCTAAAAGTTATTCAAAATATTTTGCGCTCGCGTGAATTTTTACTGGTTAAGAGGGCTGAAATGCTCTTGCAAGATTTGATGGTGGTTGCAGGGCCAGAAGTGGACGACAGTTCACTCAATCAAGAACGTTTGGCTCAACTCGTTGATATGACTGCCGTGGCGGTGGACACAGTGGATCTTATTGTAGCTTTAACCTCTTCAACACTAACTCAACGGAATAAAGAATGAATTTACTGGTCATTCTCGGCGATCAACTTTTTAATCCGGACATTGTACGCTCTCATTTGGGCGCTGAGGCGCCCAACACCCTCATATTTATGAGAGAGGATGTGGAGCTTTGTACTCGCTATAAATTTCATAAGCACAAGTTGATTTTTTTTCTTTCTTCGATGCGCAATTATGCAGCCGAATTAAAAAAATGTGGCTTTCAGGTTCATTACGAAAGTCTTCCACAATCTCAAGGCTCCAGTTACGAAGATGCGCTCAAAAAAATTCTGAGTGAAGCCCGGCCGTCAAAAATTTTTCATTTTGAGATTGAAGATCGATTTTTTGAACAAAGGCTAAAGAGCCTTTTTGATCAGACCAAAATTTCTGTTGAAACGTGGCGGTCACCGATGTTTGTAACGACTCGCGATCAGTTCGCGCTTTATCAGGCCGAGCACAAACGCCCCTTTATGAAAACCTTTTATCAGTGGCAAAGACGGCGGCTTAAAATTCTTGTTGATCATGAAGGCCAGCCTTTAGGCGGTCGTTGGAGTTTCGATGAGGACAACCGAAAGGCTCTTCCAAAAAAAATTAGTCCTGAGCCTCCGCTCTTATTTAAAGCTGACGACAATACCAAAAAAGTCAGTGCTTTAGTCAAAAGTCTTTTTAATGATCATCCCGGTGATATTGACAATTTTTGGCTCCCCACCGAGAGAAGGGCGGCAAAAAAATGGTTGGATGACTTTTGCTTGAAGCGCTTAAGCGCATTTGGTCCGTATGAGGACGCATTAGCGCCACACTCAGATTTTGTTTTTCATTCAGTACTCACGCCGTTCTTAAATGTTGGCTGGTTGACTCCCAGTGAAGTTATTAAGCGAGTGCTGACAGTTGCTAAAGAAATCAATGCACCAATGAATTCGCTAGAAGGGTTTATTCGTCAGGTGATAGGGTGGCGCGAATTTATACGTGGAATCTACAGAGGTCATGGACAGGTTCAGGAACAATCCAATTTTTGGGACCACCATCGAGGACTTGCGCGGGTCTGGTACGAAGGAGGCACTGGAGTGCCCCCATTGGATCAGGTGGTTCTTAAGTCTCAGCGCTACGGTTACGCGCATCACATTGAGAGACTCATGGTTGCCGGTAATCTCATGCTTCTTTTGGGAGTTCATCCCCAGCATGCTTATCGCTGGTTTATGGAAATGTTTGTTGATTCCGCAGACTGGGTCATGGGGCCCAATGTTTTTGGAATGGCCTTATTTAGTGACGGAGGAGTATTTGCGACGAAGCCCTATATCTGTGGTTCAAATTACTTTATTAAGATGGGGGGCTACGCCAAAGGTGACTGGCAAGAAGGTGTTGATGGGCTTTATTGGGGCTTCATTGGGCAAAATAAAAAATTTTTTTCAGGCAATCCGCGTTTGTCGATGATTGTCAAAACGTTTGATAAAATGAACCAAGATCGTAAGCAAAAGCTAGCTGTAGCCGCAGATCAATTGCGCCAGCGACTTACGATTTAAAAAATGAGGAAACGTTCGGAGTTAGGACACATTGCTTATTATAGCTTCTTCTAGAGAAAATCGGTAGCCGGCTCTTGGCACAGATTGAATACAATACGAAAGTGAACCAAGTTTTTTGCGAATCGCATACACATGAGAGTCAACGGTTCTGTCGGTGACATAAGAATCGTTTCCCCAGACACTACTAAGAATTTGTTCGCGGCTCAAAACATGGCTTTCGTGGCGAATAAAATGATTGAGAAGCTTGAATTCGTTGGTGGTCAACTTCAAATCGCGTAAGTCGGTTTCAGTTCTTATGAAAATCTTTTGTTGAGCTGAATTGACTTTAAAAATGCCTTTTTCGTATCCCAATTCGCTTTCCTTTAAGTCTCTGGTTCTGCGTAATTGATTCTCAACGCGTGCACCGAATTCCAGCGGCTCGATAGGTTTAACGATATAATCGTCAGCACCAATCGTGAAGCCAAGAACTTTGTCGGCAGGATCAGATTTGCCGGTAAGAAAAATGAGTGGAACCTTCATTATTTTTTGGGATTGGCGAATCTCAATAGCGAGTTGAATACCGTCGCCGTCGGGAAGATTGATATCCAAAATGATGAGTTGAGGCGTGCTGTGCAAAAGGTGAGTGCGCGCCTCCTGAATGCTGGTTACAATTTGCAATCTGTATTTGGTGCCCAGGAGCCCACGCACGAGACCCTGAACGATTGGGCAGTCCTCAATGAGTAAAATTTGGAAACTCGAGTTCATTGCCTTGCTTTCCTCGCGTACCTTCTAGTTTCTACGAGTGACTCTAATTTATCGGAAGCTTTTGATATTATTTGACGTGTCAATGTGAAGCGTCTCGCCCTAAGAAAGTCGTCATTCCGAATCGGCGCAGAATAAATCGCTCGTTGAATATCAAACTGAGAAACCGGTCTGGATGCATTTCAAAACATGGATGAGTTAACCGATATTTATCTTAAGTGTCGCGCCCATAAAGGTAATAAGAACCGATTTATTAGGAATCCTTGATGCTTGATGCAAAACACTTCGATATGGTTTTTCCCTTGGGATTTTCAATGGATCAGTTTGGTCGTTTTTTGCATATTGGAAAATCGTTAAAAAGCGTCCTCCCTGAATTGCGTTGCCAGAGCGTGGTGGCTGACGGGTTACGGATAATTGACCCAGAGGGTTTGGATTTTAGCATGTCAGCTCTGAAGCGCATAGAAGGGGCGCTTATAACCTTAGAATCAAAGTGTCTGCCTGAGGGCATTCGTCTCGCTGGGCAGTTCATAATCGGCCAAGATCAAGTCCAGTTTCTCGTCAAGCCGCTGGAAAAAGTCGAAGTTCAACCAAGGCCAAAAAGATTGCAATCCATTGTTCGCGAAAATTTACGTTTGTTAGTAGATGCTGTCCCCTGTGCTTTGCTGTTGGAAGACGAACATGGAAATATTCTGCACACAAATCAAAGTTTTTCTGATTTTTTTACTGACCTAAAAAAAGCTGAATTATCCGCAAGAAAGGCTCATGAGCTCGTAGCAATTTTGAAATCGATCTTCGCTGAGCCGGAGACTTTCGCCAGAGATATTACCTACCTCAAACTGGCGGGTGTGTCTGCTCGCGGTCAGATCTTGAATTTGAGAGATGGAAGAATATTCGAGCGAGACTATATCCCCATCAGGTTGAATGAAGGTCTAGGTGGGCATTTCTGGATTTACCGGGACATTACTGATCTCAAAAAAGCGGAAAAAGAGGCCCTTGTGGCTTCGCAAGCTAAATCTAGTTTTCTCGCAAATATGAGTCATGAAATTCGAACTCCTCTAAATGCAATCGTTGGTCTTACGAAGCTCACCTTGGAGAGCTCTCTGAGTCCCGAGCAGCGTGAAAATTTGGAAGTTATAATGTTGTCGTCGGATACGCTTTTAGCGATTGTGAACGACGTTTTGGATTTCTCAAAGATTGAGGCGGGCAAAATAGATTTGGAATCGGTGGATTTTTCTCTGAACGCCGTGCTGAGCGATTGCCAAAAGTTATTTTCTCATTCTGCCGAAAATAAGGGATTAAAGTTAATATTCAACCCCATCGTTAACCCAAATGACAATCTGAGGGGTGATGTTGCGAGGTTTCAGCAAATCCTCTTCAATTTGGTGAACAACTCAATCAAATTCACGCCAAGTGGAAAGGTCTCCATTTCGGCTCAGATAACGGGATTGGCAGAGGAAAGATATTTGGTCCGCATTGAAGTGGCAGATACGGGTGTTGGAATCCCAAAAGCGGCCTTGGATCGTTTATTCATTGCATTTTCGCAAGGTGATGAAAGTGTTTCTCGTAGGTTTGGTGGCACAGGCTTGGGTTTATCGATATGCAAGCGACTTACGGATCTTATGGGTGGCCAGATTGGAGTAAAGAGCGATTCTGATCGAGGAAGTGTATTTTGGTTTGAAATTCCGTTTTTACGAGGGACAAGATCTTTACAAGTTGACGGATTGCCAATGAAAGATGCTCGTATTCGGCGTCTGCCTGTTCGCTTACTTTTAGCTGAGGATAATATTGTAAATCAAAAGGTTGCCATTCGTGGTCTGGCAAAATTTGGATGTGCCGTGGATGTGGTTTCTGACGGACGCGAGGTTCTCAATGCCCTACGAAACGTGCCTTACGATCTCATATTGATGGATTGCCAGATGCCTGAAATGGACGGCTATGAGACAACCAATATCATTCGTACAAGTAAAACACTGGTGAATGTTGCAAAAATTCCGATCATAGCCTTAACCGCAAATGTTTTTGCCGATAATCGCGAAAAATGTATTCGAGTAGGAATGAACGATTTTGTCATAAAACCCATAGATTTCGATATTCTTGCTGCCAAGATTGAGCAATGGACGGCAATTGAAAATTCGATGAAGACGATCAAAAATGAATCAACCTCTCTAGAGGTAGATGTGCCTCGGGGAGACTTGCAACAACTCAATATGGAAGTGCTAAAGGGATTACGCGCAATGGAAGCTCCAGGAGAGCCTGGATTTGTCGAAGAGCTGATTGTCTCATTTTTACAAATTGTGCCGAGATCACTCGAAAAGATGGCTCGTAATATCAAAACGCAACAGTACCACGCTGTGAGTCGAGAGGCCCATTGTCTCAAATCTGCGGCAAAAAATTTGGGAGCCGAAATTTTAGGAGAACTTTGCCAGAAAATAGAGAATGAATTTTTGCTAGAGATGACAGAAAGGCGCGCTACTGAGTTGCTACTTGAAATTGAAATCCAAGCTGATGCCACTTGTAAAGCTATGCACTCGGTTTTGCAGAATCATATCAAAGCCGCCTAGTTTAATATCAAGAGATCTTGACTGACAAACCTCTTTTTTTTGGGCTGGAATTGCTTATTCTATTTAAATGGCAGCGCGAGTTCTGATACTCGAAGATGATCCCATAAGCTCAAAAATCTGGCGCTACTCTATTTTATCTGAGGATCACTACGCTCAGGTGTCTGTTTTTGCGTCTCTATCGGGTTTGCTAGAACGGTATGGCGGCCTGGACAATTTAGACGATCATTTTGATTTTATGATTATTGATTTGTTTTTGTCTGGCGATCAGACGGGTTGGGATTTGCTTCTTCGTTTTGGACAGTCAATTTCTAGTCGAGTGATTGTGTCCTCGAGCATTGAATCGCAGTCTTTTCAGGTTCACTGCCAGGACAACGGATTTGATTTTAAATTTGTCGGCAAACCTTTAAATCTAGTTACCTGCGGACGGCAAATTAGGGAAATACTCAGTGCAAATGGTAACACTGGTGGGAAGGATCGCGGTGATGTTTCAAATTTAACTAAAGACAACAATTTGCGATCCATGGTAGCTCCAAGGTCACCTGTTTTGTTAATGACCGGTGGTCATTCAGATCTTGGCCTGACCGTGGTAGATTTGTTGATTCTGGCGTCGGATTACAGAATTGTTGTGACCGCGCCACCCAATGAGCTGCCTGCATTACGGTCTAGGTTTGAAGGTGAAGAGCGAATTTTTACTTTGCCTTTGGATCTCACTGTGCCGAATAGTATTTCGCGAGTCGCAGACACAGTTCTTGAAAAGTTTGGTTATGTAGATACCTTGCTCAATTTGTCTGATTGCTTATATCGATCTGCAGCCGAGCATATGGATGACGAATCTGAGCTTCATCAGATTCAGGTCAATTTTCTTGGTCCGATGTCTCTAATAAGATCGATTTTACCCGTGATGCGCGAAAATGGTGGAGGAAAAATCATTCATGTTAGCCCTTGGTCAAACACTCTGAGCCTACCAACCCTTGGATCGTACAGCGCATCACGCCAGGCTATGCTTACAGCTTGCGAGGCTTTATGGTTTGAGCTCAAGCCTCATCGCATTGATGTGACGATTTGTAGGCCGTTCAAACTTAGCGCTGTGAGCGATGCTCCTGTAAGGTCGACGAGCAAAGCAAGAATGGCCAGAAATTTGAACGGTCCATATGCACGAATGTATAAAAACTCTTTTTTTGCTAGACCTTGGTTTTTTACTAAAGGGGTCTCACGGGAATCCCACTTGGCCAAAGAGATAGTTTCTATAATGGGAACAAAAAACCCGCCCTTGTGGAAGAATCACTCGTTGGCACTCGGGTTTTTGGATTGGATCTACAGGATTATTCCAAGATCTTGGTTATACAAATTGATGTATGTTTATCTTAATTTGAGAATCCGTCAGGAAAACTCCACATTTCCTTCAAATCGCTCGAGAAAAGGCATGCTAGCGTCAGGTGAGTAGTTACCGTCTGTGCACGATGATGGGGGATCATAATGGCAAGTCAGTCCACATTTGCAATAGAGAACTGCACCTTTACTCAAATCGAAATTGATCGGTTATACGAAAAATGCCCAGCTCACGCGACCATTTCAGCCCAAGTTCTTGAGGTGAATGGCCAGTTTGTTGCTGAGATTCGAGTAGTCACTGAGGTAGATTTTTTTCATGCTCGATCTCGATGCCCCAGTTTTATCTTAGCCAAACGGCATTGTTTGGGAAGCATTTACGCTCAATTGCGGCATTGGCGGAAGTTGCGTTTTCGCAGTGAGCGCCAACGTAAAATGTTAGAGCGCTTAAAGCCGATCACGCATGGTCTCCCCCGAATTTTGATAGTAGACGATGACCCAATAGCATCTCGCCTTGCGGCGGCTGCATTTAGAAAGGCTTCGTGTGAAGTCATAACTGTTTCCTCGGGATCGGACGCAATGGCAGAAATCGCTCGCGGTGGGTATGATTTGGTTCTGCTTGATTGGTTTCTAGGTGATATGGAGGGTGAAGAGTTATTAAGAAGAGCAAACTCTGGGGGCATGCTGCCCGTAGTGATATGGTCAGGTCAGATGAGCGCCGTCCGCCAAATCGCTTCAAGTCGTCAATTTAGAATACTAGAGCGATGGGACAAGGTGAGTCCTCCCGACCAACTTATGCGCAAGACTAAAAAAATAGTGGAAGATTTAGATTTGCAAATGAACAGAGCCCGTAGCATTTGATTCAGTAAAATTTCAGGCTATTTTACCAGCTTGAAATCTGAACAGTCGGCAACGAATAGATTTGCTTTTGACAGGTCTTGATTTTTTTTTCCAGGATGCTTGAATTGTCGAAAACTTGCTTCAATGGTTGATATAAAAAGTTCATCGGTGAGATTAAATACTACGTGGTGAATTTCTGATTTTGTTTTTTGTAGAACCAGTTCAATAATCTCGAAATTCTTTTTGATTTCAGCATTGGGACTACTTCTGCCCACCGACAGCTTACGCATGGTTTTGTCGGCATAGAGATCAGTCTTTCCCAGACGATAGGCATTCCCGGTTACAAAGAGATCATTAAAATTTTCTTCGTTCAGGCTAAATTCAAGTGTGAGCAGAGGTTTGGATGGAAATACAAGCGAAAAATTGTAGATTGAACCTGAGCGATAATCCTCTCTTATGACCACGAAGTTACAGCCGCCAACAGATGAACTGTAGCGTGCCGTACGGGCGGGCAGTGTCCAGGCGGGGATTGAAAAACAAAGCACAACAAGGAGAGTCAAATATCGACTATGACAAGAAAACAATTTACCGGCCTCTCTAGTTTTTCACGACTAACGAGCGCTAGTTCTGCCGGATGGTTGTTACACTGGATGGCTGTTTTTTCAATATCTGCTGCACAGTGTGTTATTAAAATGGCACTGTCTCATAATGGTCTCGTGTCTAAAGTCGTAAAATCAACGTAGGTTACTTTCGCCAAACTTCGCAGGCTTCGGCTAGTAAAATATTTTGCTCAAAATGCGATGAGCATTGGGCTTGTCCAACTTGGCCTTCTCGTATTTTGCTATATTGGAGGTTCAGAATTTTTTTTCTGGAATCGTATTCAATTGGTCTAAATCCGCAAATGGGCCTGCTCGCAATCAGCACCTCAAGTTTTGGTTTAACTAAATTGGGTTTACTTCTACGATCAAGGCACAAGACGCTTACATGCAGTCGATAGGATTGATAAACAGGTTCACCTACATCCACCACTCGAATAAAGAGGGTGCCGATTTCTGAATCGACGACTTTGTCGCGAAACACGATCGGATCTGCCTCTAATGGCGGATGACTTTGCGCGCCAGCAATAGGAACAAGTGAAAGCAGACATGTTAAAAGAAAAAGATGTTTCATTTTAGTAATAACTCCCATTGTAACAACCTATACTAAAGTGAGCGTGATCCTGGTGCCCAGCCGTAATATCTCTGCCGTTAAAGTACAAAGCTTTCAATCCTTGCCTTCGCATGCATTTCACCATTTGTTCAAAACGGCCACGTCCTTGTGATGCGTAATGCTGGTTTCCGCAACGCATGCCATGCAAGTCGATGGCTCGTCCCGAGGTGTGACAGGTACGTTTGCCACCACGGCTACCAAAGGCATGATAGTTGACCGGCTGACAGCCGGGAGCACATCTTTTAAATGCGCGTACAAACGTTGGCCAGACTGGTGCGGTCTGTGCTTTGCGTTCATCTCGATTGCGGGCAATAAGATCAGGTTCACGTGGGCTGCGCACTTTTCTTTCGGGTTCTACTCCTGGTGGTTTTGGCGGATGAATGTGCATTTCAGCGGAAGAAGAATCTCCCTGCGTGGCTACGCGTTCTTCTCCATCACGGGTTGATCGATAGCCGGGATCGGTTTTGGAGGCCAAAGCGATGACTCGCTCAGGGCGTGAAATGGCTACGCGATCCGCAGCTTCGTCAGTCTCGTCAGCTGCATCATCATCCCGCTCCTTACCATAATCCTCATCGGAAATGCGCTCATAGCGACGTGGCGCTTGGGGGTTCATAAGGGTACCTACAGATCCAAGTAAGGGCAAAAAAGTAGCTAGGCTGATTTGTCCTGGTTGTTGACCCATAAAGGAGTTTGGATACAAAGCCGGACCAGACTGGAAATAATTGCGGGCGTATGGATTTAACATCCACGGTTGAGTGACGGCGTTTGGAAAATTTAATTTTTGCATGGGACTCAGCAAAGAGTAGTTAATGGGTGCCCGACCTAGGGGAGGCGCAATAGGGGATGGCGGGTAATATGGATTGGGTCTTAAAGCTGGCAATAGAATAGGGGCTTGCCGTCCTAGGATTAACTCCGTGGCGTTTGCATAACCATGTGTCATTAAGAAGAAAACGAGCAAGAGCCTCATATCAGATGACTAAGATTGCAATGGTCAGCCTCTCTCAGAGTGGGATTATTGAGAGCTGGAGCAAATTGCCTGTATTAAAAATTGACAGTTGTAAGGCCAACTCCGTCATACCAGCGCTTGCAAGAATTCTCAGCGTGAACAGACGGTAAAGGTTCCTTTCGCAGTGTTTTAGGTTCATCAACAAAGCCCGCCGGCACGGTCGCTATTTCAGCCTTTGGAAAAAACGCCTCGCCATCAAGCTTTGGAGTGGCTGGCCCACTTGGTGCGGATAACCTTGAGCGCCTGAGCTGAAGCTGAACTTGAATCACTCAAGCATGATTTTTAAATCGAAGATGGCGATATCGGACGCTAAGTGTTGCGATAAAAGTTGATCAAATGGAGGGGGCAGACAATTAGAACTTGATTAAGCCTATTACCTCAATCACTCTCAACCTATGATCAAGAGTCTGGTAACAATCTCCGCAAGTTTCTGTGCCTCGCTCCTGTTTTCGATGACTGGACTGTCAGCAGAGGCACCGAACAAACAGAAGAAGGATTTGAAAATGAAGCGCGCCCTGATTGTGGTAACCAATCACGACCAAAAAGGCTCCACTGGAAAAAAGACGGGCTGGTACCTCTCAGAAGTGACTCATGTCTATTATCCTCTGATTTCAGCGGGCTATCAGGTGGACTTTGCGAGCCCCAAGGGTGGTTTTGCACCTCTAGACGAAAGTAGTCGCGATCTGGACGATCCCGATAACAAAAGATTTATCGAGGACGCCTCACTGATGAAGAGAATGAGCTCGACCCTGGCGTTGAGTGCCATTCAGCCGAAAGACTATCGCATCATTCACTTTGCAGGTGGACATGGAACTATGTGGGACTTTCACAACAGCGAGGTCTTGAATCAAGTCGCTGCGGCTATCTATGAGAACGGTGGTATCGTGTCGGCTGTTTGTCATGGCCCCGCAGCTCTGGTGAACGTGAAGCTTAGCAATGGCGCCTATCTCGTTCAGGGAAAGACCGTCAGCGCATTCACCAACGAAGAAGAGCGGGCCGTCGGTTTGGATCGGGTGGTCCCGTTCCTCCTACAATCCAAACTCGAGGAGCGCGGTGCGATCTTTCAGGCCGCAAAGAACTGGCAGGATCAGTCGATTGTTTCCGAAAGACTTGTCACTGGGCAGAACCCACAATCGGCAAGGAGCGTGGGTCGAAAGATTGTCGAGCTGTCACAAAAACTCTTTCACGCTGGACACTGAGCCTGTGCTGCTAGCCTGGCAAAATGCTGCGCTCGAATCCGATACCTGAAGGCACGACGGTACGTGATGAAATAGAAAACCTTCAACGACGCATGCGCAGGCAGGGTGGCTTCAAAAGCTCGAGGTCTCGATGGTGTGACTTTATAACGCTGTGAAAGTTCGAGAGTTTTTAGTTGGCGTACCTTACGAGACGATCTTCGCAACTTCCTGCTTACGTTTAGACCTCAAATTTGTTCTCACCAGAGAAAGGCATGATCTTATAAGCGTAGATTGAATCGCAAAAAAAATTACTGTCAGGATCGCCAGGATCGTCTCGTACCGTTTTTCTACTTTTGTCCACATAAAGAGATCGCTTTACGATATCGACCGCCATCGGTGCCCGTTTAAAAAGATCTCCTTTTTTAAACTGCTCGGCATTTAAGGTGAGAGCTTCCCATTTTTTTTCGCCGTCTGAGATTGTCATAAAGCGAGCAGCCAAGTAGGAGTTTGCCAGCCCAGCGAAGCCGACGGCCGAGGTAATTATTAACGCAGTTATCAAAATGGTTTTTTTCATTGCGGCTACTGAGGAATAGACAGACCTGGTTTTAAAACTTTCGGCTCTATGGATCGCAATTCATTCAGCACCCAAAATTCGAGGCATTTTAAATCCCAGTGTTTTTCCTTGATTAATTTTTAGGGGGCAGCTTGGCCTCGACTGGTATTGTGCAGATCCACTTCTCGCTCATTATCGGGCTGATCTGGATCATCTTCGTGACCTTCGAGAAATTCCTTCGCTTTCGATAGCCCGAGGTCTTTGGTCAATAATGCGGCCCAAGTGAAGTGCCTAAAGGCGTCCCTCACTCTACATACTAGAGAAACCGGTGAAAGCGATTAGCTTTGGACAGAGTCTCATTAGGTACACAGTTTTAAATCTAGGACTGCCACGTCCGGAAATCTGGATAACATCATTCTCAAAATGAACCTATTCACTCTGATGGAAATCAAGATTGGTACACAGGTTGCGATATGGACCCTTTAAAAATGAGGTTCATATGGAAGCAAACGATCAAAGCAATCAGGAAGACATCCTGGCGATGTTCAATGTCTCAGGTGAGTCCGACGACATTGAGATTAAATTGGACGAAAACTTTGAAGCGTCCACCGACATGGTCGGTCGCCGGTGCTAATTTTCCCGAGGGGGGCTCTGGCCCCCTCGACTATTCAATAAGGAAATGACCATGCTCAAGCCTACAATTCAATTAGAGCCCGCCAGTCTGGCGCAGTTTTCGATAAAGGAAGATCGTCCGACCCTACTCAAGGGTGCCGCCGCAACCTGGGCGGCATTAAACAAATGGACGCCCGAATACCTGCTCGAAAACTTTTCCGATCGTGTTGTCAGTTTGAGCCAGTACCAGACCAATCCACATCAACGCTCGCGTGACAAAACAAAGGTGACCCTTGGCGAATATTTGGAAGTGATTACTGATCTTCGCCCAGAGACACCGTTTGTAAATCATGAAAGCTATGTGGCAGGTTGGCACTTTCTTAAAAACGCCCATGAGCTTCTAGATGACATTGAAATTCCCGAGATCTTTAAAGACAACGTCCTCAATCGCGTGGATAGCGAAGTTATTAATTATGACAGCATGTCTCTCTTTGTGGGCCACTCGCGAGTGGAAACTCCTTTGCATACTGACTCTTTTGCGGTCTGTGTCTGGCTCGCCAATCTGGTTGGTAAAAAGGTCATTCGGGTGATCGCCCCAGTGGATTATGATAACATTCACAACGGTCTCGATGCCTTCGACCCGACTGTGGTTGACCGACTTGGGTACTTGGGGATCGATGTTTTGGAGGCCACGATCGAAGCCGGAGATATATTTGTTATTCCTCCCGGCTATTGGCACCAAGTGCGAAACGACGGTTTTACTGTGGCAGTCAGTGTAAACTATATTTCGCCGTATCACTTCTTAACCTATGAACAGCAATTAAAAGCGAAAGTTTTGGCGCCCTATTTAAGACTCCTCAAAATTAAGCGCGAGTTAGTCGGTGCGAAGGACCTACAGCACTCCATCGATGTTCTCCGGCACTTTAAATTTGTCGAAAACGAAAGCCGGTTTTTAGATTATATGGAACGAGAATTCCATGAAGAACGAAAAATCCTGGAGCGTGCGACTCAGCTGGTAAACCATGATCCGCTTGGCAATTGATAGTTTCCCCTTGCGATCGGGAATGCAGGGTTCTACCGATTACTCCGGTCTTCAGCTTTACGGGCTGGAGCACCGGTCTTTTAAAAATGCTGTGATAACGAAAGAAGTCGATTCACGGCGTGCCTTATTTACTCTTGGTGAGTATCAATGGGATGATGGTCTGGCCTTGACGCCTGAGCAATACAAGGTTGGATTTCTTAAAATGCTAACTTCATTTCCTACGCTTGCAGGTCTCATGCGGGCTCATTTGAAGACAATGCACAGCCACGGACAGCAGCTGGAACTAAAGTTTAGCCGTGACTTTCCGGCGCTTGCTTTGGAGGCTCTCCCAAATTGGATACCAGTGAGGGAAAATTCTTGCGTGCGCTCAGGCCCCTATCGGCTGGAGCGTCGTCGTGACGGTTGGCGTCTGCTTCAAAAGGACAGAGAGGTAGGGCAAGTGTGTGTGGTTGCTTCGCCGCAGGAGAATAAGAGACTCTTTGAGGAGGGGCTCTTGGATTTCTCGGCCGATACAGCGATCCATGCGCAAGACATCAATGGCTCCGAAATTAAATCCGACACTGGATTGATCGCGGTCTTAAACTGTTCTCAGCACCTAGTTTCCAATCAACTAAAAACTCTGAAATGGGATTTGGAAGGCCTTATGGCCCCACAGCCTTTGACTGGGTTTTGGCAACGAATGGCCTGCTCAGGACGGGAACCTGACTCAGTAATGCGTGGTGTGCTGACCCTGGCCTACGATAATTTTTATCCCAACGGCGAATACTGCGAAATGATAGCCGGACGTTTACGTGACCGTGGTTGGCACATCAATTTGGTTCTTGATTCTTATTACTGTCCGTTTGTAGCCAGCGATATCAAATTTATGATTGTGCGGGCGCTCGCCAAGCACGATTGGTTTGAGGATCAATTGTTCAATGCGTTGTCGCGAGCGATCCCCCTGTTTCGAGTTCCAAGTCTTTACTGGACTAAGTTTCCCCAACGAGCCAATCCCATGCTTGAGGTTTTCAAATGAAATGGGATGGATCAGAGCTCAATAAAATCTCTCGACTCTACACCATCGCCACGGTTGTCGGGTCGTTGGATTTTTCGCGTAGCCTATTCATGGTGTATCTGTTGGCCCAGGGACTGAGTAGTAAAGAGCTAGGGATATTGCAGGCTTTACTGTTTTGGACGTCTTTCATCTTTGAAGTGCCCACGGGTATAGTCGCTGATCGCTTTGGCCGCAAAACATCCGTGCTTTTGGGCTACGGAGCTTTGGCCGTAACATTTACTTTATTGAGCTCAGTGACGACGTTTACGTCGGGACTCATGACGTTTTTTCTGTGGGGGATTGCCTTTGCTTTTGTCTCCGGGGCTAATTCAGCATTTTTGTATGATGGCTTAAGAGAAGCGGGCGTCATCGAAAAGCATATTAAAGTGATGGTTCGTGTGCGCAGCTTGAATACGATTGCTATGGCCGTGGCCATTCTTTTAGGTGGATTTCTGTATGCTTGGCATGCTTCAAGCATTTTTTGGATCTCTGCTATTTGCGCGACAACGGGCTTAATATTGTTTTTGCCCTTGCCTGAGCCTCGCGTGGATAGGGGGCTGACGGTTTCCCATCTCTGTCGAGCACTGCATCAGTTTTTCATGAGCCCAAGGGGTCGCAACCTGATGATCTTTATGGTGGCAATGAGCTTAATTGAAATGATGAGTACGCCCTTTTACATTTTCTCTCAGCTGTCATTTTCTGCGGCCGGGTGGTCAAGTGAGCAAATCGGTGCTTTGATGGGGGCTGGATTTTTGGTGTCTGCGCTCGCACAATGGGCAGCACCTCGGTTTCAGCGCGCGACTCCGCGGCTTCACGTCGTGATTGTGGCCTTGATTCTGACTGGTTTACTGTGGGTAAATTGGGCTTTTGAAAGTTCATTGATCAGGGTTACGGTTTTTTTCTTGGTCAACGGCATTTCGGCGTTCCTTTTTGTCCATTCCGATCAGTACATACTAGATCATTGTGAATCGTCGATTCGTGCAAGTTTACTATCGGTGCAGTCCTTCCTAAATGCAGTGATGATCGGTTTAAGTTATATCCTGATTGGCAGAGTCGGGGAGATCTTGCCTATGTCGACTGCGCTAAGTTTATTGGGCTTGCCTGTCCTATTCAGTGTGGTGATGATTGTCTGGCATGCGCGTAGGTGTTCCGAGTGAAGTCTTTAAGGGTGCGCGAGGATCTAGTGGTACAAGTCGGTGATTCGACGTGTGAAGTTCACGGAGATCGTGGATTTAAAATGTTAGAACTGAATTCACACATGCGGAACTTTATTTGCCGTTTGGATCGACAGGGTATTGCTCTTGTGGAAACCGAGGCAATTAGTACTGAAGAAGCCGCTGTGTTAAGAGTTTTTGCCGACCACGGCGCATTGCGAATTTTTGAGAGCGATTATTCGCGTGACGAGATTTGGCTGTCACATTTTGTCACCGATGCACGCGCCACGTTGGCCAAGTTGGGCGAAAAACAGGTATTGATCGTTGGTTGTGGGGGAACAGGAGCCATCATTGCGGATCATTTGGCCCGGGCGGGTGTGCGATATTTCACTTTGATCGACGGTGCGGAACTCGACAAACCGGACCTCAATCGGCAATTTCCCTATTCTTTACCAGATGTCGGTCAACTGAAGGTAAATTTACTCGCGCGCCATCTACAGAATGAAATGGATTGTTCAGTGAGAAGCTTCGCAAAATATATCCGTTCTGAATCTGACTTCGACGAAATTTCAGGTAAACATGATTTGATCATTTGTTGTGCCGATTATCCATATTTGAAAATTCAGCAGTGGATACTTGGCTATGCTGATCGATGCGATACGCCTGTCCTGTTTGGTGCTGTGGGTATTTGTGATCAACAAATTGGTCCACTGTTAAAGACGGCGGATGAGCGTGCGCGCGAACGGGCTCGGCTTGAGGGAATATCTGCCATGGACCTTCACGTCAGTGTTATTAAAGGTAGCAATGCTTTTAGTAACTCAATAGTTGCGCTGAAAATCGGCGCACTTGCGTATGGCTACCTGATTGGTTTTGAGGAGACGCCGCCTTGGTAACTATTCGGTCATAGCTAAAAATATAAATAGAATTTAAATTGATGACTCGGCATTTTATGGCTAGGGGTTGCATGAAAAAGACATGGGTTGTTGAATTAACATCTGATGCCGAAAAGCGACTCCGTGAAGATTTTAAGTCTTGGTTTATCACTCAGACAGACATAAAGGTGATAAAGCATTGGATTGCGGATAGTGAAGATATGGGTTTAGAGTTCACGCAGCATAAATCCGATTGGCGTGATCATGAACTAGACGGAGAGTGGCGGGGGCATAGAGCTATTTTGTTTTCTTATGCTGGCCGAGTTATTTACCGTGTGTTGAAGGGGCGGATCGTGGTTCAGGTTGTGCTAGTGACAGCGGATCACAATTTTAAGAAAAGAGGTTTTATGGGCAAAAAAATGATGGGTATTTTAGATGAGTTAGTGCTAGATCGTGCAAAGCCTGGTGAAATGCTAAGGGCTCTTCGATAGCGTGAGGGGGGGTCTACATCAATAACGGGGGCAGTCAGGACTTTTGATAGGATTGGTTTACCACAACTAACCTTATTAAAAGGAACCCCTGATGCCCCCACAGTCGAGCATCCTACTGGACTTACCTGGCTTCAAGCTCATTGAAGTATCTGGCAATAATCTCCTGACCCTAAAGGTCGAATACGAATGCCCACCCCAGTGCCCCTATTGTGACTCACTGAGACTACGAGTGAAAGACAGCTTCTGTCGTCGCATACGGCACGTGCAGTTCGGCCAAAGGCCATCGTGGCTTGAGTTGAAGGCGCACAAGTACTGCTGTCGAGAGTGCGGCCGGTACTTCAACTCCCGCTTTCCTGGGATCAAGCCATGGCGAAGGGCCACTGAGCCAGCACGTGTGGAGATTACGACCGACCATCACAAAGGCTGGACGCAAACTGATCTAGCAAACCACCTCAAGTTGGGCACTGCGACCATCGAGCGCTGGTACCAAGAGCACTTCGCAATCAAGAACCGCGAGTTATTCAGTGCCTACTGCCCTCGTGTCATGGGCATCGACGAACACTTCTTTACGCGTAAGCAAGGCTATGCCACGACGATTGCCGATCTCACAAGACGAAAGGTATTTGATGTTCACTTGGGTCGCTCAGAGCCGAGTTTGCGACATTACCTTCGCAAACTCATAGGGCGCGAACGTGTGCGTGTGGTGGTGATGGATCTTGCGGAGACGTATCGTTCGATTGCTAAAAAGTACTTCCCGAACGCGTTGATCGTAGCCGATCGGTTTCATGTCATACGCCTGGTGAATCAGCAGTTCGTTAAAACATGGGGTGAACTCGATGAGAAGGGCCGAAAGCACCGAGGACTATTAAGTCTAATGGGAAGGCACCCCGATCACTTCAAACCTGGGCAGCGGCTGCGGCTCTTCAATTACCTCGATCAAGTGCCCGGACTCAAAACTCTATATCAGTTCTGGCAGGATCTGCTTCGCCTCTTGCGTATGAAACGACTCAATCAGCGCGACTGCCGAGAGATCCTTGGCGAGTATCTCTGGATGATTGATGAGCTCAAAAAGACACCTTTCAGACACCTGCAAACACTCGGTTACACACTTGATAATTGGAAAGAAGAGATCGCACGAATGTTTCGGTTTTCAAAAACCAACGGCATTACTGAAGGCCTGCACAACAAGATGGAAATGATCTCAAGGCGAGCCTATGGCTTCAGAAATTTTGAAAACTATCGCTTGAGAGTTCGAGTGCTTTGCGGATAGAGAGAGAAACCTATCAAAGCTCGACTGCCCCCGTTATTGGGGAAGATCCAAGAGTTTGAGGGGGAACGTAACCAAATTGTAGATCGCTATACGGTTGCCCAATTATCTATTTCTAACAAAGCGAACGAAACAGCGAAGTCTATTCTCGAACTCGCAATCAACGCGAAATCATTATGGAAGGAGCGATCACCACAAGAACGACTGGAGTTCTTAAAACTGATACTCTCGAACCCAA
>JAYQON010000051.1:0-20988 GCA_038144835.1 Bdellovibrionales bacterium
TTTGGATTATCTCCATCCTGCTCGCGGTCCTGTCGCTTGCAACTTTAAAGTTGCGCTGATTAAGACCGAGGTGAACAGTGACCGAGCTAAGTGATCTACAAGGTAAGCGTATTTTGATCGTGGGCATGGCCAAAACAGGCGTGTCTCTGGCCAGGTTTCTGTGTCAGCATGGCGCGTCGGTGACCATCAGTGACCATAAATCCAAAGCCGAACTTTCTGGTCATTTGGAACAGCTCGATGGCTTACAGGTGACGTTGGAATTGGGCGGGCATACCCCAAAAACTTTTCTCAACCAAGACCTGATTGTACTGAGCCCCGGTGTGCCTCCCCATTTAAAGATTTTTGATTATGCCCGCAGTCAAGGTGTGCAAGTCACGGGTGAACTGGAGTTCTGTTGTCAGTTCGTGAAGGAGCCAGTCATTGCCGTCACCGGTACGAACGGTAAAACCACAACCACACATTTGATTTACACGTTTCTGAACGAATCGGGAGTTAAGGTTTGGATTGGTGGTAACTTTGGCGATCCGGTGAGTGAGTATTTACTCAAGGGCGAAAAGGCTGACGTTCTTGTACTTGAAGTTTCAAGCTTTCAGTTGGAACACGTGCAGCGTTTTAATCCAAAGAATGTCGTATTTATGAACCTTGCGGAAAACCACTTGGATCGTTACCGATCTATGGAAGAATACGTAAATGCGAAGCGCAAGATTTTTTCCAATACCAATCAAGCAACGACCAGCATTTTGAATGCCGATGATAATGCTGTTGTTGAGTTGGCTCGCGATCCTTTAGTTCAACGAGGCCGTATCTTTTACTTCTCACGTAAGCCCTCGCTTGAGCCCCAAATTATGAATATTGGTGGTGCTGTAACCATCAAATCTCAGGTGCGTGTGCGTACAAGCCAGGAGATTGAGTATTACTCCGTAGAAAACACGAAGATGAAGGGGAAGCATTCCTACGAAAATATAATGGCTGCGATCTTGGCCGCGCGCGAGCATGGCGCCAAACATGAGGCCATTCAGCATGTGATCGATAACTATAAAGGTATGGCGCACAGACTTGAGTATGTGCGCAAAGTCGGTGGTGTCGAGTTTTACAACGATTCTAAGGCCACCAATGTGCATGCTGTATTGCGTGCCCTAGATTCTTTTGAAGAAAATGTCATTTTGATCATGGGCGGTAAAGACACCAATTTGAACTATGCGCCTTTGCGTGACAAAATTCAGCGTAAAGTAAAGACGCTGATTTTGGTCGGAGAAGCAAAAGAGCGAATCAACCGCGATATTGGTGATTTCTCAGAAACTTTTTTGATTGGGACATTTGAAGAAGCGGTCTTGATTGCCTACCAAAAATCACGTATCGGTGACACTGTACTTTTGTCTCCAGGGGCTTCTTCATTTGATATGTTTGACTCCTACGCCGAGCGCGGTAACTATTTCAAAGAGATTGTTAATAAATTTCGTTGATATCCTAAACAAAGATCCAGGCTGTGATGGGGTTTAGAATCTACTTAAACCCCGGCTAAAATCGCGGCCAGGGTTGGCTTTAATTCGGATTGCGCTAGCATTAAGAAATGCTAACAAATAAGCGTCGCGATCTATGGAAATTACCTAAGCGACGCTTTACTTTTCACTTCACTCCCGTGATTTTCTTCGTGTCTTGCGCGCTGGCTTTGACAACGGTACCAGCCTGGGCGGTTTGCGGCTATTCGGGCACCAAGAACCAGGAGGGCAGTCTCAAACACGATGGTGCAAATCTTTACCGCTGTGATTCGGGAAACAACTGGGAAAATTTGGGCGCTTTATCGGCGGCTGATAACCTAGGCAATCATACGGCAACTCAAAATTTGATTTTAGGTTCGTATTACTTGAGTGGAGATGGAGGTAACGAAGGAATCTTTGTCGGCTCCTCTGGGAATGTTGGTATTGGAACGACTAATCCGCAAGCTTTACTTGATGTTACGGCTAATAGTGCATCAGAAAAAGGTATCTTTATTTATAATTCTAATTCATCTGGTTATGCAGCTTTGAGAATTGGTTCTAGCGATCGTGGTACTAATGGTGACGCTTTATTTTATAATTCCCCAACGGCAACAGGATTAAGATCACCAACGTCTCATGCATTGACATTCGAACCTGCGGGAACTGAGCGAATGAGAATCGACACATCAGGCAACGTCGGGATCGGGACGGCAAGCCCAAATTACAAGCTTCATATTGCTGGTGCATGCGGCTCTTCTGATTGCAGAAACTTTTACGTGAACTTTCCGGGTGGCGGGGGACTTGCTGGTACGGAGCTTTCAGGGCTGACCTATCCCAGCTCTGATGGTTATAGCATATGGGCCGCACTTTACGCCAAGGCGGGAACCGGAGGAGCGTTGGCCGCTTTGTTCAATGGAACAAGCTCATTTATGAATGGCAACGTCGGGATCGGAACAACAGCCCCGGCGGCGAAACTCCACGCCACCGACAATACTTCCGTAACTTCTAATCAGGGCTTAACGAAAGGTGCTATCCATATTGAGCAATATACGGCCAATAACGATTTTGCTCGTCTGACTTTTGGAACCTCGGCCGTAAAAGCTGCAATTGGCGAAAAAACGACGGGAAGCGGCTCTTATCTTTTCTTCGGTACAAGTAACAACTATGGAAGTGGCGTTACCAACGACGCCATGGTCATCGATTACAACGGCAACGTCGGTATCGGCACGACGAGTCCCGGCTGGAGTCTCGATGTAAATGGATCGGTGCAGCTCGGTTCTTCGACACAGGGTGGAGTTCGCATCACGTCGACTGACACAGACTCAGCTAATATTCGACCATCAATCGGAAACGGAGATTTATCTATTACAGATGATAGTGGTTTGGGTACAAGAGGAATCACTGTGGCGAATGGTGGCAACGTCGGTATTGCGACGACGAACCCCACTTATAAGCTGCAACTCTCCACAGACTCAGCCGCAAAACCGGGGACGAGTACTTGGACAATTGCATCTGATGAAAGGCTCAAAGATATGGGTGCTCCATTTACTCGTGGCCTCGATGCTATCAATGGTTTGAATACCTTTTACTTCAATTACAAGAAGAACAACCCACTCGATCTGCCTTTTGATAAAGAATACGTTGGTATTAAGGCTCAGGATGCTCAGAGAGTGATTCCCGAAGCTGTTAGCAGCGACGATGAAGGCTATCTCCATATCACTAATGACTCGATCATTTGGACTGCTGTAAACGCGATTAAAGAGCTTTACAGCAAGTTTTTATCCCATGACCGAGAGATTGCCTCACTTGCTACTCAGAAGGCCGATAAAGCAGTCGTAGATGCCAAGGTTCAATGGCTCGAGGTTGAGAACAGAGCCAAGGATCAAAAAATTAGAGAACTAGAGCAGCGTGATGCTGAAATGAAAGCTCGCCTCGACAAGATCGAGAGGATACTCAGGTTCAAATGAAAGCGACTTTGATCGTTGCAATTTCCAGCCGAACCAAGCTTGGGGCACCGAGGCCGGCGGAACCTGAGAGCAAACTTTTTAAGACCAAGGCCATTGGGTGGACTGCCAGTCCAAGACCCAGGCCAGTATTGGCTTTGTTCTGGATTGCGCTACGATAGGGGATGCGCAAGCGTAAATCCAGAGATCAATTAAGATTCAACAGACGTCAGTTTGTTGTTTTATCCAGCTTTGCGTTGATAGTTATGTCTTCTGCCATCGGATTGACATCATTTTCTGCCTGGGCCGTGTGCAGTTATTCAGGCACAAGAAATCAGGAGGGCAGTTTAAAACACGATGGTTCCAATCTTTATCGTTGTGACTCAAGCAATACCTGGGAAAACTTAGGAGCTTTGTCGGCAGCAGATAATCTAGGCAATCACACGGCGACCCAGAATTTGATTTTAGGTTCGTATTACTTGAGTGGTGATGGTGGCAATGAGGGCATTTACGTCGATGCATCAGGGAATGTAGGTATTGGGACAACCAGCCCGGTTTATAAGCTAGAAGTTAATGCGGGCCGAATTATTGGCGTTCAAAACGCCGAACCTTATGGTTTGGGTTTAAAGTACAACTTCACTACGAACGGAATATGGTTGGGAGGAACCAGCGATCAGGCTTTGGCATTTTCTGGCTGGGGTGGAAATGAGTTGATGCGGTTGACTCAGACTGGAAACGTCGGCATCGGGACAGCAAGTCCATCAACTAAATTTCATGTTAATGGAAATGCAATATTCAATGGTGACTTATCCCTTAATAAGGGGGCAAGTTCGGTCGCATACATTTACTTTGATGATCAATTCTCACTTGCCAAAAATGGAGTTGGTGAGAAATTGAGAATAGATTCCTCCGGCAACGTCGGTATTGGGACGACGAGCCCAGGTTATAAGTTACAGATTCAAAATTCCTCTGGCTCTACTACGAATACGCTTTTTGCAAATAATGACTGGGTGTACAACTCTACTGGAAGCGGCTTGTTGGCCTTCTCTGGGGCTAGTACTGGCAATACAACTTGGAATATGCAAACCTACACCGCTGGAGCTACCGCTTACGGAGATTTAAACTTTCAACCTAGTGGCGGCAACGTCGGTATTGGCACGTCGACCCCTAGCGGCAAGTTGCACGTTAGCGGAACCGGCACAACGGCCATACACTTGGAAGGCGCCTCATCTGGGTATTACAACGCCGGCATTGTGCTACGTTCGACGAGTGATACCAATACCCGAGGCTCTGGCATCTTCATGCACGATGCTGGTGCCGACAACGAATGGTTCGCTGGGCGCCCCTATTCGACTTCTGACAAGTACATCATAGCGAGAAAAACTGGTATGGCGAGCCATGATGGCGGTTCTACGGCGCAAAATATTAATGCGCTAGTTGCGGTAACATCTTCTGGAACTGTCGGTATTGGCACCTCCGCGCCAGGCTATATGCTTGATGTTTATGGTGGCGACATCAATGCTTCGGGCTCTGTGCGTTCAGCGGGCATCGCCCTGACTTCTGACATTCGTTACAAGCGTGACATTGAGCCAATTCAGAATGCACTTGATAAAATCCAGAATATTCGTGGCGTTTCCTACAATTGGCGCACTGAGGAATTTCCTCAAAAGCGTTTTAATCGACGCCATCAAATGGGAGTGATCGCTCAGGAGATTGAAGTTGAATTTCCTGAAGCTGTTGATACGACCGTAGATGGTTATAAATCCGTCAACTATCCTGCTCTAGTTGCTCCCCTCATTGAAGCAACGAAGACGCTAGCCAAGCGTGTGAGCCAGATTGAAGTTGATCAGACCGACCAAGCGAGAGCAATCAATTCAGTTCAGGAAAGAAAATCTGATCTATCAACAATAGAAGCTCTTAAACTACAAATTGAAGTTCTGAGAGCGAGAAGCAAAAAATTTGAACAAGACAACTTGGCAAAAAGCAAAGAGCTAAAGAACTTGCGGTCGCGCCTCGAAGCTCTCGAAAAACTGGTGATAGAAAAGTAACTGTTGCCGATGATTTTTGTGTCGGTAAGTTTAGTTGCTTAATCAGCAGCCAACGCACATGGGTGTCGACTTCCGGTTTGCCATTTGCCTGTCACTGTGGAGTGACGCTTTTTGCCGCCCTGTCAGCCTCTAGCATGGATATCTTTAGTGGGTTGAGTTTGTTAAAAAAAACCCATAAATACAAAAATCCCAATAATATTAATAATTTAAATAATATCAGCAGGTTCAATATGCGGTGGCCTCTATCTTGTACTTAGATATGAAAAATCTACCTGCTTTGCCCTTTTAGGGCCATGGGCATTGTGTAGTTTCAGCTGGAGGCGAGAGTGTGACGGGACACAAGTTGAATCGGAGTATTGGAGTCTGGGCCGCCTTCGCCGCTGCTCTTAGCTTGCTTTTGGGCGCTTGTACTTTTCGTCGTCCGGGTTTGCAGACTGTCGCTCCAACGGGAGTCAACGACAATCGGATGAAAATCGCTAAGACCTTTTTAAGTGGTACTGACAGTAGTGGCCGTAAAAAGCGTTTTATTTTTGGCATGGCGCCTGAGCGAGAACTGGGTTGGGTTTCTAGTCTTCTCAATATTCACGGTGTGCCAGAATTTGAACACTCAAATATCGAATTTGATATCACCGAGGACTACCTCATCGGACTGGCCGTAAATCCGACTTACCCAAACGATCGATCACAATGGAAACCGCTAATACGCATTCCAATCGTTTCCCATTATTATTATGAGCGCGCTAAAGATCAAAACGGTCGCGAGACCAATGTGATGATTGAGAACTCAGAGCGCAGTCATTTCAGTGCCCGTCCTTTTATCAAGCTTGATTTGACTCGTGTGGAAATCATAGAAGACATGACCAGTAGCTACAAATGGGCGCGAGCCAACTCGGTCACGGACATTGAGGTCGACCAGGCCAATGGCTTTATTGGCTTTAGCGTACGTACGGAAGGCATTTTTCGTGGGGTAAACCAGACCACGTATCGGGTGAATTTAAAAAGTTTCGAGCGCAACCCAAAGTTCAAGAAGACGCCATTTCATGAACAAAATTACAAATATCTGAACGTACTGCACGTCATGGGAAAGAAGACGGAAACTCAGGATCAAGTTTTGCTTGCCGCACATTGGGATCTAAACAAGCAGCATAAGGTGATACTGACTGGCTTTCCAAAAGAATACCAACAGCTCGGCATTGATACGGTCGAGACGTGGAACAAAACATTCCAAGAAATCGGAGCTGTGCCTCCGGGACACCGACCATTTATTCCTGAAGTTCGAGAGCTCAAACATCCCTTTGATCTGCGCTACACTTCAATGCATTGGGTTTCTGATATTCGCATCTCAATGCAGTCTCCTCTGGGTGTTGGAGTGACTACAGCCGATGTTGAAAGTGGAGAAATCGTTTGGGGCAAAGTTACCGCCTATGGTGGCTTTCTTGAAGCATACATTAAAGCCAATCAGCAGTTGGCCTCGAGCTCAGCAGCGGCCCACACCAAAGTCAAATTTTCAGATTCATTCTTTGATTTATCGGGTTGGAACTCGGTTTTGTCTCTACCGAATCAAATGCAAGAGATCTTAAAGGGATTACACGGCCAGTCTCAGCAGTTGGACTCGGAGGCCTTCCTAAAGCTGCAAGCACAAAAAATTAAGCAGGCTTCACGTCAGCAAGAACTAGAGCGAGCCGCAAATCAGCGTGAATTTCCAACCAATCCGGCGACGGCTTTGATCTCTCTCGCTCCAGAGCAAGTGAGAACTCTTTTTGTATCGATGCACTCAACCATTCGGGATTTACGATGGAGCCAGTCGCGTGGGGCTCAGATCGGGCAATTGATGCGTGCGTATGGTTTAGATCGATACATGACTCGAGTGAGCGATTCTTTAGAGAAAAGCGATCAAGCTTCAGATCCACTATCTGCTTTGCGTGATCTACCTGCGGCCGAGCAATATAAAAGACTTGCTGCGAAGTTCACGCGTAACGACTGTGCAGATCGGAGTTTTGCTGACATGGCTGGGGGGTGGTCAGCTGCTTTGAGGCAGAGTCGTAGCGGTGACATTCAGTTTTTTCTGAACAACATGATTTATGAGCTTTTGCTGCACGAGATGGGTCACATGATTGGCCTTGGCCATCAGTTTAAAGAGAATATTCTGCCTGGTCGTCATGCCGTGCCTCAACACATTTTTGATCGACTGGCTACTGAAGCAACACCCGAGCGTGGATTCACAAATTACACTTCTGTGATGGGATACCGGGCGCCCCGAACGGAGCTGTTTCACTACGATTTAGCTTATCGCGAAGGTAAAAAAGATCACAAGAAAATCATAATGCCAGGAGAACAAGATAAATTGGTCCTACGCTACCTTTATCGACAAGAATTTCCCGTTTACGAAAAAGGACAAAAAGACTTCTCGTACTACGCAATACCCAAAAACGGAATTTTGCCTGCGCGCGTTCGTCAGGCAAGGACAGCCTATTTCCCGCAATGTAATGATGGTGAGGCGAGCTTTGGTTTAGATCCTTATTGTAATCGCTTTGATCGTGGATCGGATCCAATGACACTGGTTCAATCCTATTTTGACTATTTAAAAGATAATATGATTCAGAGGCTAATTGCATTTAGCGACACTCGCCTTTCGGATCGCTTTGAAGCCGAAGCCGGCTTGATGATGGGAAGTCTGCGTAGTTTTTCAAGGGTGCGCGTATTTTATGACTACATGCGAGCAAGAATGGAAACCGACTTGCCGATGGAAACGCAGCGGATTCTTCAGAGCGAAGATGCGCTTTACGAATTTTCGCGTGCGTGTTCATCTGAGCGGGGCAGTGACAATCCAATGGTCGGAAGTTTACTGAATGAAATGTTCAACAAAAATCCCCACATCAAAGCCCTTTGCCAAGCCAATGCTTATGCACTTAAAGAGTTTGCCAATATTCTGTCTCTATCGGTAGCTGACGACGCCCGAGTCGATTTTGATGGCTACTTTTTCCCAGCGGGTCTAACCGGGGGAGAAGTGGATTTCGATTATTCCAAGGTATTTGGCACATGGAAAGAATTGGGTGCTTTTCCCATGAAATTGGCGGCGTTGTTCGCCATGCAGTCGGCAAGTCCCTTTGTCACACTGGGATCTTATGTGTTTCCGATTCCAAACTATGACACTCCCGAGCGGCGTTATGCTTACAATTCTCTTTATCCACGTGAATTCACTGAGGCACAGACTGCTGTTGTGAAAAACAATTTAAAATTTGCTAATGTGCACTTTGGCGAATCGACCCACATTGGTAAGTCTGTGCTTTATTTGGGGATATTGCCACATGTGGTTGGCGGATCAAATGATCCCAGTCGCCTGCCACCTCAATATGTCCAGCGATTGCGCTCTCAAGCCGACTTCAATCTTAGCTTTGTGGCCGTGTTGTTAAAAAAATCTGAAAATCAGCAAGACAAATATATCGCTAAAAAATTTAATCCCACGATTTATGATTTAAATACCGGCAAAGAGGCAAATGCCACGGAAGCTTACCTTCTGCCCGAAGGCGATGTGATTGTACGTTCCGAGAACAGCTTTTTGGTTCCAGTAAGCAAGTTTCAATTTCTGGATGACGATACTGGTTATGTGTTCGCCTATCGACTGAGTTTTTATGAAAACGACGACGATGTGCTCAGCTCTGTAAGTGCAAAAACGGCGCTGCGTGATCTGCATGAGCAAACCTTAATGGCTTGTATGAAGGGCACTGACAACAACAATCTGAATGGTTTAGCATCTTACTTCAATCCTACAAACGATGATTTTAAGGGATTTATTGTCGCACCACAGATCTCTCGAGATGATCAAAAGCAAAAGGCTTTTAAAGAATCAATCCGGAAAACCTTTATTGATTACTATTCGAATCAAACGGCAGCAGGAAAGCCCAAATTTAAAACAGCTCCCTCGCCGAGCACCTGTCAACATGCCATTCAAGGACTAAAAATGGTGGTTAGTGCGGCTGCCCTGCTTAATGGCTACTGGATGCCCACGACGGGCGATTACATTAGGAATTGAGGGCGTCATGCAGGTTCTGATAAAACGCGAAAACAGTATTATATTGAGATCGATTTATGCTGCCACAGTGACTCTGTTGTTGACGGCTTGTCCGACACGGAAGGTTCAGCGTTATCAGCATGAGGGGCCAGTCGCTCAAAAGCACCCCGGGGTACAAGCGTCTACTGAGGTCAGTTTAAAGGAACTATCCGAGATCAAAATTGAGCGATTACAACCTTCACGTCCGGAAAATCAAAGAGATTTGTACGCAACCGTTGTCGCACCGCTTGCCAAATTTATTCTCAATCGCAATTACGTGGAATCGGCTGAGTATATTGGGACGATAAAAATGCGTCAGATGCTTGAAGCTTTTAACTCAGCCATTTTACAGCTTCTGGAAAAGAGCCCTGCAGTTTTGGATCGCGAAAAAATTCTAGAGCGCTACGAGCAGATGTTACTTTCGGGTTGTTCAATAGATCTCAGTGATCTTGTGGGGTGTACAAATTTTCGCTTTTATAAGTCGGATTCTCAAACGGCCAAAATCGTTCAAAAAATTGCGACTAAGGCCAAAGATGTGCGGCGATACTATAAGCTTTTAGCATTGGCATTTGAGCTTCAAAATCGGGCACGTGACAGGGATCTCGAGTTCATGTATTTGCGGCGCGCTCGAGAATATGCAGAATATTATAGATCACTGCCCGAAGGTGATAAAGAAAAGCCTCTCATGCGTCGCCATGGGATCATTTTTGATACCCTACTTAAGGATATTCTTGCAGACCCCAGCAATTCTCAATTTCGCGCGTTCATAATGGACTTCGAACCTTGGACCTACTCACGCCAAGAGGGAAGTGCATTTCATTACGGACGTGAACGACTATTTCAACTTGCGGCCAATGGGTACTTATACGAAAAATCAGGTTTATTGAGTCAAGATCTACGTCAAGCCATCGCCTCTTCACAATCAAAAGAGGACTCGCTAGGTCCAAGCTTTACCCAAATCGTCAAATCTTTGAATTCGGGTGCGTACGGTAGCGTGCTGAGAGGTTTGGATGTGGGTGTTAATGATGTTTTAAATGGGCAAATTCAGGACGAATACTTTTTTATCATAGATCGTCTCTATCGTGGACATATCGATGTCGACGAAGCCAAGCAGATCTGGTTGGGCTCAAAAAAGAATGAAACGCGATTTCTTAATACTCTTGCTCTCTACTTGCGTATTCAAATCATTCAAAAGATTTTTGAAACAAATGAATTTATGAGCGAGATTTACGCCAATCCCAAGTACGACAGCAACACCATGATTAAAACTGTCTTGGAGAAGTCGTTAGACATCTCAGAGCGATGGATAGGCATGCTCAAACGCATAGAGCTGCTCAAAAGATTGGTCAATAGTCAGCTCAGGCAGTTTGGCCTTGAATCGGGAAGCTTACGTACGACCAACCTGATGTTCGACAGTATCCGACGAAACATTAAATACATGGCTGTTTATCCGAATATGTTTTTAATGTCTTATTTTTTAACAAAAAATAAAGCGATATTTACGATTTATACCTTTTGGGGCGAGATTAAAATTGATCACACCTTGTTAGTGAATGCCATGTTTGATGGGAAGCTGGCGCCATGGTTTCGATTTGGTAACGATGAGGTGCCCTTATCTAAAATTGAGCTCTTGTATGCATTTCATTTTGCCTTGAACAATGGATCGTTTGAGACCTTCTCGAAAATTAAGGAATCAAACGGGCAGGCCACCGTGGATCGAGTTGGTTTTCTAAAAGAAATTATCAAGGAATACACGGGTAATGAAAATCAAGAATTAAAGAAATCTGTTGAAAGTCTGCGCTCGATGTTTTCTAGCAATTCTTACCGTCAGTTTCTCAATCAATGTCAGCTTGAGAAGGTGGGTCGAGATGATTTTTCTCTTCAAATGGAGTTCGAAAAAATTGGCAATTATACATATTTTGGCGGAGGTGATCTTCAATTTCAGTCTCCCCTCGCCCATGTTCCATTCGCTTTTTATGCTCAGGCAGCGACAGGTCTAAATCAAATTGATGGTCATGTGCGCAACAAGCTGGCGTTGGTGCGCACGATGGTTGAAATGTTAAAATATGATCTTGCACAGCGCGGTCTCGGAGAAGCTGAAGTTAAACGGGTGACTCAAGATCTGAGTGAACTCGTGCGTGACACCGAAAAATATCGAACTCAGTACATTACCGAAACGATTCGCCGGCACAGGGAAATTGGAGATTGTGTTGAAAGGGCTCGAACCATCGAATTTCGTCGTCAGAACCAGCTTTTTAAAGAGGAAATTGAGCATTTGCGAAAAGTTTATCGTGATATGCTGCCTCTGCAGAGCCTACAGGGCGAGCCTTTGCAGGCGCGACTGCGGTTATTGAATGAGTCCTATGGTTTTACTCGCGCCAATATCGAGGGAGAAAACTTAGACGTCACCGAATTTTATAAATTTGATGTCATCACGCAAAAAACTTATCGCTACAGCAAATACGATCTCTTTGTGCGCATGATGAATCGAATGTCTCGTATGAGACCCATGACGAAATTTTTAGTACCCTCAGATCTCAATTTGAGTTTGGATTTTTATCGGGAAAAGACAGGCGATCAGATTGAATTACTTGATATTCGCGGCCAGCCAATTTCTGAAGATCAGTTCGTAATGAATGCCATGCGAAACCTAAATGGTATGTCAGAGCATAGCTGGGTGAAGTGGGCTAGCCAGCCAGGTAAAAACGACTTTAACGAATCTAAAGTGCGCACACTTGCTGTGCTTTTTAGGTTAAGTTATGGAGTTTCAGAATTTAGGGAGCAAATCCATCCCCGTGAAGTTTTGCAGGAAGTCAAAGAAATGGTTCGCCTGGCAACGATTGCACCTGAGGAAGTACCGATTCTCAAGATACTGGGTCGGGAGCGCAAGCAAAGCTTGGACGATCTGAGGCGCTTTATGCTTGATGGGAAGACCGGTGAAGAGCGGCCTGTTTTTGAGAATGCCTTCAAGTTAATGACTGATGCCGAAAAGCAATTGGCCGAAGCTAAGCAGTTTTATTTGGCGATTAAGCATGCGGGTTATTTTCTTTTTGCTCCCAATGATTCTGTTTTAAAAATCATGCGTGATCAGTATCGTCCTTTCGTTGATAGTGTCAGGCTGCGCACCCAACAGCTGATTGGCGAAGTTGCCAAAGCCAACGAGACAACGGACCCAGCATTTTTGCGATTTGCTTACGAACTCAATGGCCAGAGACTCATTTATTACCAAGGAGGCAGTGCTGCCAATGGACGTACTCAGTTCTTGAGCCCTCGCAGTATTGCGGACAGCCGCGCCACCGAGAAAGAATTTGATCGCGATACTGAAAATTACTTTCATAGGTGATGATATGTGGCGCGCGCTGGTTTTTAACCTTATTTTGTTTCAGAGCGGGTTAGCGATGGGCGCCGATGCTGTCGTTAACAATTCTGTTTCCAGCGCGAGTCTACACTCTTCACTTCTGCCAACAGTCGCCTTGGCGTACAATGGTGCCACCGATCTTAACGATCGTAGCCGTCAGAAGATATACAGTCACACGCTGGGACTTTACTTAGATTGGAGTGTCCACAAAAAGTTATCCTTGGGAGTCAGTGGGGGCTTAACGTACATTTCTATCGATCATGAAATCTTGAGAGACAACAGAGATTGGCTGACGGATATCTATCTAGGTGGAGAGTACAGTGCGAGATTGAATTCAACACACTCGCTTAACGCACAAATTGGTGCATTCTTGCCCACAAGTGAAGATAGCCAATTTGAAGGAATCCGTTCGAGATTTTTGGCGGCGATGGGCTTAAAGTCGAAGTTGTCTTCTTGGTATTTGCTGAATCAGCGGTTGGTTGTCAAATATGTTTGGAATACGTTTGACTATTCTCCAGTCAGTGACGAACTCAATCGCTCCTGGGTTACCGACTATGGTTTAGATAATATCTTTGTCTTGGGTTCGGCTTTTATTCAGTTGGGCGGAGGTCTTCGTATCTCTACCTATATCGATCAGCAAAGCGAATTGAGTTATTTTAATCAGGTCAAACTGGGCTTTAAAAGTGGCTCAGTATCGGCTGCGATTGCTTACCTGAATGGCAGCTATCGGGATGACCAACGGCTTCAACCGTTATTCTACGATCGCTATAAGCAATTGGTCGAGTTGGGGCTCGTTTATGCATTTTAAAGCTCGCCGCATCGTTTTTCTTTTTGGATTGCTTGTGGGTTGTAGTCAGGACCGCGTCCAGGTTCATTCTCATGAGGCTGAGGTAAAGCCCGCCCTTTCCAGAGACGCGGTAAAGAATGTGCCAAAGGGAGACCAGACTAACAGTCAGTCCCTAGCATCTCTGCTCAAACGCGTGACCGATCCCCAAAATTTGCGCCAGCGGGAAATGACTGGAAGCGGGGAGTTTCAACGTGATTTGCATAGTTTAAACGGCCTTTTATTAAAAAAGGCCACGCAAGGGCTGGTTGCGGAAGAGCTGATTGCCTACGAAAATATGCTTGTGGCTGGTTGCGGAGTTCAACTGCGCGGTTGTGTGAATTTGAAGTTTTTGAGAACAAGTGGGCTTTCATTTCAATTGGTAAAGATCATAGCAAAAACCAAAAAGGATGTTCGCGAATACTATCTTATGCTGAAGTTGGCCTTCGAGGTTAAAAATTTAAGTTACGACCATGAATTGTATCGCATGTATTTAAGTCGAGGGGGGGAGTACGCTCGTGCGTTGGCTGGACGCGCCGAGGATCGTCAGGAATTACTCAACCATGGTAAAACCCTGGTGACGATTTTGTCGGTTTTTGAACAAAAAGCCAGTCATGAAGAGATGAGCTCGGTATTGAGTCATTTTCAGCCATGGGGCTATTCGCGTAAGGAAATTCAATCATCGGGTGTTGAGTCCTCAGTCTTGTTTGCAACTGCTGCAAAGAGCCATCTTTATAAGGGTAAGCAGTTGAACCCCTCATTGTCTGCTTTTATTCGTGAATCTCAAGAGCAAGAAGATTCGTTTACGAACAAACTCATGCGCTTGGGTGCTCGCAGTAAGTATCTGGTGTCCAATGAAAACATCCGCGCTTTGCCACCGAAAGATGAGTATTTTTTTATGGTCGAGCGATTGATTGCGGGCCATTTGGGTTTGGATGAGGCGGCCGCGCTCTGGGCCGCATCTCACAAGGATCGACACAAGCTCTATAAATTTATGAGTGCGGCGCTTTATATTGAACTATTGAATACAGTCGCACGAGCCAACGCAGACATGAGATCTTTTTTTGACAGGGCCGAGGAGCTCCCTACCAAGACTTTATTGGAACAGGCATTTCGCAAGTCTACAGATCTTATCCCCATGTTTCATTCGCTATTTGCGCGGATTAAAGTTCTGCGTGATTTTGCAGGACGAACTCTTTTGGCAGAGGGAGATCGCGAGCTATACCGAAGATTAGTGGAACAAATCGATGCTTTGGATAACAATATTAAATTTATGGTGACTTACCCGCATATGCTTATGTTGGGTTATCATTTGTCAAAAGCTCGCTTTGATATCAATTTTCGCTTTTTCTTTATGACGGTCAACATCGATTCGGGCCGGCTTTTGCGGGAGATGTTGGCGGGCAACTACCATCCCTGGTTTGGCTACAGCAATAATTCAAAGGCTTTAAACTCTATTGAAATGCTTTATGCGCTCTACTTTGCATTTCAGCTCGACATTTTTTCTGACTTTAAGGTGGATCCGGTTGAGTTCATCCTTTTAATCATGAAGCAAGTTTTGGGCGGAAGCGCCGAAATCATGCGTTTGCAAGCTGAATTTGTTCAAGAAGGGTTACGTGGATCAACGGACTACCAGCAGTTACGTGAACTCTGTCGGCAAGCTCAAACAGGACGAATTGATCAACGGCTCACTCTTGAAGATTTTCTTGAAAAACCTTTGGTTGGCGGCCGATTGTATAAGGCGATGTACGATCCTGGTGGTGGAATGTACGTCGACAGGACCACAGAACGCTTTAATGTTAGTCGGCATAAAACAGGCTTGAATATTTTTAACAATCTGACGGCTCGAGCGGTCGAAGATATGCGCACTGATCTAGGACCACAACTCTTGCAAATGAAGAGCTTGGCGTATGCTTTAGAAACCGTGCTCCAACAACAGGGCCTTGACGCAAATGCCATTCGTCAGAGAATGCAGCCAGTGACTGACTATCTGATATGGGTTCGTGAGCGTCGCTCCGCTTATGTCGGAGCATTATGGGATGTTCAAAGTGAAACCGGGCATTGTCGTTCACGCCTTTCACGCCTTGATCGTCAGCGGCGCCTGCAAATCATGAATTTGGAAGAGGTTTACTTGAGATCCGTGCATGCAGCCATGAAGCGACTGCAGTCAGAGCCCGGGCTTGAAGAAGAGCTCAACGCAAGCCTACGCACCGATACATCTATATTAAAAGTGACCTCGAAAGAGCGATTCAATGCGCGTGAGTTTCATTATCATCGTCTAGATTTTGTGGCACGAGCAGTTCAATACGTTACTCGAGGGTTGTCAATCAACGGGCAAACCTTGGATCCAATCGATGCACGCGCGCAAATTGATTTCCCTTACGACTTTCGCTCCAGTCAGGCGGTGCATGGGGCAGCGCCTTTGCGTAATCCCTTAGCTAAAATCATCGAGTTCGATCCCGATGTTGAGGTCTTTGTGACGCGCGCGCTTCAGGCTCATTTCAATTCATTGGAGGATATTCAACGAGCACGTAATAACTCTCTGTACCGATGGACCAATTGGTTTGATTCCGATTCTGGATTTGCTTTTGACTTCAAATATGAGTTGAGAACTCTTGTCTCTCTTTATCGCATGGGAGTAGCGGGAGAGGATGCGACGACATCAACCAAGATTTTTTCTCTGCAGGATGTTGTGCGGGCTGTTGAAGATCAGTTGAAACAAATCCAGCCGCTTACTGGTGAGCAGCACTACTGGCAGCGCTTTTCTTTTGAGTCTATTTTTAGGCCATTAGATATGCAGGATCTTTTTTGGCATTATGCGAGTGGAGAGGCTTTGCCGGTTTTTGAACACAGCATGGATCTTATGGTTTCAGAATTGCTAGGTGATCGTTATCGCCCGGCCTCTGAAGCTGGGTATCAATTAGATTCGGGCTATGTTTCTCCTTCGCAGATTTCGTGGTTTGAGCTTGGTCGTAAATACGCAGGTAGCAGAAGATATCGCAGCACCTTCATCATTCCTATTGATCCAACCTACGACCGTTTACTTGATCGTGAATTCAAAGAGCACATCAATCGCGACCTTGAAGCTCCAGAAAAATTGATTCAGGCAGTAAATCAGTTGGAGAATCAGGGAGCCATGGCAAAGCGATGGAGTATCCCGGTAAGTGCGACCCAATCTGTGCAAACCCCTCTTTTGAGCGACACTCAGGTGATGGATTACCGAGCGCGCGTGAATGAGTTTCACAAGGTCACAGCAGATTTTTTTAGAGGTCCCTAAAAACATTCGAGGATCATCTTGCTATCGCCGATTCTGAGCAACTCATGATTGAGCCGCGTGCACACTGGCCGTTAGGCGGGGGTGCCGCGCCTGGCTACCTTAAATCGATAAATGTTGGGTAAACTGAACTCATGACGGTAGATCGTGGTGTTTTGCTTGCAGTATTTTTTTTAATCGGTATCGGGTTGGTCCAAGTTTACAGTTCTAGTTATATTTTTGCCACGGAGGTCTATGGCGATGGACTGTTCTTTTTCCGCAAGCAATTGCTGTATGCTGTCTTGGCTCTCATCGTGCTATTTTTTATATCCTACATCCGTTGGGGTACAGCGCAAAGGTTGGGAATGGCACTTTGGTTTGTAGCGATAGCAGGTGTTGCTGCCACGTTTATTCCTGGGATAGGCGCTAAGGTAGGCGGTGCGCACCGATGGCTGCAGTTGCCGTTCGGCTTACGTTTTGAGCCAGCTGAATTGTTGCGAGTAACCTTTCCGTTTATGTTAGCCCCCCTAATAGCCCAATATGCTCGAGGGTCGATAGATCGCAAATGGGTCATGCGTTTCTTAGCTGTCATGGCGCCGCTGGGGTTGTTGCTCGCGCAGCCTGATTTTGGCAGTTTTGTCATTCTGGGTGGTTTAACCCTATCTCTATTCGTGGCCTTTGGTCTACGCTGGCGATTTCTTATAGGTGCTGCCACTTTGGCTATTCCAGCACTCGCGGCAATGATTCTTTTTTCGCCTTACCGACGCTTACGAGTGGAAGCTTTTTTGAACCCGTGGGCAGATCCTGCGGAGAAGGGTTTTCAAGTCATTCAGAGTATGCTCAGTTTTTACTCTGGTGGAATCACGGGGGTTGGATTAGGTCAGGGACAAGGTAAGCTTTTCTTTTTGCCCGAGGCGCATACCGACTTCACTTTGGCAGTGTTGGGTGAGGAAATGGGTTTTATCGGCTTTTTTATTTTACTGATGGTCTACGGATTTTTAGTTTTTCGTGGTTTTCAGGTGACTCTGCAATTGAAGCGCTTACGGGATCGGGCTTTAGCACTTTCCTTTAGTCTTTTGATCGTCTTCGCCGTCTTCATTAACGTGGGAGTTAGCCTTGGATTACTGCCGACTAAGGGTCTGACGCTCCCTCTCATCAGCTATGGTGGTAGCTCATTGGTGGCCACGGCGCTCTTGATCGGTTGGTTGCTCAATTTGGAAAGGGAGTCTACAATTCCCTTATCATTTCGCGACAAAGAGATTGAATGAGTAAGATAAGAATTTTGATCGCCGCTGGTGGGACAGGTGGACACATCTACCCGGCGTTAGCCATTGCCGAAGCTATTAAGAATATTCATCCAGATGTCATTTTGGAGTTTGTGGGAACCCCGAATGGATTGGAAAATAAAATTTTACCACCCAAAGGTTTTCGTGTTCAGCATTTGCCAATTGGTCGTCTGAATTCAAATGTGCCTTGGCGTGAGCGCTTAAAAACTCTGCTGTTTTTGCCTTGGGCTTTCGTCACAAGCGTATTTTTGCTGGTGAGTAGGAGGCCAGTTTTTGTACTTGGCGTTGGAGGTCACGCTTCGGGTCCACTTTTGCTGATGGCGTCGCTGCTTGGGTACCGCAGTGCCATATGGGAGCCGAATGCGATGCCAGGTTTGGCAAATCGTATTTTGTCTCGATTTGTGGACGACTGTTGGGTGGTTTTTGAGGAGGCTAAGCCGCATCTACACAATCGACATCTTCATGATGCTGGAATGCCTGTCCGGCATGAAATCGAAAATGCAGGCTTGCAAAATAAAGCCGAGAGCCATCCTTTTCGCATCCTGATTTTCGGTGGCAGCCAGGGCGCTCGTGGAATAAACAACGCAGCCCTAGCCATGTTGCAAGAGGGAGGAGACTGGCTGCGTGATGTACACGTAGTTCATCAAACAGGGAGCTTTGATTTTGCCCGTATTAAAGAGGGTTATGGAGAATTATTGAACGCGGGTTTAGTAGACGTGCGTGAATACCTTCACGATATGGCAGAGCAGTACGCACAGGCCGACCTGGTTGTTTGTCGTTCTGGAGCGGGGACCTTGTCAGAGCTTGCTGCTTGCGGCAAGGTTGCCATATTAATTCCCTTTCCATTTGCTTCCGACGACCACCAACGTAAGAATGCCGACAGTTTAGTTCACAAAGAGGCCGCAGTAATGATTTTGCAGAAGGATTTGAGTCCGCAAACTTTGCGCGATGCTATCATTGCTCTGCGTGCCGATCCCGCTCGTCGGGCCCGCATGAGTGAGCGAATAAGGGTTTTTCATCGATCACGGGCCGCAGAGCAGCTGGCTGGAGAATTTTTGGAAAGGATCAATGTCCATGCGTCTGGCTAAAGCCAAAGTCCATTTTATCGGTATCGGTGGTATCGGAATGTGTGGCCTTGCCGAATTGTTGCATAACTTAGGCGCTCAAGTCACGGGAAGCGATGCCTCGGAGAACGCGCAAACAAGCCGTTTGCGAGGTATGGGCATTACCGTTCATTGTGGCCACGCAGAGTCCAATTTGGGAGATTGCGAGGTTGTTGTTTATTCGAGTGCTGTTAAAGAGACCAATTTGGAATATTTTGAGGCTCGTCGACGCAAAATACCTCTGATTCGTCGAGCTGAAGCCTTAGCTCAGATCATGAATTTGAAGCGTGGAATTGCGGTGGCTGGTACTCATGGCAAGACGACCACAACCAGCCTTACGGCGTCAGTTTTTTTAAACGCTGGACTTGATCCCACAATCGTTGTGGGGGGGCGCTTAGATGTAATCAAAGCGACAGCTCAGCTTGGGCAAGGAGAATGGTTGATCGCCGAAGCTGATGAAAGTGACGGCAGCTTTACCCAGCTCAGCCCAGAGATAGTTATTATCACCAACATCGATAACGATCATCTTGATCACTATAAAAATTTTGAAAACCTGCAAGCAGCCTTTATGGATTTTGCTTCGCGAATTCCATTTTATGGCGCGGCCATTGTGTGTGGCGATGACCCAACCTTGAAAAGGCTTTTTCAAAAGTTTGGTAAACTATGGATTTCCTATGGTTTGGGGCTTGAAAATGATTACGTCATTCAAAAAAACGGTGAATCTTGGGCTGTGTCGCACCAAGGACGCGTGATTGGTCAACTGCAACCGGCTATGCCCGGAGAGCACAACGCTCTTAACTCCTTGGCTGCCGTTCTTGCCGGTTTGCAGGCGGGTGTGTCTTTTGAAACAGCAGCAGATGCGGTTCATCGATTTCAGGGGGTTGATCGTCGATTTCAGCACAAGGCCAGCATCCGCGGCATAGACATTTATGACGACTACGGGCATCACCCTACAGAAATTCGTGCCGTGATTTCCGGGGTAAAGGATAAATTTCCTCATCGCCGGTTGATCACTCTTTTTCAGCCGCATCGTTATTCGCGTACCAAGATATGTTGGAATGATTTTTTGACTTGTTTTAAACAGACTGACGAGCTTTTTTTGTTGGATATTTATGCGGCAGGTGAGTCTGCTCTTGACGGTGTAACTAGCCAAATTCTAGCCGAGCAAATCGATCACGCTCACTGTCACTATCTGTCGCGTACGAAAGATCCCGAAATGCAAGCTATCAAGGCCTTTTTGAAGCCTGGAGACATCTTACTTACTCTTGGAGCTGGTGATATTTCTAGGCTGGGTGAAAAGCTTATTGAGACATTGATGAAGGGTTGATGTGGAGATTCGTGAGAACGTATTACTAAAAGACTTTGCGTGGTGGAAAATCGGCGGCCCAGCTGATTTTTTCTGCTTACCCGAGAGTGTAGATCATATTCGTGAAGCTCTGCAGTTTGCTCAAGCGCGAGGACTATCTATCACGGTTCTTGGTGGTGGCACGAATGTTTTAATCAGTGATGCCGGTGTCGAGGGGCTTGTGATTTGTATGCGCAAATTAACAGGTCTTGAACAGGAAGATGGTGACGGCCGTATTCACATTAAAGCTATGTGTGGAACGCCGAAATCCGAGCTCACTAAAATTTTTTTAAAGCGCAA
>JAYQON010000052.1:0-20830 GCA_038144835.1 Bdellovibrionales bacterium
CCCACGCACTCTGGAGTGTGCGCCGATGTCGCGTGAACTAACGATGACACGAACATAGTCGCCAAAATAGTCCAGATTGACTGCATCATTCGCATGGCGGGAGCCTCCAAAAGCCTCATTTTGAGACTAAGATTTTTTATGTGAGTGAACCAGAAAAAATCTCCTTTTGTATCAAAACGAGGCAAAGATTTGAGTCTTTCGCAAAGCCAAAATCAGTTTTAGTTTTTCACTTTGCGTAGAACAAACGGGCGCGGGGCAATTCCATGCCCACCCACGATTATGAAGCCTCTATATTCGTTATTTTCAAGTGTGCCACGCATTTGCACCCAGGATGTCTTACGCAAGCGACCCGTGGTCAGATAAAGAATTCCATCCAATCCGCGAGTGCCAACATTCAATTCCAAACGAATATGCTCTTCATCGGTCAGTCGACCCAGAGTATAGTTACTAAAACCTGTAACTATAAGTAGCATTTCTTTTTCAAGTCCGCCTGGAAAGGGAACACGTCCACGATAACGCCCGGTAACGTCTCTGAGATCGTCACTCAATTCACCCGATAGGTAATTGGGATACTCTTGAACTTTCTTTCCGAGCAGAGGTTGACGAGAGGGGTCTCCAAACGGGTCAATCACGTTCATAACATCATTTTTTAAACTGAAAATAAGGGTTAAATTTTGCTCTGGATCAGTATCCACATCACGTTTGGAGGCAACAAAGACCTCTTGAACCGCATCATAGCTAATCGAAGTAAAGTACTTATAGACAAAGCCCTTTGTATCAACTAACGCAGCATAGTAGGTATCCGCCTTGGATTGAACCACCGTAAATCGCCATTTTTTGCCTCTTCGATCAACTAAATCATAGGTGCCCTCCATGCGAATTTTTTTTCCGACGATGGTGGCACTTGCCTTGTCAATAAAACGCCGAAACTCGGCGGCTTCCTGATCGAGATCCGCAGCTTTTAGTGCCGCATAAATTTGCTCCAGAAGTTTTTGATATTCTTCCGCGTAGGTATCGCTTGGAGGTTTACCGTTAAACCGGATTTGCTGCGATAAATTGCGCATTTGCTGAGGCGGGAGAATAGCCAGCGCTTGCTGAGTTAATTCTTCAGGGCTGGTAATTTCCAAGGCGAGAATTTGATTAAAAAATACAAGCATGATTTCGGCTGGAAAAGTGACTAAATAGGCGGGCAACTCATCTCGTAGTTGAGAAACCTGACGTTCAACAATCAACAATCGGCGCATCATATCGAGCGCACTTGGCTGAGAATCTTTTTTTAGCTGGATCGCTCGATTATAGATCTGGTTGAGTATCTCAGCTAAATTTTCCGCCGATGAGATCTTACTCATCCAAAAATCGATTTCATCATCTCCGACCTCGAACAAAGTCAGATATTTTGTAGCTACTTTTGAAAGAAGACGTTTATAGCCATTCCTAAGAAGAAGCTCTTGCGAAAAATGGGTCTTGGCGAAGACTCCCAAGGCTTCAATATTTAATGCAAGCCTTTTCAATACCTCCGACTCCTTATACTCCATAATTGCAAGCTCTATGTAGTACTGAAATTGCGCCGCCGTTTGCGCATCCATCCAGCGATGATAGTCAATAAGCTTATCCGCACTATCTTTATTGGGCCGCAACCAACGAGCTCCATAAGCAGCCATTCGTCGCCCAAGGCCCTCAACCCCTTGGGGATAAATTTCGTTAAGATTGGCTCGCTCGCTCAAGTCTCTTAAGTCTTCTAAAAGACCGAAATAGGATTCAAAAATTTCTGGATCGGTCATTTCTTGAAGATTTTGGTCTATGTCGAGCAAAACCTCGATAAGCTTCTCACGGCTCTCTTCGGCTCGCTTTTTCAATTCCTCTGGCGGCGGCAAATTCATTTTTGCATGGGTTGCTGCCAGAGGTATAAGGATCAAAAGGGCGTAAAACAATTGATGCAACATCGTGAATTTACTCCCGGTAAATTGGACTTGAGGAAAGAGGCAATGGGCGTTGGCTCGCAAAGATTTTCAAGTCAATGAATTCGTATCCAAGACTCCGCAGACCTCTCAGTAGACGTCTTAGTTCACGCGTATCTCCCGGATATTCACCTAACCCGCCACGGTCAAAGGGAAGCGTGAGAGAAGGATTAAAAGATAAGCTAGCCCATGCATCACGAATCACCAAATTTCGCTTGGCATCAGCCAGAAGGTCATCCACCAAACGGCGCCCAGGCAAACCAGGCCCACTCCTAGCAATTAGAGTTCCCAAGTTCTCAGGGATAACTCGCTGGCCATAAATATCTGCATAGAGTTCGTAGGGAAAAAATTGTGGATTACCACGAGCATACTCTGGAACATCAACATGCATCGCAGAAAAATAGCGGCGACGATTATCAAACGCATCTTGAGCATGGCTCGTGAGCCAGAGCTCTGCTGGATTTTCAATTTTGGAAGCTCCACTCAATTGATGTGGAAAATACATGATCCGCCCAAAATTCCAGGGATGGACTCTCGCGAAAACATGATACCCCAAAGCTGAAGCCTGATTATTTGGAGTCAACCATATCAAGGGATCTTCAAGATCTGCAGAACGCCAAAAATGCAAACCCTGTTGAAGTCGATCCACAATCGATAGCGCCGACTCGCCCTGTATGGCCGTATTGTTTACGCCATCCCAAAACTCAAAATCATGAGGCGTGGCACCACTAAAAGCATTTTTGCTTCGGCCATATTGGTGAGTGACTCCATTCCACAAAAAAGTCGTTGGCGTTTTGCGCAGAGAATGCAGAAGCGATAAGGCTTCGGGCTTGAAGCCAATTGGCAGAAACTCTTCGTAAGGCTTACGATCATAAACATACAATGGATCAAAAAAGATGGGCACCACCGCAAGGTTTACAGGAATACGCTCCTCACGCAGAGCTTTAATAACAGCCTTATATAAACCTAGGGCCGAGAGAGCATGAAACGAATCTATTTTTAGTACTGCTGGACGAGTCAAATGCCGAGGCGGTAAATCAAGAATATCAAATAACATATCAGCAAAAACCAAATATCGATCGGCTTCATGAATATAGCTAAACGGTATTTCGGCAATGTAAAATCGATTTCCTGAGCGCAAGGCATAGGGAATTATCTCTCCGGTACCTGATTGCCGTGCTTGCGCCAGCACTTGCGTGCGCTCAGCCAGCGTGGGCTTAAGCCTAACTTGTTCAAATGGACCTATGAACACAGGGGGATTCCCTGGCGACCAGCTCGCAAATTTGCGAAAGACTTCACCTTTATAAAGTATATCTTGAAAAAAACTGGGCCGATCATCGGGACCTATACGTACCTCCGTATTGGCCGCGACCATGCCCTCATAGGTATGCCCAAAAATTTTTTGCAGGCGATCCTTTCCCAGTCTCCAAATAGAATAGCCTACCCAAGCCAGATTGCGACGCGAGGTGGTGAAATCCTTAAGAAAAGCCTCAGGCAAATGATTATCAAAGTAGCTACCGATGTAGATACTCGCGCGACATAATTCAATGTCACCAGATTGATACGATTCAATCGGGCTCAAAATCTGCTGCACTTCTGGAAAATGCCCCAATAAATTTTGCAGAAAGACTGTGTACGTTTTTTGTAGAGACTCGTGTGACTGCGGACCTTTATCGAAATAAATATTCACGCACTCTTTGGCTTCAACTCGTTCCATGTTGAAGCACCAAAACAAAGTCAATAAGGTTAATATTACACTCATCAAACGGCTGGTCTCCTCTGGTTCAAAATGGGATTTTGGTTCGCTCCAAATCCATCAGGCAAGCGATGCTGAGTCTTAGCCCACTGAGGACGTTTGCCTTTGCGGACTGTGGCGCGATAGGTTTTTGCCGCTCGATAAGCCGTCCATGTATTGATGACGTTAGCAATCGGCCAGCGTAAAGGCACAAGCCAAACTGAGGCCCATCCATAAACCCATCCCACGGCACGCATTCGCATAGCTACCCGCCAACACATTTGCCCAAGATTAAGAAAACAGCCGAATTGAAACCAGTTATTGTGCGCGATCTCAGGCACACTACCTGTCCAGCAGTAATAACCGGTAAATGTCAATAACAGTGCCGAGGCTAACAGGGTGAGCAGACCATTCCAAATTGAGCGACGATCACGCCACAAAAAATACTGTTCACGCCAGCTGTGTCCCCAACCAAGCGCATCGCGGCCTTGTAACGCAATCCCTAAGGTCCAACGTGTTTTTTGTCGAACAGATTGCTTAAACCCGTCGGGAAAATATTCTCGAGTAGCGACATAATCTCTACCCATGGTTGAATTCACGTAATAACAAATAAATTTTGTTTTAAAGCCAAGCCTGGCAGCCGTGTGTCCCAGTTGATAGTCTTCAGTCAGAGATGACTCGTCGAGCACCTGACCGTTTTGCTCTGCCCTTAATGCCAGCACCAAGTCACGACTAATAGCTGTGCCCACGCCGGCCGAAGGGACGGGAGCCTTAAGATGCGAACGCACAATCATATCGCGAGTGTGAGCTTCGGCAAACTCATCAATATAGGTTCCTGCCACCAACTGATGCCTAGGGTTCTCCAAACTAAAAACCGGGATCTGTATAAAATCATTTCGAGCGGCCAGTTGATTCATTAGCTTGAAGGCTAGAGGATGGACCAAATCTTCCGAGTCATGCATTATAAAAAGTTCTGTCGCCGGCTGACCCCCATCAGTGTCCAAAAGATAATTAAACATTTCGTTGAGCATTTGCCCCTTAGAAGTTGGCCCGGGCCGACTGTTAACGACAACGCTGACCTTACCTGGAAAGCGATTCGCAAGATCAAAAGCAACAGCAACCGTCCGCTCGTCGTTTGGGTAAACTCCAAGACAAAGACAATAATTTTGATAGAGGATGCGTGATAGATTGCCCGAAACCATAGGCTCCAAAATTTCGTCTTCATGCCAATTTGCAATAACAACGGAAATGCGTCGCTCACTGGCCTCAGTCAAATGCTTGAGTTGCATCGCATCGATGGGGCGTGGACGCAGGCGACGACAAAAGGCGACTAAATCCATATACACGTCGTCCATGCCGAAAATGAAGATGCCAATGACCGTGCAAAACGCCCAAGTCTCCATAACCACAAAAAACGTGTCTAGCGTCCAACTGGTCATCAAAATTGCCCCCCCGCCGCCAATAAAAGTCGCCAGCGAGCTTGCGGAGAATCAACCCAGCTATCCAGGCGATGAAACAGATGAACACTTACACCCAAACGATTCCACACAGCTCCAGCGCGCACTCCCGCACGAACTTCTCGTACTTTGCGACCCAGAGCTGGATCTGAAGTCTCTTGAAAATTAAATTCTCCGTATGCGTCTACATAAACTAAAGGCCGAGCATTCCAAGGCAAGGCCATCTTGCTCCAACCTGAAACCATGGGGTGTCGGGAATACCTGTCCATCTGCATGAGCTCTGCATAGGAGTCGGTCACCACCGTTAGCCCCACAGGCAGTTCGACTAGTGGTTTAAAGTAAAAGGCGATGGCTCCAAGACGAGGATCATCATGCGTTAAGTCTTCCGCGAGAGCATCGTAAGCTCGGCGAAACTCATAAAACACCCGCAGAAAAGGAAAGACGTCCCAACGCAAACCCACCATTGGACTGCGTCTGTGTATTGCAAATTTGAAAGCTTGATAATCGAGGTAAGAAAAACCGAGATACGGATGCACGGCTTTGTTTGGCCAGAACAACAAACGCGCCGTCGATTCAAGTGATTGGCCCGGATTTTCATCTAAAGTCAGTGCCTCGACATACCATTCAACGCGTACATGTGGCTCAGCAAAAGCTTCGGCGACACTAAATATTAGCAGCGCCAACGCTCCTCTCCTGAACCACCCGACTCCACGCAAGACCCCAAGCATACAAAATGGATCCTATTTATATGTCCCAAAAATATCCCATCTTCGGGGTTTTTGACCGCACGCTGCCACAATATACAAGCGACGTGGTTGCCAGGAGGGCTTTTGCAGGGGCTATGCCATTAAAAAGGGGCTGATCTAACGCAAACCTACGTTTCTTTCTAAAATGGAGTAAATTTGATCTTGCAGCGCAAACATGCGCGACTCGCTCTCTGGATCTCCATGATCGTAACCAAGCAGATGTAAAACACCATGAACAATCATGTAACCCAATTCACCGCGTGGACTGAGTCCGGTCCGCAAACTCTGCGCATGTATTGTCGGCCAACACAAAACCAGCTCGCCTAGAGAGCCTGCCTCGGCGGATTCAAAACTTAAAACATCTGTTGCGTAGTTTTTTCCGCGATAGAGATGATTGAGACGCTTCATTTGATGGGAGTTGACAAATACGATCACCAGTTCGGTTTTTTTGAAAGACTTCTTTTCCCGCTTCTCAAGCTCTTTACCTAGAGCTTGAGCCCATTTTTCTAACCAACGACGAGGCATTTGATCGCGAGACTGATTTAAAGCCAAAAGTTTCATGTGGCGTGCACGCCTTTTTTGCGAGCGCCTTTCATAAATGATGGCCCGGGAGGTAAGGCAGGGGCACGCCGCGATCCTGGCTGACTCGGATAATCAATCCGCTGGTGATAAATACCTAAAATGATCCTGCGGTAATTTTCTTCGATAACCTTTAAGTTCTGAAGTGTGAGATCACATTCCTCAAGTTGGCCATCGAGAAATTTGCTTTGAATAATGTTACGCACAAGACTAGTCAGTCGACCAGGAGTCGGTTCATCTAAAGACCTTGCGGCAGCTTCAATAGAGTCGGCCAACATAAGAAGCGCGGCTTCCTTAAATTGAGGTTTGGGACCAGGGTAGCGAAAATCTTCTTCACGAACAGTGTCAATATCTTCGTCCTGTTCCTCCATGGCTTTATTGTAAAAAAACGAAATCAAGGTGGTGCCATGATGCTGGAGAATACCATCAATAATCGCAGATCCGAGCTTATGAGCATATCCCATTTCAGCCCCATCTTTAACGTGTGCAATCAAAATTGTTTTGCTCATATGCGGAGAGATATGATCATGAGGGTTAGAATTAGGTCTTTGATTTTCAATAAAGTATTGGGCATGTTCCATTTTGCCAATGTCGTGATAGTAGGCCATCACCTTAGCCAAAAGTGGATTGGCTCCAATGGCTTCAGCGCCGGCCTCACACATACTGCCCACAACCAAAGAATGATGATAAGTGCCCGGTGCCTTAACAATCATCTCTTTCATTAAGGGATGATTGAGGCTCGAAAGCTCGAGAAGTTTAACGTCAGTTGTATAATTAAATACTGTCTCAAATAACGGGATGAAAGCCATGGTTACGAGCGCCGCCAACAAACCACCCAAAAAACCAAGAGGAACGTTCCAAATCAACACATCAAAAACAGATTGTTGCTCAGCAATTGGCTGCAAAAAAGTCACCGCAGTGAGAACTGCGGCCGACACTAAGCCTGCACGAATGCCAGCCTTATAAATATCATTACGCTTGGTGCACGAATAAACACCACGAGCGGCAGCAATCCCACCAATGACGGCAACCAGAAAATAGACAAAATTGAAGCTAGCATCCACCATCATAGCCACCGTGATCGCCATGAAAATAGAAAACAGCCAAACAATTTCAACCGACGCGATCATTAGACCTACCAGCATAGGCCCAGCAGCAATCGGGGCTGCGTAAAGCAAGCTATTAACGGGAATCACATCGGCTTTGCCAGCAAAGGCCGCATCGACCAAATACAAATATCCCTTGGTCATCAGTACAATCAACATAACCACTGATCCCATGGCATACATATCTTTAGCCGACACCTGAATGCGATGGCTCGAGGTGCGACGCAAATAGGAGAAAAAAACGGTCACCAAGATCAAAAACAAAAAGGCTACGACTACTGAAATAAAGTCGGTGCGTTTGGACGAGCGCAGTGAATTAAGCTCTCGAATTAAGTTAACATGTAAAGGTTGGACAACGGCCCCAGCCGCAATAATAGTTTGTCCTTTTTTGATGGAGACTTGTACAGGCAAAACGGCTTCACGCGCACGATGCCTGCGATCTAAGGTTTCTTGGCGATTGAAAGTCAGATTTGGCACCATAAGCAAATGAGCCAAATCAAGAGCTGCCTTGCGGTCTCTAGCGGAGATCCGCTCCGCTCCCAACACACCGTTAAGGTCAAATTCACTGAGTCGCTTAACGTCATGCACTTCATTGCGTTGGAGAGAGAATTCCTCACCACCGGTGCGTCCGTTGCCCACCACACGCACCATCAGAGGAGCCTCAGGTGTTTTGAACAACGAAGATTGACCATCCATAATCCTGCGAGAAGACCACTTTACCAAAGCTCGAATCAGGATATTTTCATACGTGGCTGAAAACCGGTTTTCCGTGAGCCACTCAAACAGACGGTCTGGAACTTCGGCGCCGAGTTCTTTCTCAAAAACGGGCTTGTAGGCGTTAAATTCCTTTATTTCCTCCTCACGCTGAGAAGGATTGGTGGGCCAACGCACATTTTTGACTTCTCGTCGCATCTTGCGAAAACTGCGGTAAACCCGATTGATCAGCTGCTCGTAAGTATTGGGATCAAAATCAAATAATGGAGGTATGTTCTCTCCAGCAAGTTCACGCTTTTCGTCGGTTGCCAACTCATCGATAAGGGTGAAACTCATTGGCGACTTGATATCGGCACTGGCAACCTCCCCCAAAGAAACTTCATGAGACACTTCCACATCCCAAAAAATCACAAAGGAAAGAACAAGGCAGAAGAGGAAGATTAATGCCCCTGCTCTTAAGTGTATGCGTTCGTCGAGAAGATTAAGCCACCGACCAATAGTTGTCTGTTGAAAGCCAAGCGAGTCCACCCACTCCACAAAACGGCGCGATGGATCCATGTACTTGGATCGCCAGTGAACTCCAGGAGATTGTTTTTTAAAAAAATTCTTTCGCTTATCCATATTTGATCATCAAGTTCCTATCTCATTTTCGGCGAGTCTATTCAATATTATCAGTCTTACGGAGTAGGACTTGCCTTAATCTGGATTTTAGGAGAGCCTCGCAACCATGCCTAAAGCCCCGAAAAACCTTAGAGAATTCTCTAGCCTACTCAAAGTCGTGGAGTTTCTGCGCGGCCCCGACGGATGTCCATGGGACAAAGAGCAGACCCACCAAAGTCTAACTCGTTACGCTATTGAAGAAGCCCATGAGTTAGCAGAAGCCATTGACGGTGATGACAAAGACAATCTGCGTGAAGAACTTGGAGACTTGCTTTTGCAGGTGGTTTTGCACGCCGAAATTGCGCGTCAAAGCCAACGCTTTGACATCTTCGACGTGATCGAGGGCATCAGTAAAAAAATGGTTCGTCGCCACCCTCACGTTTTTGGCGACGTGACGGCAAAAACTTCTCAAGAAGTCTTACAGAGCTGGGCAGAAATTAAAGCTGAGGAAAAAGGCACTCACAAAAATCAGCCTCTCAGCTTCGACATTCCGGTAGATCTTCCTGCCCTTCTTCGCGCGCAAAAAATCGGCGAAAGAACCAAAAAAGTCGCCTTCGATTGGGATAATGCAGATCAATGTTGGAATAAAGTCAAAGAAGAACTTGAAGAGCTTGAACAGGAGCTCAAAACATCGCCAATTGAAAGCGCTCGTGTAGAGGAGGAAATGGGCGATCTTCTGTTCTCAGTCGCACAGTTGGCCCGCCACCTAAACATCGACTCAGAGCAGGTCCTGCGCAAAACCAACAGACGCTTTGAAGCGCGTTTTCGACAAACTCAGGAATTAGTGAATCGGGATGGCCTGTCTTGGGAAAATCTGAATTCTGAGCAAAAAGAACTTTATTGGAAGCGAGCAAAAAAGGCATAAGCTTTGCTCTTGAGCTGGGTATCTTGCTGGAGGCAATGGAATGCTTACCCTGTTCTTATCGCTTGTAATCTTTGCTTTTTCAGTGCCAGTTTACGCCACTTCTTATGTTTCGGTACTCAAATGCTCAGGTGAAGCTGAGCGCTTTGAACTTTTCCTTGATCGTGAAAACACCACGAATGCCTTGTACTCTTTGAAACCTGGTGAATTGTACCCGCTCACCGATTTAAAATCGCGCCGCTTAAATGTGATCACTGAAAAAGGTGATGAAACATTCCGTCTAGCACTTTCTTATGCTCATGACGAAGATTCTCTGGTTTACAATGACATCACCAAAAAGCTGGAATTAAAGATCGCCGATCACAGCGCCAGCCTGGACTGCACGCCAACGACGAATAGCGATCAAGAAATTATGCTCTACAAATTGTATAAACTCTAAGGTTAGCAAGAATATTCGAGGCCCCTTCAAGACTTCAATCGAGAGAATTTACGACGAAAAACCGATAAAACTTTTTCTGCACTCTCGCTGCCCGACAGCGATGTTAGGAAGAAATAGGCAACCATGCCAACGAAAATCACCAAAGTGAGAGACATCATGCGCGCCTGGGACACAGGTAACCAAATCTCAAACATAGCCAATAAGGATGGATAAGAGACCCAACACAGCCATCCCATAACGATTAATCCTGGAAGCAATCGCACAAGACTAGAAAAAATTGAGGAATAACCCAAGGGCCCTACCAACAGATAAAAGAAAACTTGTAAAATAAGAATATTCAAAACACTGGCCACCGATGTGGCGGCCGCGAGTCCCCTTAAACCAAAGGTATCAACTAAATAAGGACTGACTAGAATATGCAAAAGTAAAACTACAAACGCCACAGTAGCCGGCAGCCACGTGTTTTTTAGCGCATAAAAGGCTGGGGCAGTCACCCGCGACCAACTTGAAAATAACAGCAGAATGGCATAAATCTCGACAACCTGAGAAGTCTTTAGAGCATCCGTGGCACTAAAAGCCCCACGCATAAACAAAACCTCAGTGATCGGCTGAGCCAACACCCACATTCCTACCGCCGCTGGTAACGAAAGGTACAAGAGCAAACGCACAGCCTGGTTGGCTTCGGCTAAAAACTTGCTGCGTTCTTCTTGACGACTAAGTTCCGCAAAGCGTGGAAGCAGGGCTGTTCCTAAACTTACTGCTATCAGCGACTGTGGCAGTTCTAAAATTCGGTCCGCTGCATATATGTAACTTTGCGCACCCTCCTGAAGGCGAGCCGCAAATTTGACATTCACCAGCGTCATTGCCTGGAATACTCCCAAACCAAACAGCCCAGGCGCCATATTCATAAAGACGCGAACGACCCCTGGAGTTCTCCAGCGCAAAGAAATACGAGGCAAAACATCCTCTTTGCAAAGTAACCAAAACACCACGCCGGCCTGCAATAGCCCGCCACAAATAACCCCTAAAGAGAGTGTGCTGCCCGCGTAAGCACCAAGTTCAATCGGCAGTAAAGTAAATATGATCAATCCAAGATTAAACAGAGTAGGCCCAACCGCCGGAATAAAAAAGTGACCGACCGTATTGGCAATCGCCATATGGAAGGCATATGTCGATACAAGAATCAGGTAAAAAATCATGATTCTAGCCAGATAGACGGTCTGCTCGACTTTTCCAGGCACAGCCGCAAACCCGCGCGGATCGCCCACCATAAATCCGATGATTTCGTTCATAAAAACGAAACAAGCGACGGAGATAAAAACAGCCAAGCCAAAAACTATCGTAAAAATGACATTAGCCAAACGCCGGGCCTCTTCGGGAGAGTCCTTGCGCAAATCCACATAGACGGGAATGAAACTGACCGAAAGAGACCCCTCTCCCAAGAGGCGACGGAACATATTGGGTAGCCTAAAGGCCACCACCCAGGCATCGGTAACTCCCCTAGAAAAAAGATGAAACATGACCGCATCCCGCAAAAAACCTAAAATGCGGCTTGAAAAAGTACCCAACGCCATACTCATGGCAGAACGCATAACCGATTGTTTTTTATAAGTTTTTTCTATCTTCTGTGAGCTTGCGGTTAACGGTTCTTTTGAGCTCAATGAAGTCCTCTTGTCTCACTGCGGTGACTGTGATATTCCCCAGTCCTTCTCAATAGCTATTGAATCATTGGAGGTTCTCAATTGGCAAACCATAAGTCGGCAGAAAAGCGTGCGCGCATCAGCCTTCGTCGTCGCGCCATCAATGCCAAGACCCTGAGTAAAGTTCGCAGTCTTGAAAAGAAAGTCCGCAAAGCAGTAACGGCAAAAGACAAGGACGAAAGCTCGAAGGCCCTGGTCGAGTACTCCAGCGCCATCGCCAAGGCCGCTCAAAAAGGACGAGTTCCCTCTCGAACCGCTTCTCGAAAAATTAGCCGCTTATCTAAAGCTGTTTCGACCCTAGGCTAAGGCTATACTAACAACCGTTAAGTAGTCCGGCTCGAGCAATCCAGCCTCGCAATGTTTTGTTTTGCTAGCGAGGCCGGCATTGTCGTCACTCACAGCAACAAGTCTCGTCCCCAGGGCCGCCATTTTGGGCCCTTTTGTATTGCAATCTCATTTAAATCGCAACTGAGCGTGGAACGATTTTAGCTAGTTGATTTGCTGTCAACATGGGCTCGTCTGCGGTCAAAAAAGGGGTACGTAAGTAGGATGCCTCAATGGAATGGGGCTTTTTTATTCAAATTAGCTAAGTTGTTGATTTTATGCTCTCACTAGCCAAAGCCACAAAATTTCGAATCAGGCGCTTAAAACCAAACTCCAGGTTAACGAACTCCACGCTGTAGAGATGAGAGGCCACACTCTTACCCACGATCACGGAGCGAACTTCACCGGGAACCACAATGGTCTCGTTAGCGATAAAAAAATTAAGCACCAGACGAGAGTTTTCTTTAAGAGCCTCACTACTGGATATGGTCATGCCTCCCTCACCGACCTGAAAAAATCTCTCAATTTTATACTGTCCGCCAATCAAAAGACCCACAGGGCCTTCATATTCTCTACGCGGAACTCGACGTTTTGCCTTAAGTTTAAGTTCATTAACTGCATTCATCGCCTTATAGCCTTCTCGTAGGTGAGTAAGCACTGACTTGGTCGGCCTTTGCCAGGATTAATCGTTCCAGGACTGGAACATTCAGAATCAAGCGACAAGAACGTCCGTCCCAAACCCTCTGCCATTTTTAAAACTGCAGCATCAGCGGTCGACAAACGCGATGATCTCCCTCCACGCAAGATGCTGATGGCCCCTTCAACACGCTCACGCAGCTCTCTACGACTTAGATTTCGGATATCACCCAAGGTAAAGTTCTGCAGACCTATTTGTCGCAGACGATCATCGTAGTCATTGAGTTCGCGAGCATTCAAACGTGCAAGGTTGTCTCTGATATACTTAAACTTTAGCAGGCGAATGACGGTCATGGGCTCGGGCATTTCAAATCCGTGCTCTGTATTCACTTGCTCCTTACAATGTCGCCAAAGATGCAGTTGATTGTAGTATTTCCTGAGCGGAGAAGACCGGCCGGCAGCGTCTCCACACGAGCGATCAAAATCAAAAGTCGAGTCGCCGCCACTCATACAGTTGTCAAAAACATCAGATTTAACCAAAGCATCGCCAGCTTGCCCGCAACGAGCCTGGAGCTCATCGTAAGTTTGGCAGATATTTTCACCAGAACGACGGCCATCGCGCCCAAGGGTATCGTAAAAATCCGAGGCAACTCCTCTTCTGTTGCAAACACCAACGGAGGTATCATTGATTCCTTTTGAGAGATTAAAATAAAATAGACAGAGTTGATCAATACTGGCCGCGCGCGCTGCCTGATCTCGAATTTTACAGTACTCGCGCATCAAACGATGATTCGCCGGTCTTTCCTTACTGGGCCCTTGAGTAGAGAAACCTACCGCCATATTGATACTTGGATGAGCCTTGAGCCAATAGGTTTGGCAACCATGCTTAGTCGTTGGATAACAGCCCCACAGAGCGGCCGTTCGGACTTTTGAACCCCCTTGGTTCATTTTTTCTACTAATCCCCGTAGCTGCCTGGCTGAAAAACTTCCCTCGCTGCCAAAAAAAACACCACTGCCATCTTCTCCAGAGATCACAATAGAATCAAAATTTATGCCTTTGCGACGAGCCTGTTCCACCTTGCCGAGTATCTTTTCCATAGTGAGAGGACGTTCATCGCCTCCAGAAGGCCCCACACTGACTACTTGATGACCTTGCCCGGCGTCGCGCAAGCCTTCCTGACATGCTGCAAGCTCTTTGGGCGAATCATTTAGATCAAGAAAAAGAACATTTGCCCGCACGCATGGAGTTACAAATAGACCTAAACCTAAAAGTAGAAATGTAAACTTCATGGGCTCGACCCCAATTCACGTTTCAGGGCTCGAATTTCATTTTCTTCGAGCATGGGGTACTGAGCCTTTAACTCAGACACAGAGTAGTGAGGTATGGCGACAACCAGAAGATCCTTATCAAGGTCATCAAACATCTTTAATCGACGTTCAATTCCAGTTTTACGAAAGAGTGCATCTCGACGACTGGGTTCAAGATAGCCAGCATCATGAGAATTCGACTGTTCTACTTTTCGATCAAGCACCACATAATTGGGAGGCAATACACTTTTCAGTGTTGGAATATGGCCACCACTCCAAACATTGATTTGCACTGAAGGGCTAGGGTCTGCCTGTAAAGTAAATGAAAAGAAAGCCGAGATAGCCATTAAGTGAATCCACTTCATGGCTCTATCAATCGGTAAAAAGGCCCTTCTTCATAAGCAAAACTAACGGCGACTAGCCACAAGTCTTAAGAACAAAATTTTCTAACCAAACGTGCGCAGGCACAGAGGATGCCTTTAATGCTCTGTCCGTGTCTTGCAGAACAATAAAAGTTTTTTGGATTTTATTTTCGTCCCAGTGGCGAATTTGTTCGAGGTATTGACGTAACAGAAAACTAGGGATTCCGGCTTTGGTCGAGAGACGCTGCCCCGTAAGACCTTCCCGTTGCCCATCTTTGATTTGACTCAAAATGCGAAAGTGGCGAGTGATCATTGCCACAATTCCAACTTCGCTCTGCCCATGCTCGAGCAGATTCGCCAAGGAATGCAGAGCGTGCACTTTATCTCGGCGGCCAATCGCATCCGTGAAATCGAAAATGCGATCGACTCGCGTTTGAGACACCACCTGCAGGATGTCTTGTGCCTCTATATGCCGCCGCTCACCCAAATAATCTCTCAGCTTGAGGAGTTCATTATTTAGCTCCGTAAGGTTGGAGCCAACGAACTGCCTCAGAAGCTGGGATGCGTCGCGGCTTACGGTAAGATTGTGGCGATAAGCCAAATAATCAATCCAGTCCGCGACCTGGTTATCGTAAGGACGCTTGAGCTCAACAATCACAGCAGTTTCGGAAATTTTTTTGAAGGCCTTTTTGCGTTTATCAAGCGATTCAGCTGTCATCACAAAAGTTGTGGTTTCAGAGGGGTCATCGAAAAGCGGCATAAGCGCTTCCCAATCCTTGTCCTTCAGGTGATCAACACCACGGTAAATGACAATGCGCCTCGGACTCATCATCGGCAGCATCTCGCAGGCGTCTTTCACCTGACTTGCCGGAACTTCGGAAGCTTCAAAGATATCGCAATTAAAATCTCGTAGGCTCTCCTCCACAGCACGCTCCTTAAGGAGAGCCACCGCTTCTTGAGTTAAAAACGATTCCTCACCCATAAGCAGGTACAGGTTTCCTGGTTCACGGCTTTCAAGTCTTTGCTGCAGCTTTCTAAAGTCGAGAATCACGGCTTAAAAATTCTCCGTCATGCGGTCATGAGCCTCTGCCATCATCTCCTCGGCCAATCGCGCGATGGTTTCCATGCGGGCTGAGTGGTTGTATGTGGCATTGGCGGAGTTGAGCACCTCACGCCCCAAGCGAGGTGCAGCGTAAACTTTTTCATTAGCAAATTGACCCTGCCAAATCACTTTTTCGTCTGACTTGCGCTTGAGGGTTATTGAAGTAGACACCACCAATCGATATTCAGTAGTCAGAACTGCGCCATCAGGCAAAGTTTTTAATTCTGCACTGGTGACGGCAGGCCCTGGAAGAGTTTCTACCCTGACTATGGTTCCTTCCAACACCAAAGGCGCCAGATTTTTTTCGCTCACGCGCGCTACTTGCGAGCGAGCAAAGCGGCGAATCAAAGCATTGGTAAATGGAACTTCGATACCAACGTCACTGCTGGTATTTCTAAAAACGGGGATAGCGACTTGCTTGTACCCACCGGGAAGAGCTCGGTCCGCCAAACCAAACTTGTAGCCGCATGATACTAGCGTCAGAACAAGGGAAATGCCGATAAGATTAAATAAGCAAAGCCGTAACACGTCAAAAACGCTAATCAATTGGCCTTGACCGGTCAAGTTAATCGTCTCAAAGTAGCCCCATGATCTTGCTTGCACCAGGGCCCGTGCCCGTGCCCGCTTCTGTGCTAAGGGCAATGAATAATCAAGTTATTCATCATCGCACGCCGGAATTTGAGCGCATTCTGCATGAAACATGGGCAGGGCTTCAATTTGTCTTTAAAACTCGCCAACCGGTGCAAATCATCGCTGGCACCGGTAGTGCCGCCATGGAAGCGGCGATCGTCAACACCTTAAGTCCGGGAGACCAAGCCCTAGTTGTGGTAAGCGGCAAATTTGGTGAGCGCTGGGCTGAAATGTGCGAGCGTTACCAGATCCAAACTCACCGCTTGAATGTCCCATGGGGAGAACCTGTAGACCTACAAACATTCACATACATGCTTCAGTCCCATCCTCGGATCAAAGCTGTCTTCACACAGGCTTGCGAAACGAGCACAGCCACGACGCATCCTTTAACAGCAATGATCAAGGTGACCCGTGAACACTCGAATGCACTTTTTTGTGTGGATGGAATCACGGCTGTTGGTTGCATGCCACTGCCCATGGATGAATGGGACATCGATATTCTAGTCGCTGGCTCACAAAAAGCTTTTATGATCCCTACGGGTTTAAGTTTCATAGCCCTTTCCGAACGTGCTTGGAAAGTAGCCAGTGATGCGAAACTCCCTAAATTTTATTTTGATTTGATTGCTGAGAGATCCGCCAATGCACGCAAGGAAACTCACTTTTCGTCTCCTACCTCGCTAATCGTCGGCTTAAACACAGTTCTGCAACGCATGCAGCAAACAGGAATGGAAACCGTCATGCGCCGCTGTGAGGTCCTCGCAAAAACCACGCGCTGGGGCGGAGAATGTTTAGGGCTGTCTACTTTTTCACAGGCCCCCTCACCTTCAGTCACGGCCTTGAAAACTCCCGAAGAGGTTAACAGCAGCACAATCCGCGATCGTCTAGAGAAGCAATGGGGTATCACCATCATGGGAGGGCAAGATCAACTCAAGGGCAAAATACTTCGCGTCGGTCACATGGGCGATGTGCGCGACCAAGACATGGTGGCGTTATTTTCAGCCCTGTCGACATCATTAATGAAAAAGTTCGACTTCGAAGCTGAACTACGACAACGTTTGAGCCAAGCCTCTCCCCTATTCTGATAGGCCTATTCTGTAAGTCTTATTGAATCGATGCCCAGCGTGGGGTACACGAAAGAGTGATCAAAACCATTGTTCTTGAAAATTATGCCCTCTCCGCCCTTGCTCGCCTGCTCGCTCAGGGAAGTTTCGAAGTTAGTCACAGTCTGGACGACTTAGAATCTGCTGAAATTTTACTTATTCGCAGCCGTACACGGGTTGATCAATCACTGCTGCAAAAGGCTCCACGGCTGAAGCTAGTCATTACAGCCACCAGCGGCTTTGATCATATCGATTGGCGGGAGTGCCAAAAACGCCAAATTGTGAGCGTTCATTGCCCTAATGCCAACGCCCAAGCGACCGCAGAGCTCACTTTCACTTTAATGCTGGCTTGTGAACGCAAACTTGTTGAGGCGCGTCGCAATGTGCGCGAGAACCGTTGGCGCGAAGGTCTCACTCGCCCACATGGTTTAGAGGGACAAATCCTTGGAATTTTGGGCCTGGGTCGCGTGGGCCAAAGAGTCGCACGCATTGCACAAGCTTTCGGCATGAAACTGATTGGCCACGATCCTTACATCGATGAGCAGGTCTTTACTCACTACGGGATCGAGCGCCACGGGATGATTGAAGTTTTGCGCAGTGCTGACATTGTTTCATTACATGTGCCACTGACCAAGGAAACCAAACACCTTTTGAATCAACCCACCTTTAAAGAGATGCAAGAGCAAGCTCTACTGATTAATACATGCCGTGGCCCGGTCATTGACGAAAATGATCTTATGGTGGCGCTGGATGAAGGGACTATCCGGGGGGCTGCCGTGGATGTTATTGAACGCGAACCGCCTCCGGCAGGACACCGTCTGTTAACTCATCCGCGACTGCTCATGACGCCACATATTGGAGCCTTTACCGAAAGTGCTTGGGAAAAAGCGTCGAACGAAGCGGTTGAAAAAGCGATCGCATACAAGAACAATCAGCCCATTGGAGACACGCTTCCGTTAAATACAGCGTGGTTCATGAATGCCTGAAAAAAAAGATAACAACAAAGACATGGAAATCTGGGTCAAGAAAAGCTTCGATTTAACCAACGAGTACGGCTTTGCTTCTTTCCCGGATTTCCAAATCGTGTTCACTTCACCCATCCGCACGTTTCGTGTGAGTACCAAAGGCTACGGCGCGGATGAAGACGGGCCAGATCTCGAAGCTGTGCAAGCAAAATTGCAAGAGCTTGTAAAGAGGGCGCCTGCCCAGATTTTTTACATGACCTCGCCCGACAACTCCCACACGTTGTTGAAGTGGATCAAAGCGTTTGATTGGAAACCAGGGGCACTCAAAAAAGAAATCGGGGCATTTGAAAAAGATCCTGCCCCCGAGGGCGGCACCAATCAATTGGGTATCGTTGGCGAAGATAAGAAATGGCTCTTACATTTCGAATATATGCCTTATGACGCCTTTGAAATTAAAATTTTTGGGGCCAGCGCCTTGTGCAGTCAGATGACTGCAGCCTTTCCGTTTGACGATGGGTCAATGGATGAGCATTGACGCTTAGAGTCTATTGCTCTCCAAAGGCCTAACCCCTATTCGTTTTTTGAAAATAACGCTCGATAAGTGGATGAGCGCTTGAGGCAGAAGCAGGCTTGTGATTTTATCTCTGGGCTTGCTTTCAGCTCTAATTAGCTAAAATCAAAGGAGTCTTACCTTGCCAGGCATAATTGTCGTTGGATCCCAGTGGGGTGATGAAGGCAAAGGCAAAGTGGTGGATGTTTTCTCTGCCAAAGCCGATTTTGTGGTCCGCTACCAAGGTGGCGCTAATGCAGGTCACACGCTGGTTGTCGATGGTAAGAAGACCGTTTTACACCTTATTCCGTCAGGTGTCCTTCATCCTCACACAACGTGCGTGATTTCTGCCGGTTGTGTATTAGACGTGGAGAAGTTGTGCGAAGAAATTCGCGCGCTCAAAGAAAACGGGCTTCTCAAAGAGGATGCTCAACTTCTCATTTCTGACTCGGCGACGGTGATACTGCCCTATCATCGCCAACTGGATCAGGCCCGCGAAAAATCTGCTGGCCTCGACAAGATAGGTACGACTGGTCGCGGAATTGGGCCAGCTTATGAAGAACGAGCTTCACGTAAGGCACTTCTTTTTGGTGACCTTTTTCAAAAAGACATCCTACGTGCAAAACTTGAAACGGCGTTAAAAGAAAAAAACTTTCTTCTGGAAAAATTCTATGGAGAAAAACCAGTCAGCGTTGATGCCATGATGGCCCTCATTGAGGAAGTGGCGAATTATCTTGCGCCTTATCGCTGTCGCGACACTTCTTTGGTCATTTACAAGGCATTGCGAGCAAGCAAAAAAGTCTTATTTGAGGGAGCCCAAGGCAGTCTTTTAGATTTGCTCCATGGTACCTACCCTTTTGTCACCAGCTCGAGCACGGTTGCAGGAAGCGCGATGATCGGAGCGGGAATTGGGCCCGGAACCATTAACCAAGTGATGGGCATCACCAAGGCTTATAACACTCGTGTAGGCAGTGGGCCTTTTCCAACCGAGTGCCATGATGAAGTTGGCGATAAAATGCGCCAAGTTGGCCAAGAATTTGGGGCTACCACAGGTCGCGCCCGACGCTGCGGATGGCTTGACTTAGTCGCATTGAAGTACGCCATTCGGCTGAGTGGAATAACTTCGTTGGCTCTTATGAAACTCGATGTTTTAAGTGGATTTGACAAAATTGAAGTGTGTACCGCCTATGAGCTGGATGGCCAGCGCATTAGCGAATACCCGGTGAGTCCAGGAGAATTGGCTCGCTGCAAACCTTTGTATGAATCCTTGAATGGTTGGAAAGAAGATTTAACAACCGCAAAATCCCTCAAAGATCTTCCACGCTACGCTCAGGAATATATCCAATTCATAGGAGCCAGTGTCGCGATTCCAATAGACGTGGTCAGCGTAGGCCCGGGCCGCGACCAAACCCTATGGATCAAGCCCCTCTTCTCTTAAGAGCGGAGGGCACGCAGGGGGCACGCCGTTCTTTTCAGCTTCGTGTCGAACGGAGTTGCGCCCGGTGATGGTGACCAGATCTTTTAAGTTTTAAAAAAGTAAAATTAGATCAGATTTTTTAGTAAGTTAACTGTTGACCTAATAAAGCAATACTGAGAAAACTTGATCCTTTCCAATGACCCGCTAGCTCAGTCGGTAGAGCACTTCACTTTTAATGAAGGGGTCGATGGTTCAAGTCCATCGCGGGTCACCAAATAAATACTGCGTCCCCTTCGTCTAGGGGCCTAGGACATCTCCCTTTCACGGAGAAGACACGAGTTCAAATCTCGTAGGGGACGCCAATCTTCAACTCGCTTCATTTCGGCGAGTACCGCAGGATCTGCTCACTTAACTGTTTGGCACGAAGCGTACACTAGAAAAGACGAGCACTTAGCACTCTCAGTCGGTAGTTTTTGAAGC